>CAZRUZ010000068.1:0-13031 GCA_964603275.1 uncultured Anaerolineaceae bacterium | reverse complement strand
GACAGCAGATTCTGGATCTGTATGTGGGGGTTCGACTCCTCCGTCCCCAGCCAGTACGCACCTCTTCCTGAAGCGCCCACGCCAATGGGCGCTTTCCTGTTTCCGGTCCCCCGGCCGCCGGAGACGTCCAGAATGTCCCCTTGAATACGTCCGGAAGCCCCTCACCCCCGTCGTCCCGCGCTGGTAGCGTCCCTTGTTGTAAGGAGTCCGACCATGCGCGTTCTCGTCACCACTGATGAAAGCCCACTCTCCGAGCGCGCTCTCGCCGCCATCGCCCCGTGGGTGCGCCGCTGGAATGCCGAGACCTTGCTGCTGACCGTCGTCGACCCACGCGCCACCCATGACGTGCCCTCTGGCCCGGCACACCCGGCCGCTCCGGTGACCGGTTTGTCGGCGCCACCCCCACCGCGGGGAGTCCCGGCCACCCCTGCCATCACCCTCGCGGCCGACCGTGGCCAGGCGATCGAGACCGCCCGTGCCGCTGTCGAAGACCAGCTCCGTGAGCTGGCGGCGCATCACTTCCCCGGCATGGAGGTTGGCGTCCGTGCGGCCTTCTCCACCGATGCAGCCGAGGCGATCGACAACTTCGCCCAGGACCGTGGTATCGATCTCATCGTCCTCAGCACCCGGGGACGCTCTGGCCTGGGTCATGCCCTCTTTGGCAGCGTCTCCGGCGCCGTCGTCCGCCGGGCGACCGTCCCCGTGATCGTCATCGGTCCTGAGTGCGAGGTGCCTGGCGCGGCCTGAGCACGGTTGCAGGTTGAAGTTCGATCCCGCGTAGGGCTGCTATGCGTCCCGCCACACCGGGTCGCGCTTCTCGAACCACGCCGTGCGCGCTTCGCGCGCGTCCTCGGTCTGGCTCGCGACGATCTGGTTGCGGTTCTCCAGTTTCAACGTGGTCTCCAGCGGCAGCCCGTTCACCGTCTCATTCAGCACCTGCTTGGTGAGCCGCAGGCCAAGGGGGCTGGCCTTCCGCACCATCCCCTCGGCCGCCGCCATCGCCGCGGGGAGCAGTTCGTCCTGGCCCACGATGCGCGTGATCAGGCGCATCTCCCGCGCTTCGTCCGCCTCGATGATGCGCCCGGAATAGAGCATGTCCGCCGCATACGCAGGCCCCACGATCTTCGGCAGGAAGTACGAAGAACCCACATCGGCGCCGCCCAGCCCGAGGTTCAAGTACGAGCAGGCGAACCGGGCATGTTCTGTCCCGATGCGCATGTCGCAGGCGATCGCGATCGAAAGCCCGCCGCCGGTGGCCGCGCCGTTCACCGCGGCGATCAACGGCTGCGGGCAGTTCCGCATCTTCACCATCAGGTCCGCGATGTCTTCCTGGAACGTCATCGAATCCTGCACCGGCCCGACGCCCGGCTGCCATTGCCCCTGCTCGCCCGCCGCTTTCAGGTCCAGCCCGGCGCAGAACCCACGGCCCGCACCGGTGACGACGATGACCCGCGTCTCGAAGTCCCTCGCCCGGCCGTCGAAGAAATTGCGCAGGGCGCGCAGCATGTCGTGGTCAATCGCGTTCAGCCGCTCGGGCCGGTTCAGGGTCAGCAGGCCAACGGCCCCGCGCTGCTCGAAAAGAATGGGCTCATTCATGCCCGGATTCTGGCCGTGGAACCACTCCGTGTCGAGGGCATGGCTCGACACGCACGCGCTAGGATGGGGACGATGGCGTCCCAGCAGCACCTCCAACAGCTCTATCGCGAAGCCATCTACGAGGTTGACCTGCCGGCCGGCACGGTCGCCTTCCAGGTCGGCACGCCCGCGGAGGCGGTGCTCACGCTCCCTCTCGTGGTGATAACGGCGTGGAACCCGGGCCTCGAGCGCCCCGGCGATTCCGCCAACCGGGCAGCGAACCGCCGCCTCCAGGCCGAACTTGTCCGAAGGGGGCTCCCATTCTTCCCCGCCCGAGGTCGCGATGAAGCTGGCGCTCACGTCGAGCCTTCGTTCGCCGTCGTGGGTATCCTCCGGGAAGACGCCCTCGCGCTCGCCGGCTCGTTTGGCCAGGCCGCCGTTGTCTACCTCAGCACCCAGACTGCCGAGCTTCTCTGGACGGCGGAGGCCGCCGGATAGCCGGCAGCGATCCACATTGGAGTCCGGGCTCAGCCCAGCGGCGCCAGCCCGAGCTCCGGGTTTTGCTTCCGGCAATACTCTTCTTCCCAGGCCGAGGGGAAAATCGCCACCAGGTCGCCGTGCCGGTCCTGTACGCGCATCGCTGACCGCGGCCACTGCACCTCGCCACTGGCGGGGAGGGTGACGCGCTTTGCCACCGTGTGTTCCATCTGCACCACTTTCGCTTCCACGCCGTACTCCGTGGCCAGCCGCGACGCCACGACCTCGAACTGGAGCGTGCCGACTGCCCCGAGTACCGGCGTGCGTGCGCCATCGAGCGGCCAGAACACCCGCACCGCGCCCTCCTCCTCGAGCTGCTCCAACCCCCGCTGGAACTGCTTCGACTTCGCGAAGCTGAAACTCTCGAGCTGGGCGAAACACTCGGGCTCGAACCGCGGGATCGGCTCGTAACGCAGGTTCTTGCTCGATGTCAGCGTATCGCCGATGAGGAACAGCCCCGGGTTGACCAGGCCGATGACGTCGCCCGCATAGGCCTCCTCCACCGTCTCCCGTTCGCGCGCGAACAGCCGGTGCGGCCGCGTCACCCGGATGCTCCGCCCCAACCGCGGGTGGTAAACCGTCATGTCCTTTTCGAACCGTCCCGAACAGATCCGCAGGAACGCCATCCGGTCCCGGTGCTGCGGGTCCATGTTCGCCTGGATCTTGAAGATGATGCCCGAGAACTCCTCGGAGTCCGGCGCCACCGCGCCCGCATCCGAGGCGCGCGGCCCCGGCGCCGGGGCCAGGGTCGCAAGTGCCGCTACGAACGGCTCGACGCCGAAGCTGTTCAGCGCGCTGCCGAAGAACACCGGTGTCATCTCGCCGCGCAGGAACGCCTCCCGGTCGAATTCCGGCGTGATCCCGCGGATCAGGTCGATCTGCTCGCGCAGGTCGGCGTGACCTTTGTCGCCCAGGATCTCCGTCAGCTTCGGGTCGTCCAGGTCTCCCACGGTCACCGGCGCGCGGTGCCGGCCGCCCTCGGTCCGTTCGAACTGCAGCACCGCGTGGTTCACCAGGTCGTACACGCCCCGGAACGTCGGCCCGTCGCCGATCGGCCAGTTCATCGGCACGGCTACCATCCCCAGCACGCGCTCGATCTCGTCAAGCAGTTCGAGCGGCTCGCGCCCCGGGTGGTCGAGCTTGTTGATGAACGTCAGCACCGGGATCTTCCGCATCCGGCACACGTCGAACAGCTTGCGCGTCTGCGCCTCGATGCCCTTCGCGCTGTCGAGCACCATCACCGCGCTGTCGACCGCCGCCAGCGTCCGGTACGTGTCTTCGCTGAAATCCTGGTGGCCCGGCGTGTCAAGCAGGTTGAAACGGCAGCCGAATGCGTCAAACTGCAGCGCCGTGGAGGTCACTGAGATCCCGCGCTGCCGTTCCATCTCCATCCAGTCGGAAGTGGACCGCCGGGCGTTGCCGCGCGCCCGCACCGATCCGGCCTCCTCCACCGCCCCGCCGTAGAGCAGGAACTTCTCCGTCAGCGTCGTCTTCCCTGCGTCCGGGTGAGAGATGATCGCGAACGTCCGCCGCCGTTGCACTTCGGTGCGAAGCGCGGCGATCGCGCCGGCGTTTGCGGCAGAGTCGATCATCCTGGTACCTCTTGGGCCGGTTCGCCGCCAAGTCCGCATCCCGGCGCCGGACGGCGCCTGCAGGGACGGGGGTACTTCCACCGTAGCGATGCGCCCGCCTACAAGACAGCCAAAGCAGGCAGGAACCGGCCCCAATTGTTCGCTTCAAGCGAACTATGTACCCTGTGCTCTTCACCTCACCCGCACGTGAAGGCCCAGGGGCATGCATGACCGCTGATCAAGGTGTTCCACTCGCTGAGACGCTCGACAACCGCCAGAAGTGGCTCCTCCTCGGCAGTCTCATGACCTGCCTCTTCGTCGGTGCGCTGGACCAGACCGTCGTTTCCACCGCGACACCGCGCATCCTCGCCGACCTCGGCGGATTCGGGCTGTTGTCATGGCTGTTCACCAGCTACATGCTCACCTCCACGGTCATCATCCCGCTCGTCGGCAAGCTCGGTGACATCTATGGCCGGAAGCTGTTCCTGATTGGCGGCGTTTTCATCTTCATGGTCTCGTCCGCCGCCTGTGGGGCGGCGCCGAACATGCCCGTGCTTATCTGGATGCGCGCCGTGCAGGGCCTCGGCGGGGGCATGATCTTCGCCTCTGTCTTCGCAACGATGGGCGACCTCTTCTCCCCGGCCGAGCGGGGCAAGTACATCGGCCTCTTCACCGGGATGTTCAGTCTCGCCAGCATCATCGGCCCGGCGTTCGGCGGCTTCCTCACCGATAACCTCAGCTGGCGTTGGGTGTTCTACGTCAACATCCCGGTCAGCTTGATCGCTATGCCCGCGATCTACTTCAACCTGCCTGCAAAGACCCGTGCGGGCAGCCCGAAACTCGACTTCCTCGGCGCCGCCCTCCTTTCCGCTTCCTCAGTCATGGCGCTGCTCGCGCTCGTCTGGGCCGGCGACAAGTACGCCTGGGGCTCGTCGCAGATTATCGGTCTGCTCTCCGGGTCAGTTGTTGTCCTTGCTGTTTTCATCTGGCAGGAAGCCCGCCACCCTGAGCCCATCCTCCCGCTCCACCTTTTCCGCAATCGCGTCTTCCTCATGTCCAACCTTATCGTCTTCACGTTCGGTGTTGGCGTCTTCGGCGCCTTCCAGTTCCTCGGTATCTACGTCCAGACCGCCCTCGATGCCTCGGCTACCACGTCAGGTGTCATCAGCACGCCCCAAAGCCTCGGCGTACTGGTCACCAGCATTCTGGGCGGCCAGGTCATCACCCGAACCGGCCACTACAAGTGGCAGACGTTCTTCGGCACCGTACTGATCGCCATCTCCCTCGGGATGCTCACCGGCCTCAGCCTGGATACGAAGCTGTGGCACATCAGCGCAATCATGGTGCTCCTGGGCCTTGGCTTCGGCCTGGTGCTCCCCACCATGTCCCTGGTTGTCCAGAACGCCGTGAGCTACCAGTACATTGGCGTGGCCAGCTCCTCCAGCCAGTTCTTCCGCCAGATCGGCAGCGTCCTCGGGATCGCCGTCTTCGGCGCCATCCTTTCCAACACCTACAACTCCCAGTTTGAAGACCGCTTCAGTCCGGAAGACCGCGCGGCCGTCGGGCCTGTCATAACCCAGCAGCTCGATGATCCGACCATCAAGCTCAACGAGCGCCAGTACGCCGCGATCCAGCAACAGGTCCTTTCGCTTGATGGCGGCGAGGACATCCTCACGCGGGCAGAAACGGCCCAGGGCGAGAGCGTTGTCAAGGCGGTGCAGAACATCTACGTTGCCGCGTTTGCCGCCGCTCTCCTCTGTGCCCTCTTCGCCGTCCTGATGCAGGAGCTCCCGCTCCGCCGCACGATACAGGGCGGACCTCCCGGCCAGCCGCCCCAGGGCGCTACCGCCACCGGTGGGCGAGTGCCCGTCGATGGGTCACCGGGCGCCTCCGGAGAATAGCTACGCAACAAACGGCCCCGGCGAACACTCGCCGGGGCCGTACTGTTTAGCTCTGCCGAGGGCGGTCTAGAACCGCTTCTCCTTGATCCGGGCTGCCTTGCCGGTCAGGCCGCGCAGATAGTACAGGTTCTTGCGCCGTACCTTGCCCCGCCGGATCACTTCGATCTTGTCGACGCGCGGGCTGTTCACCGGGAACGTCCGCTCCACGCCGACGCCGCTGGCAATCTTCCGCACTGTGAAGTTCGAGACCAGCCCCTTCATCCGCTTCCGGATGACGACTCCCTCGAATACCTGGATGCGTTCCTTGTCGCCTTCGACAACCTTCGCGTGCACGCGGACCGTGTCGCCGCTGCCAAAGTCCGGGGTGTTTTCTCGTGCTTCGTTCGGTACGAGCACGTCAAGTTCGTAAGCCATTTCAACAACCTCTGTGGGCGTAACTTTCACACGATACCGGATCGGCCTGTACGTTCCACCCCGGCCTCCTAGCCGAGCCGCGCACGCGCCGTCCGCAGCCGCTGGAGCGCGCGTTCGCGGCCGAGCAGTTCCAGCGAGTCGAAGAGCGGGATCCCCTGCGCTCGCCCCATCTCGGCAACGTACAGCACGGGGACGAACTTGCGCAGCTTCAGCCCCAGGCTCGTCTCCATCCCGCGGATGGCGGACTCGATGGCGTCGCGGTTCCAGCCCGTCTCCGGGACCGCGTCGAGCGCAACCAGTGCGCCGTCGAGCGCCTGCAGCGCGGTCTCGCTGTCGCCGCCCACCCGCTCCGTCAGGGCGTCGAGTTCGTAGTCGGGCGCCTCATAGCCGAACAGGAACTCCACCAGCCCCGCAATCTCATCCAGCCGAGCCACCCGTTCCTTCAGCAGCGGCGCTACCGAACGCACGATTTCTGGGTCGACCGGGCGTGTCACCGAATCCGGGAGCTGCTGCTCGCACCATTCGGCGATCGTCGCCTGCCACCGTGCGTCGTCCATCGCCCGGATGTAGTGGCCGTTCAGGTGGTTCAGCCGTTCGATGTCGAACACGGCCGGGTTCGGTACCACCCGCGCCAGGTCGAAGTGCTGCGTCAGTTCCTCCGCCCCGAGGATCGACGTGTGGTCGTCGAGCGACCACCCGAGGAACGCGAGGAAGTTGACCATCGCCTCGGGCAGATAGCCGTTCGTCCGGTAATCAAGGACGGCCGTATCCCCGCTGCGCTTGCTCAGCTTCTTGTGATCGGGCCCGAGGATCAGCGGCAGGTGGGCCCACTGCGGCGGCTCCCAGCCCAACGCCTCATAGATCTGGATGTGCTTCGGCGCGCTCGAAATCCATTCATCACCGCGGATGCAGTGGCTGATCTCCATCTCGGTGTCGTCAACGATGAGGGCAAGGTGGTACGTCGGATAGCCGTCCGACTTCAGCATCACGAAGTCATCCTGCAGGCTGTTCTCGAACACAACCTCGCCCCGGATGATGTCATTCAGGACGGTCTGCCCGTCCTTCCGCATCGCGAACCGGATCACGTAGGGTTCGCGCTCCGCCCGGGCATCCGATTCCTCGCGCGAAAGGCCGCGGCACAGTCCGTCGTAGCCCGGCGGGCGCTTCGCCGCCGCCTGCGCTGCCCGCATCTGGTCCAGCCGCTCGGCCGTGCAGAAGCAGCGGTACGCGCGTCCCCGGTCGATGAGTGTCTCCGCCGCCTTCCGGTAGAGCGGCAGCCGCTGGGACTGGAAGTAGGGGGCATGTGGCCCGCCCACATCCGGCCCTTCGTCCCAGTCAATCCCCAGCCAGCGCAGGCTGTCCATGATCGCGTCCACCGAGGTTTCCACCAGGCGGTTGCGGTCGGTGTCTTCAATCCGCAGGAGGAACTGCCCCCCGTTTGCCCGGGCATACGCCCAGCTGAAGAGCGCCGATCGGATGTTCCCGATGTGCGGGTCGCCCGTGGGGCTGGGCGCATAGCGCGTGCGGACGGGACGCGGAGTGTCGGTCACGGTGTTAGCTCAGTCGGTCGCCGGCTCGCGGGTCGGCGGCGTGATGTGGGAGTACTGCGAGGCTACCTGTTCCCCGCCGATGGAGCGAATCGCGGCCGCCATGTCCTCGGGCGCCGGGGCCGTCACGGTCACGCGGCCGCCTTCGGGATGTGGCGCCTCGATCCGGTAGGCATGAAGCAATTGCCGCCCGCTCACCGCTCGCCGGCCGTAAACGCCGTCTTCCGCGACCGGGTGCCCGATCGCGGCCAGGTGTACGCGAATCTGGTGCGTCCGGCCCGTCTCGGGGTGCACAAGCAACAGTGCCCGCTCCGCATCGTGGGCGGCCACCTCGTACTCGGTCCGCGATTCCCGCCCGGCCCGCGTCACCGCCATCCGTGTGCGGTCGCCCGGGTGCCGGTCAATTGGCGCATCGATAACCGCGCGCGGTTTCGCTGGCACGCCTTCCACGATTGCCAGGTACGTCTTCCGCGTCGCCCGTTCCTCGAATCCCCGGCTGAGTGCGGCCTGCGCCACCGGCGTCTTCGCCAGCAGCAGCACGCCGGAAGTCTCTTTGTCGAGCCTGTGCACGATCCCGGGCCGCTCCACATCGAATCCCGCGGCGTGTTCTCCCAGCCGTTCCAGCCACCACGCGGCGACACTCGGGCCGGTATCGCCCGGCGCACCGTGCACTGCCAGCCCGGCTGGCTTGTCGATCGCCGCCATCACCGCATCTTCGTACAGGATGGGCAGGTCCAGGCCGCTGGCGGGCGCTTCGTGCTCCGTTGACGGCACCGAATAGGTGAGCACGTCGCCCGCGACCACCGATGCCGACTTCCGGGCCGGCTCGCCATTCACCCGCACATGCCCGGCTTCGATAAGCCGCTGGATGCGCGCGCGCGATAGCCCCGGCAGTGCCCGTGCAAGCACCGCATCAAGCCTCCCCGCTTGGGGTGAGGTCAGTTCTCCGGCGTCGGATCCGGGGTCGTGTCGAACATCACTGCCCATATCAGGAGGAGCACACCAATCGTTATCGCCGAATCAGCCACGTTGAACGCGGGCCAGTTCGGCACTTTGAGAAAGTCGACGACTTCGCCCTTCGCGACCCGGTCGATCAGGTTCCCGACCGCGCCGCCGAGCATCAGCGCCAGCCCGAGCCGCATCAACGGATGCGCGAATCCCGGGTTGAACAGGTACACCAGGATTGCCCCCATCCCGAGGACGCTGGTCAGCGCGAGGAGTGGTCCAGCCCCCTGGAACAGCCCGAACGCCGCGCCGCTGTTCGTCACATGGACGATCTTCAACGGCCACACCACCGCATGGGCCTCGCCGCGTTCAACCGCCTCACGGATCACCCACTTCGCGGCCTGGTCCAGCCCCACGATGGCCAGGGCCAGCGCCAGGAACCAGCCATCCCGTGGACGGATCGCGAATCTCGGTGGCGCCGCCGCGCTCGTGTTCACGTCGTGCATCGCTTCCAGTGTAACCACACCCGCGGTTCTGGTGCGGCCCGCCTTGTCGGGGGCTTGCCACTGCCGGTACGCTGGAACCAGCGCAATTCGGAGCGAGGAGACTGACCATGATCACGATGCCGGGCGCCAGGGAACTTCGGCCTGACGGCAAAGTCCGCCTTCCTCCGGGTCAGCATCTGACCACCGGCTGGCCCGTCCTCCACTACGGCAGCATCCCCCGGGTCGACCTCGCCACCTGGCGCTTCCATGTCTGGGGCCTCGTCGAAGAAGAGAAGACGTTCAACTGGGAACAGTTCAACGCCCTCGGCGATATGACCCACACCAGCGATATCCACTGCGTGACCGCCTGGAGCAAGTACGACAACACCTGGCAGGGAGTGCCCTTCAAAGCCCTCATGGATGCGATTGGCGTCAAGCCTGAAGCGACCCACGCCATGTTCCACAGCTACGGCGGCTACACCACCAACGTCCCCCTTGCCGACCTAATGCAGGAGGGCGTCCTCTTCGCCCGCACCCATAACGGCGAGGAGATCACCAAGGAGCACGGCTGGCCCCTGCGCATGGTGATCCCCCACCTGTATTTCTGGAAGAGCGCCAAGTGGGTGGGCGGCATCCAGTTCTTGGACCGCGACCGGCCGGGCTTCTGGGAGACCTACGGCTACCACATGTACGGCGACCCGTGGCGCGAGGAGCGGTATTCGTAGGTGGCCGGTGGGCCTTAGCGGCAGAGGCCCAGGAGGCTGGCAATTTTGGCTGCGCACGTTTCAGGCTGGGCAGCTCGCTCACGTCTCGCCCGCTTCTCCCCCTATTCTCGCGCTCCGGACCGACGGGAAGTTCCGGGCGTTCAGGCGGAGCGGAAGGCCCGCCACGCGGTGGCTGGAGCGCAGGGCTGTATATGTACAGAGTGGGGCGCCTAACGCCCCAGAGTTCCGCGAAGGTTGAGAGCCCAGAACGCAAGGAGAATGCCAAACAGTAGCAGAAGAGCTAACGCGAGAAATGTGACTGCCCTCTGCCAACTCCCACTGGTCGATGTCCGTTGGTGGCCCGTCGTTCGCAAAGCAACGAGCGCTGAGGCACATGCAAGTGCCACGGCTATCCCGGTAATTAGCGCTGGCCAAGCGATGGCATGATCCATGCAACCTCGAAGATGGAAGCTAGGTTATGAAGAAGTCTATGCCGTATAGGTTTCGCATCACGACGGCACGAACGATCGGTTCGGCGGCAATCGTCCAGAGACCCACTGAGAAGACTATTCTCCCGGTCGCCGAGGCGATCCCGCGAGTGCCGTGGAAATGAACAGCGTGCCACATCGTGACGCCAGCCATAAGGCCGACGATAATTTGCCATGCTGGAATCGGGAAGTCAGCCCAGCCACCGAACGCCACGAGCCATGCAGGGGGAAGCACTATCGCGATGATGCCGACCCTCCGGCCCGAGGCCGTCAGGAAGAGCGCTGCCGCCATGCAAGCGACTAGTCCAAGCCCAAGCATGAGCTCGGCCCGCCTCGCGACCGCGTACCCAATCTCGACCGCCTCGATATCGCCCATCAAGCGCTCTGCCGCCGCGTTCGTGGCCGGCACAGCTCGTTCGACGGCTGATCTTGCTTCGGCCGGCGAGGTGGTGCTGCCCGGCTCACGTCTCGGCGCCCGGCAGCGGGACGAACCCGTCGATGAATTCCCTGCAATTCTTGAGGAAGTCCCGCACTCGAGCGTCGCAGTACACGACCCACGTCGTTGGCGAAGGGCCTTCGGGCATGATGACCCCAACAAGAACGTAGCGCGTTTCGCCACTGACGCGATCCGCGCGACTACCCTCGAACTCCGAGATGACGCGCCCGTCGCCCCGGCGGGTTGTTGAGGATCCGAGCTCCGCGTCCTCGAGCCGGGCACGCCATGAAGCCTCCGAGACTTCCAGCGTTGTGCCATCAGGGTTCCGAAAGACACCCAGCCCGCCCTCCGGAGAGGTCGACCCCTCGGGCCCGACCGTGAGGACTGGGTTGATGTCCTGGTCTTGCGGGGCGGCGGCAGATGGGAGGGCGATGCGCCAGCCGGCGCGCACGGCGACCTCGAACTCGCCGAGCCGCTCCACCGTGACTGAACCATCGTCGGCCCCGCAGCCGCCCCCGATGAAAGCTGCCAGAACCAGGCCCGCCAGCGGCACCAACGGGCATTTCATTGCTCGACCGCAGCCGCGTCCGAGGAACATCAGGGATTCTCCTGGCCCGCCATGCCACCGGTAGTCTATCAACAGACCGGCTCAACGATCCAAGGGTCGGTGGAGGTGGTGTCATAGTAGCCCCCGTAGTCGGCCCTGTGGTCGCCATTCGTTTCGAACGTCTTACAGGGCGACCACCAATAGATTGAGCAGTTCGCAATCGAGCTATAGCCTGATCCCGCTCCGTAAACAGCCGCGAGCGAAGAACTCCATGCCTCTTGGTTCCAGTTGGTGTCAGTCACCACGCCCACGCACCTCTCCAGGCCACGCGACCGAGCATAAACATAAGTTAAGGATGTATTACGGCTAGTCGTTGACTGACCGTTGAACACCCAACCTCCTTGCCCTGCATCCAAGAAGAGCGTGCCGCGACCCTGCCACCAGTACCCTTGGAGGTATCGATCGTCCTGCTCCTGGTCGAACTCAAAGGCATAGGAGGGCACAATGAGACTGAACGTTGCCAGCATTGCGACCAACGGAATAGCGAGACGTTTGAAGTACCAAGACCGCTCGCGTGGACCCTCTAGGTTGAGATGATAAAGCATCGGCATGTTCCTCTTTCTACTGGTGTTGGACAAGAATTACTGAGGTCGTATCCCGAAGCTACTGAGTGCAACTAGGGTTGCACCTGGACCACTCAACTTCGAACGCGTCGAAAACTACGTGGTCGCCGGAGGTTGTTACCGCGCTGGAAGTCGTGCTCACCACGATATCCAGGTCCGGGCTGTAGATCACTTGCTGTATCACCTGCTCGATTTCGGCGGATATGTCGCGAAGTCCCGGGATGCCCATCCAGAAGTTTTCTCGAGTGTCGGCATCGATGGCCTGGGTCAGGACGTAGATTCGGACGGGCATGCCCCGGTAGGACGACGTGACGACGCGGCCATTCGATCGCTGGCTCAGCGCATCGGCCCAGTTGACGCGCGGCGTCGATGGCTCGCTGCAGAGTTCCCCGATACGTAGAGCCCCTGGTTGACTCAGCGTGAGCGTTTCGGAACGCGGCGCAGAAGCTGTTCCGTTGTTGTCGTGGTCAGCGTCGAAGGTAATTGTCTCGACGCCGTCGCGTGTGCGTATCACATACATGCGGCTGCCTGTTTGCGCATCGAAAAGTTCATTCGTGGCAGTAGGTGCGCAGTTCTCATCGACAGAGATTCGAACGACACGCCGCCTTATATTCGGTTCAACGCTTTCTTGAAGATCTATCGAGAGGCCATCGTCCCTTGTGAACTGGAGAGTGCTGACCTCCACGCTTGCGCCCGGCGCCAAGCGCCCGAGTCTCTCAATCCCAGATCCGGATGGGCTGGGGGCAACCCAATTAGTGAGCGGTGATGTGACGGGCGCTGCGGTCGGTGATTCGGCGTTTGCCCGAAGAAAAGGAATCAGCAGCACGGCGGCAGCAATCAGCAGCGTCAACCCAGAGGCGAACGTGACTCTTGTGAACGGTGGCTTCATTTCGGGCACCTCCAACGTGAGAACTTGGCCGACAGTCAGGCCACTGTTGGCTCACGAAGGCTAGAAGGGGAGATGCTCGCCCCGCAATACGGCTCTTTGGCCCCCCCTCTGATCGGCCAGGGTCAACCGGCCCCCTCCTGGTCGCGAAGCCACACGGCAAGAGAGCCGCGGTTGGTCACGCCGGCCTTGCGCATGGCGGTCTCGACGTAATGCTTCACTGTCGATGCGCTCAGCCCGAGCGAGAGCGCGATCTCCGCGTTGCGCCGAAGAAGGCGACGCCAATGGGAACGATCGGCGCCGACCCGACCCCAGCAGATGAGGACAGGGCGACCTCCGGCACGATGGCGAAGGTCGCCCCAATCAGAAACC
>CAZRUZ010000067.1:0-13056 GCA_964603275.1 uncultured Anaerolineaceae bacterium | reverse complement strand
TCGACGTCGCGCTCATGGAAGCGCAGATGGCCCTCTGCGAAAACGCCATCGTCCGCCAGTCCGCATTCAACGAACACCCCACGCGCCAGGGCAGCCGCCACGCCCTCCTCGCCCCGTTCGGCCCCTTCCCAACGCAGGACGGCTGGATCGTCATCGCCAACGTCAAGGAATGGGAGCTCTTCTGCGCCCTGCTCGGACGCGATGACATGGCGGTCGACGAACGCTTCGCCAGCAACCGCGCCCGCCTCGAAAACGTCGACGCCCTCGAGGCCAACCTCTGCGAAGCCCTCGCGGCGAAGACCACCGCCGAGTGGTTTGCCATCCTCGAACCGGCCAACGTCTGCGCCATCGGAAAGGTCAACACCATCGCGGACCTGTTCGAAGACCCCCACGTCGCCGCACGAAACATGCTTGTTGATATCCCGATGCCCTACGGCAAGCCCGGCACGCTCAAGTTGCCAAACTCCCCGATCCACCTCTCCGCCACGCCAACGGTCGTCGGCCGCCCGATGCCCGGACATGGCGGCAATACCGGAGAGGTCCTGCGCGAGTGGGCCGGCATGGCGCCCCCTGAAATCGCCGCCCTCCGCGAACGCGGCGTCATCAAGTAGCCCCCCTTTCGAGCGATCCTGCACACCCGCGCCCGTCCCCCACGCTATAGTGGGCATACCAGCTCCGAGCCCACCGGCCCCCTGGGGAGTCGCGGAGCGCCGGCCACCAAGGAAAGGGCTTCAGCCAAGGCGCACCGCGCCGCATGGAGGAGCCGCATGTCCAGCCCCTGGAATCCTGCCCAGTACGGACGTTTCGCGAACGAGCGCACCCAGCCCTTCCTCGATCTCCTGGCAATGGTTGCCCCGGTCCCCGGCGGGAGGGTTGCCGACCTCGGCTGCGGCACGGGTGAGCTCACCCGGGTGCTCCACGAGCGCACCGGGGCCGCCGAGACCGTCGGTATCGACAGCTCCGAGACCATGCTCGCGAAGAGCGGCCAGTTCGCCGGCGGCGGCCTGCGCTTCGAGCTCGGTGACATCACAGCTTTCAGCCCATCGCTGCCGTTCGACGTCGTCTTCTCGAACGCCGCATTCCAGTGGGTCCCCGGCCACGCCGCGCTTATCCCCGCGCTCGCGTCACTCGTCCGGGAAGGCGGGCAGTTCGCGTTCCAGGTTCCCGCGAACGACGGGCATATCTCCCACGTCACCGCTCGCGATGTTGCCGCCAGCGAGCCGTTCCGCACCGCCCTCGAAAGCTACGAACGCTCGTGGCCGGTCATGCCGCCCGAGTGGTACGCCGAAACGCTCGACGCGCTCGGTTTCACCGGCCTCAACGTCCGGTTGCAGGTCTATGGCCACCACCTGGCCTCGACCGCTGATGTCGTCGAGTGGGTGAAAGGCACCTACCTCACGGACTACGCCCGGCGCATGTCCCCGGAGCTCTACGAGCGGTATCTCGCCCGCTACCGCGAAGTCCTGCTCGAACGCCTCGGAGACCGCGGCCCGTACTTCTACGCTTACAAGCGCATCCTCGTGCACGCGTGCCGCGCGTAGACTTGCCCGCATGAATGTTTCGATCGAGCCGGTGAAGTACGAAAACAAACCGGTGCTGCGCCGCATGCTCCAGCTCTACCTCTACGATTTCTCCGAATTCGAGCCGTTTGAACTCGATGAGCACGGTGAGTTTGGCTACCGCTACCTAGACCACTACTGGGCGCCCGATGCGGGGGAGGAGCGGCACGCATTCTTTATTGTGGCGGGCGGACGGCGGGCTGGCTTCGCCCTGGTCCGGGTGGTCAACGGAATCAACGTTTTCGCCGAGTTCTTCGTCATGCGGCGCTATCGCCGCTCCGGGGTCGGTTCGGCCGCCGCACAGGCGGTCTTCCACCGTCTCCCCGGCACATGGCTCGTCCACCAGGTCCCGGGAAACCTCCCGGCGCAGGCATTCTGGCGGCGCGTCACCGCCCGCGTTGCCGCGGGCCCGGTCGTCGAGCAGGTTGACGAGTCCGGGGTCACCCAGCGATTTACCGTCGGCGTATGACGAACTGAGCCACTTGACACCCTCTTATACTGGGATTTGCCCAGATCAAGGAGGTGCGGTCATGTACGGATTCGTCAGCAGCGTCCTCGCGGAAAAGGGGCGCCAGGTCTACACCATCGGCCGGTCCGAGACCGTCTCGAATGCGGTCCGGGAGATGAACGAGAAAGGGGTTGGCGGCCTTCTCGTTGTGGATGGCCGTCAACCGGTCGGCATCTTCACCGAACGCGACATCCTCCGCCGGGTGGTCGATTCCGACCGCGACCCCGCGCTGACCCGCGTCGGCGAAGTGATGACGCGTGACCTGGTAACGATCGACTCTGCCTTCCACGTCGAGGATGCCATGCGTTTGATGACTGAGCGCCGCCTGCGCCATCTCCCGGTCATCGATGACGATCAGCTCGTCGGCATGATCTCCATCGGCGACCTGCTCCGCTGGGTCACGATCAACCAGGAAGAGCACATCCGCGCGATGACCGAATACATCAACGGCCAGCGCTAAGCGCCCCTATCGCCCCCGGGCCAGCAGCTTTCCACGGAGCTCGGGCTCGAGCCATGCCTTCGCCGTCCCGGAGCCGCGCACGACCTGCACGTGACGCGGCTCCCTTGGGCTTCCCTCATCCGAGTTGAAGAAGAATCGGTAGCCTCTCTCGGAATGGACGGTCGGCACGTCGGCTTACTTGAACTCGTAACCGCCTTTGACGCCCGCGGGCTCGGGGTCCGTCAGCACGTTCACGCAGGCCGGCTTGCCGCTGTTGAAGGCGCGTTCGATGGCCGCCTTGATCTGCTCCGGGTGCTCCACGAACTCACCGTGCCCGCCGAGGCCCTCGACCACCTTGTCGTAGCGGGCGTTGTCACCCAGCATCGTCGCCGGCGTCCGGCCCTCGCCATACTGTGCTTTCTGTCCGACATAAATCTGGTGCCAGCACCGGTCGTTCCCGATCACCGAGACGATCGGCATGTTGAACCGCACAAACGTATCGAAGTCGAATCCGTTCAGCCCGAACGTCCCGTCGCCATTCACCATCAGGACCTTCTTGTTTGGGGCGGCAACGGCGGCCGCCATGCAGAAGCCCGTGCCAACACCAAGCGTCCCGAACGGTCCCGGGTCCATCCACTGACCGGGGTTGTTCACCGGCAGCACCCCGGCGGCCAGCGCCACGATGTCACCGCCGTCGCCGACGATGATCGTGTCGTCATCCACGAACTCCGCGATTTCCTTGCACAGCCGCAGGGGGTGGATGGGTGCCGCGTCGGAGTTCATGAATACCTCGCGCTGGGCATCGGCCTGGCCTTCGAGGCCCCGCAGGTACTTCATCCATTCGCCATGGTTGCCCTTGCCGATTTCGCCGGTGAGCTGCAACAGCGCCTGCCGGATATTCGCCTCGATCCCGAGGTTGAAATCGCGGTTGCGCCCGATGTCCCGGGGGTCCACATCAATCTGGATGATCTTCGCCTGCGCGTTCCAGGCCGGTGGCCGCCCGTACTTCAGCCGGAAGTCGACCGGCGTCCCGAGCACCACGATCACATCCGCCTGAGCGAAGGCCGGCTTGCGCGACAGTGAGAAGAAGTTCGGGTTGTCCTGGCGCAGCGTGCCGCGCCCCATCGCGTTCGTGTACACCGGCACATCCGCAACCCGCGCGAACTCGGCCAGCTCCTTGTGCGCCCGGTGCCAGAACACGCCCGAACCGGCCATGATCATCGGCTTCTCCGCCCGGTTGATCATCTCGGCCGCCTGCTTGATCAGGCTCGGGTCCCCCATGATCTCGCCCGTTGGCCGGTAGCTTGATGGCCACTCCAGAGTGTCCTCATCGACCCGCCCGAAGAGCACGTCCGACGGGACCTGCAGGAAGGTCGGCCCAAACCGCCCGGTCATCGCTTCCCGGAACGCCATCGCCATGTAGTACGGCAGCCGCCGCGTCTCGTACACCGTCTGCGACCACTTGGTGATCGGCTGCATCACGCCGCCCAGCTCGATGTCCTGAAGCGATCCCATGTCGTATTGCCGCAAAGGCGAACGGCCACCGATGACCACCATCGGGCTCGATGCCTGGTACGCGTTCGCCACCGCCGTCACCACGTCCGTCACGCCCGGTCCCGCTGTAACCACGGCCACGCCCGGCTTGAAGGTGATGCGCGAATAGCCGTCGGCTGCATGTCCTGCGCTCTGCTCGTGGCGCGTATCCACCACGCCGATGCCGTTGTTCAGGCAGCCCTCGTAGATGTTCTGCACGTGGCCACCCGAAAGAGTGAAGATGTGGCCGATGCCCTCCTGCTTCACCATCCGGGCGATGATCTCGCCACCATCAATCATGTTTCCCATGGATCTGTGTTCCTTGCCGGTTCTGTTGTTTGTGCGGCGAGTATAGCGGCGGTGGACATACCCGTCCCCGCACGCTTCGCCAACGCCCGGTGCGCCCCCCGGCGAGGCTACAACCTTGCCCGGAGCCACTCCTCGGCCAACCGGATCACGTCCGGACCGATTTCGAAGTGCCCCCCGGGCAGCCAGCGGATGTCCTTCTCGCCGGGAATGGCGTTGTACAGCGCCTCCGTCCGCTCCCGCGGGATGAGCTCGTCCTGCAGCTTGCCCACTACGCGCACCGCGACGTTCCCAAGGTTCGGTACGTCGGCCTCCGGTCCATCGACGCGCCCGACCAGCCCTCCCTCGCCCACCAGGCAAAACGCCACAGCCTTGAACCGGCCATCGCGCGCCACGGCCGGGATCCCCAGCATGCTGCCCAGCGAGTACCCCACGAAACCGAGCCGGGCCGTGTCCACCGGTAGCGTCGCGGCGAGCAGGTCGATCGCGGCGCTCACCTCGCCCGCGAACTGCGCCCGGATCGCTTCATGCCGTTCAGGCTGCCGGAACAGCGCCATGGGGTCGTGCGAAGCGCGATCCCCGTGCAGCGGTGCATCGAGCCCGGCGCAGATCCATCCCCGCTTCGCCCACCCTCGCCCGACCTCCGCGACGAAGTAGTCGTCCTTGCTCCCCATCCCCGGGTGCTGGATGAATACCAGCGGCATCGGGTCAGTCGCGCCGGTCGGCAGGTAGGCGAGGCCGGGCACCGTCTCCCCTTCGTGATCGAAGCTGAAGGCGATTTCTCGCAGGTCTCCAAGCAGGGTTTCGCGTGTAAATAGGCCACTTTGCATCTCCGTCTCAATCTACAGCCACCTGCTGCAACCTGCCTCACCCCTTGACGCTTGGCCGGAACAGGCGAAGATCCTGCCAGCGATGTGAATCGCGACGCCTAGTCCGTTTCGACGGGACGGGGGATCCAGTTCTCGGGGCGAATCCGCCTTGGCGGCCTCTACTTGGGAGGCTTGCGACAGCGGAGCGGCTATCTCCGGCCGTAGCCCGGCAGCTAACCTCGGCGGCGTGGGAAGACCCTTAACGAGGCCTATTTCTATGGCCGTCAGGGCTCGCCTTTCCCCCCGGGCGCGGTCTCAGGCCGTTTCGTCGCTCGAGCTCCCGGTGTACGCACCGTCGCTCCTTGCCGAACGGCTCTGGAATCTCATCCCACTATCCCTGTCCCTGCTGCTCATCAGCTTCATCTTCTGGGGCCCCTTCTACGCCCCGGTCGCGTTCGCCGTGCTCAGCATGGCGTTCTTCACCTACTGGTTCATCCGCTCCTATTCCGTGGCCATCGCCTGTGTCTACGGGCTCTGGCGCTTGCGCCGCTGGGAACGCATCGACTGGCGGATCCGGTTCGCCGCCTGGCTCCCTGGCCATCCCGAAACCGAAGCGTGGGACTGGCCTCGGCACATGGTGATCATCCCGAACTACAAGGAAAGCGAGGCCGGCCTTAGCCGCACCCTCGATTCCCTCGCCGCGCAGGACAACGCCGGCCAGCTGGTCGTCGTGATGGCCATGGAAGCCCGCGAGCCTGGCTCCGCTGAAAAGGCCACCCGCCTGGTCAACCGGTACCGTCCGCGGTTCGCCAACATGTTCGCCACTTTCCACCCCGAAGGCCTCCCCAACGAGACCCCGGGCAAAGGCTCCAACGAGGCCTGGGGCGCGCGCGAAGCCTACCTCTACCTCATCGAAGACGGCCGTGACGATATCCGCCGCTACACCGTCACCAGCTGTGACGCCGACGCGGTCTTCCATCGCCGCCACTTCAGCGCCCTCAACTACCTCTTCCTCACCGCCCGCGACCGCTACCGCACTTTCTGGCAGCCCACCATCTTCAACAGCAACAACATCTGGGATATCCCGGCCCCGCTCCGCATCCCCGATGGCCTCTCCGGCATCAACCGCCTCTCCAACCTCCTGCTGCCGGGCAGCGTGAAGTTCCCCACCAGCTGCTACTCGCTTAGCTGGCAGATGCTGAACGAAGTTGACTACTGGGACGAAGAGGTCATCCCCGAGGACTGGCACCTGTTCCTCAAGTGCTCCTACACCCTCGGCGACCGGGTCCATGTCGAGTCGCTCTTCCTCCCGCTCGGTAACGATTGCGTCCTCACCGATGGCTACTGGAAGACGCTCAAAGCCCACTACGCCCAGAGCGTCCGCCACGCCTGGGGCGCAAGCGACATCCCCTACGCCTGGCGCTCAGCCCTCAACCGGCGTTCTCCTCTGCGCTGGCCGCGCAAACTGCTCCTTGCCACGTCCGTCACCAAGGTCCACGTCCTCTGGGTCGCCCAGTGGTACATCGTCACGCTCGGCCTCCTGCTCCCGTCCAAGATGGCCGGCAGCATGGGCGCGCCGCTGCCAAACTGGTGGACACACCGCTACCCTGTTCCTGGCCCCGGCTGGCATCCGGAAAACCTGATCCACCCGTCTACCTGGGACAACTTTGACCGCACCGGACTGGTTGAGACCACCATGTGGATCAACCTTCCCGGCGTGCTCATCGCCCTCTGTATCGTCCCGCTCCTGACGATGATCGCCCTTGAGCTCATCCAGCGAGGCAAACGCCCGGCGTACGTCTCCCGCTGGACCTACGTCACCGGCCTGCTGATGTGGCCCCTCATGGCCGTCATCACCTTCTTCTTCGCCAGCCTCCCGGCCCTCAGCGCCCAGTGGAAACTCGCCAGCGGCCGCGGCCTCGTCTACCGCGTGGCCGAAAAGGGCAGCCGCAGTGTCCCGTCCGTCACCGCCATTCCCGCCGGGCATGCGGTCGAAGCCGATGCCATCCGGGTTGTCGGCGGCCAGTAAAGCCTGAGACTCCGCCCAGGCGCCGCGCACAGGTCCTCTTACTCGCCTGAGAGGACCTGCGCCTTTTCCACCCGGATGGATACCTCGCTCCCTTCCTCCACCCCCGCCGGGGGCCGCTGAAGCGGGAATTCCATTCGCCCGGCAGCGGTATCGAGCACCAGCCGGGTCAGCCCGCCGAGAAAGACCCGGGCAACTACCCGCCCGCGGACCACGTTCGGGCCGTTGCCGTCGGTCACCAGTGCTCCCTCGGCCCGGAGCAGCAGCCGGACTGGCCCGGCTCCCGGGCGCCGTTCAATCGGTCCGAACACGCCTGCCGGGCTCTCCACCATCCCGCCGGGGCCCAGCGTCCCCGGCACGATGTTCTCCATCCCCAGAAACCGCGCTACGAACTCCGTGCCCGGCTCCTCGTGGACCGCGTCCGGGGTCCCCGTCCGGACGATTACGCCGTCACGCATGATGGCCAGGCGGTCCGCCACGGCGAACGCCTCGAATTGATCGTGAGTGACATAAATTGCCGGGATTGCCAGATCCTTCAGGATTGCGCGCAGCTCCACCACCAGCCGCTCCCGCAGTCCCCGGTCCAGCGACCCCAGCGGCTCATCCAGCATCAGCAACCGGGGCTCGGGCGCCAGGGCGCGCGCGAGGGCAACACGCTGGCGCTCGCCCCCGGAAAGCCCGTCCAGCGTCCGCCCTTCGAACCCGCGAAGTCCTACCGTCCCGAGCAGTTCGGTGACCCGCCGCTCCCGGTCCGCTTTCCCCCACCCCCGCCGCCGCAAGCCGAAGTCGATGTTCCGCGAGACGTCCAGGTGCGGAAACAGCGCGTGGTCCTGGAACATCAGCCCGAACCCGCGCCGGTGGGCGGCGATGTGGCCGATGTCCTCACCGTCGAACCACACTCCGCCTGCCGCCTGCCGTTCAAGCCCGGCGATCACCCGGAGCAGCGTCGTCTTGCCGCATCCGCTCGGGCCGAGGAGCGCGACGGTCTCGCCCCTCGCCACGCCGAGTGTCGCCCCGCGAAGGATCTGCGCCCGGCCCACGTGGAAGGCGATATCGCGCGTGTCGAGGCCCTCCGTGGCGATTGGCGGCTGCGCACGCTCTGGCATTCCCTTAGAAACCCCCGTACTCCCGGTAGCGAAGCCGGTCGATGACGAAAAAACCGGTTGCGGTCACCGCCATCAGGATCGTGGCCATCGCCAGTGCCTGCCCGTAGTTCAGCGCCCCCGGTTGTCCCAGGTAGCGGAAGATCGCGAGCGGGATCGTCGGGTACTCCGGCCGCGCGATGAGCAGGGTCGCGCCGAACTCACCCATGGAGACCGCGAATGCGAACACCCCGCCCGCCAGCATCGACCGCCACGTGAGCGGCAGGTCGATGGCAAGAAACGTCCGGAGCGGGTTCGCCCCCAGCATCGCCGCCGCCTCCCGCAGTCTCGGGTCAAGCGAGCGCAGTTGGGCCGCGACGGCGCGCGCGACGAACGGCATCGCAACCAGGCTGTGCGCAACCACCACCATGGCCGGGCTGCCGCGCAGGTCCAGGGGAGGGCGGTTCAGCGTAATCAGGAAGCCCAGCCCCAGCGTCACCGCCGAGACCCCCAGCGGGAGCTGCACCACCGCCTCCGCCAGTGATGACCGCAGCCGCACCGCGCCGTGGGCCGCAAGCGTACCCAGTGGCAGCGCCACCAGCACCGTCAGCAGCGCGAAACTCAGCGAATTCCGCACGGCTTCGATCGGCGCCACGAACAGCACCTGTTGGCGCACGTTGTCGTCCAGCCGCCGGTAATACTCCAGCGTGTAACCGGCCCCTCCGTGGAAGGATCGCTCGGCAAGCGCTGCCAGTGGCAGCACCGTGAGCATTCCGACCGCCACGAGGATCCCGCCTGTGGCGAGCCGCCTGCCTCGCGTCCATTCCAGTGGGCGGCGCGTCCCCGCTCCCGGTTGCACGGTCCGCCGCTGGAGGGCGGCGTTCACCCACATCGCGACCGCCGTGACGCCGATCTGCACCAGCGCAAGCATCGCCGCCACGGGAAGCCGGAAGAGGAAGAGCGTCTCCCGGTAGATCTCCGTCTCGATGGTGCCGTACTGCGAGCCCCCGAGGATCAACACCACGCCGAAACTCGTGAAACAGAAGAGGAAGACCAGTGACCCGGCCGCCAGGATCGGGGTGCGAAGCAGTGGCAGCGTTACCTCGAAGAATGCCGAGGCCTTCCCCGCTCCGAGCATTGCCGCGGCGTCCTCCATCCGCGTGTCCAGGCGGCGCCACGAGACCGCGACCATGCGCGCCGCCAGCGCCACGTTGTAAAACACGTGCGCGAGCAGGATCGCCCAGATCGTGTTCAGCACCCGGATCGGCGGCTCGTTCAGCCCGAAGATGCCCTGTAACCCCTCGTTGAGCAGCCCCTGCGGCCCGAGAAGGGCCGTGAAGGCCACCGCTACCACAATCGTCGGAAGGACGAACGGCACCGTGATGAGCGCCTCGACGGCCGCCTTCCCGCGGAATTCGTAGCAGGCGAGCACGTACGCCACCGGCAACGCCAGGGCCAGCGTCAGCGCTGTCGAGACGCTCGCCTGCCAGGCGGTGAACCACGCCCGCTCCACGAAGTACGTATCCTCGGTCAGCGGCCCGATACCGCCTTCCTGGGCGAACGACTCGCGCAGGATCCCCTGGAGCGGGTAGGCGAGGAACACCGCAAGAAACGCCAGCGCCGGCAACAGCAACGCCAGGCCCGCGCGGCGCTCCCGCCACCACTCGCTCAGCGCAGGACGGTCCGGGTCCACTCGTCGATCCATTTCTGGCGGTTGGCCGCGATCTCCGCGGCGCTCACCTCTGCCGCCGGCACCGTAACCTCCGAGAACTTCGCGAACGCTTCCGGCACATCTGCCTCCGGGTTGACCGGGTAGACCGCCATCTGGGCCGGGATGTCCTCCTGCACGGGAACGCTCAGCAGGAAGTCGATGAACTCCCGCGCGAGTTTCTGACGCTTCGTCCCGTTGATCACCCCGGCGTACTCGATCTGCCGGAAGACGCCCTTCGCCGGGAGGATGTTGCCGGTCGGTGCGTCCTCGCGGGGCGGGTCGGCGAACATCTGCTCAAACGCCGGGCTCGTCGCGTAGCTCAGGACGATCGGCTGTTCGCCGCCGCTGTGCGAGAAATTCGTGTAGTAGGCCGTCTCCCAGCCATCGACAACCACCAGGCCGTTCTCACGCATCGATCGCCACCAGTCCAGGTACTTCGATTCGCCGAAGTACGCCACGGTTGCCACCAGGAACGCAAGCCCCGGCGACGACGATGCGGGGTTTTCCACCACGGTGAGCCCACGGTACTTCGCCGTCGCCATGTCCTCGAGTGTCGTTGGCGGTTCGATCCCGCGCTCTCTGAGCGCCGCGATGTCGTAGTTGAAGTTCACGTACCCGTAGTCGATGGGTGTTACGAATCCGCCGCCCTCCGCGCGGAACTCGGCCGGGACCGCGGAGAGCCCCGCCGGCTCGTACTTCTCGAACACTCCGGCGTCCAGTGCCCTTGAGAGGAACGTGTTGTCCACGCCGAAGACAACGTCGCCTTCCGGCCGGTCCTTCGTCAGCGCCAGGCTGGTCGTCATCGCTCCGGCGTCTCCCTTCGGGAGCAGCTTCACGGTTACGTTGTGCTCGTCCTCGAACTGCTTGATGAGGTCTTCGTTGATCGCGAACGAATCATGGGTGATGACGGTCAGTGTCTGGCTTTCATCACCCCCGCAAGCGGCTGTTGACAGCCCCATCGCCGCGGTCAGCACCGCCAGGATGACCAATCGGATACGCATTCCCTGGGTCCTTTCGCCGCCGGTTTCCCTGGGGCGCCTCCCGGGCAACAAAAAAGGAGCCCGGAAAGCCCGGACTCCTCGCAGTTAGCTGCGGGGCCTCCGGATCGCTTTCCTACGCACGCATCAACGTGGTCAGGTTCAAGGGGTCTGATCTCAGCCCGTGAGGGCACCCCCAGCGATCCCGAACAGCAGTGTTCTATCGCCGTTAACGCTACACCTCGCCTCTCCGCATCGCAATCGCCAAGTCTTTAGGGGGGTTTACCCACCCGTCACCCACCCGTAACAGCCCGTCACGCGGTGTCTACCCGCGGCCACCGGCTGATCGCTCACAATTCTCTTCAATGCCACGCCGTGCCAACCTTCATCCGGCCAAAGTGTCAGGCGCAGCCACCAACTGGCTCTCCGCCCGCGCCGCGTGGCCCACCGGCGAGCGGCGCCGCAACGCCGCGATGCGCCGATCGGCCTACTTGCTGGCCGCCATCGTCCTCGCCTGCGAGGTCGCCGTGGCCGTCGCCTACTCCGGTTCTGTCGGCCTGGTGCTCATCACCGCCACGGCCGGCCTGGGCGGCGTGCTCTTCCGCGGTGTCCAGTCGCTGCGCAACTCCACGGGCGGCAGCGACGACCCGTCGCGGGTGCCGTTCATCGATGCCGAGACCCACCTGCCAACCCGCCAGCACCTCCTCGATGCGCTCGCCCGCGACGTTGCGAGGGCCCAGCGTTACTCCCATCCGCTCACCGTCGCCGTCGTCCGCATCCGTCAGTTCGAGGAGATGAAGATCGCCCTCGGTCCCGCGGCCGCCTCCCACGCCGTCCAGCATGTCGCCGATTCTCTGCGGCTCGTCATCCGCGCCGGTGACTTCTTCGCCCGCCTCGATGAGGGCCGTTTCGCCGTGGTTCTGCCCGAATGCAATTTCCGCCAGGCCACGTTGCTCGCCGATAGGCTCGCCCTTGCCGTCAGCAGCCGTCCCGTCCAGCCAGCCCCGCACTCCCCCGGTCCCCGCCACGTGGGCGTCGAGATCCGCGCGAGTGAGTACGACGCGGAACGGTTCCGTGGCCCGGCCGAATTCCTGGAAAACGCCGGTGGCGGCCATGCGCTCGCGGCCGGAAAGTCCGGCATGGCCGGGAAGCGTGGCGCGCTTGCCGCCGACCCCCGCTTCCTTCGCGGCAACCTCGTCCGTGACTACTTCTCCACGGCCGACCCGATCGGCATTCGCCAGGCCGAGCGCGAGGCACAGGCGCGCGACCGCCACGCCGGCTGAACGCTCAGGGGTTCTCCCGGCCCAGCACACGGTTCTTCAGTGTCCGCAAGGCATACGAAATGGCGTGGATGCCGAGCCGGGCGGAGATGCCCGCTGCCGTCAGGACATCGACCGCAATGTTCCCGCGCAGGTGCTGGCGGTAGTACCGCCACATCCCCCGGTGGTGGGCCGCCATCGCCCGGTAGACCGCATGCCGCGAGCTCCCACCCACGCGGTGCTTGACCGCCGCCATCGGGTAGTACACCACCGAAAGCCCCGCATCGTGCGCACGCCGGCAGTAGTCAACGTCCTCGATGCTGAAGAAGTAGCCCTCGTCCAGCAGCCCCACCGCCGCCATCGTCCGCCGGTGGATGAACATGAACGCCCCGGAGACCCAGTCCACCGGCCGCACCTCATCGTGGGGCCAGTCGGTCATCAGGTATCGGCTCGACCAGCGGTTCTGCGGGAAGAAGCGGGTCATCAGCGAGTGCCGGTTGAAGAACGCGTTCAGGTGCGATGGGAAGGCGCGCGCGCTCGGCTGCAACGAACCGTCCTCATTCACGATCCGCCCGCCCATCACCCCGATGCCCGGGTTCGCCTCCATGTAGTCGGCCGCCTCCGCGAGGTTCCCGTCCAGCAGCAGGCTGTCGGGGTTCAGCAGGCAGATCACCGGCCGGCCTTCCAGCGACCGGAGCCCCTGGTTCACCGCCGTGGCGAACCCCACATTCGCGTGGTTCGCGATGACTCGCACCGCCGGATAGGCGTCTCGGACCGCCTCGACCGTGCCATCGCGCGAGTCATTGTCGACCACCACCGTGTGTTCGATGGCCCCGGGCACTTCGCG
>CAZRUZ010000066.1:3515-13089 GCA_964603275.1 uncultured Anaerolineaceae bacterium | reverse complement strand
TGGAGTTGCTGGCAGAGGCATCGCTGAACAACTGAGGGGGCCTCTGGACCGCCGTGTTGCGGTCCGGCGAGACACTGGTTGCCACGGGCGCCGGGACATCGGCCGATGAGGCGATCGCGGTGGCGGCGGAACGCGCCCGCGATGCCGGACAGCGGGACGGGCAGGCTGCCGGTGAACGCTGAGCGGGCGCGGCGGCGGCCACACCCATACCCATAGGGGAACACGAGGCCCGGACCGCGGGAGAACGAGGATGGGCGGCGGCGCATGCGCGACCGTAGGCTCTGGTGGCGGTGTCACCCGTGGCCGTTGGCGGCGGCCGGGTGAAGCGCCGGTGATCCCGTATCCGGAACCAGGAGCCATTATGTCCATCCCCAGCACCGTGCGTCCCCACTCCGAGCCCGGCGCCCACGCGGCCAGCATGGGCGAGCGCGATTTCGCACTGGATGAGATGTTCTTCTCGGTGACCGACGAGAAGGGAATCATCAAGTCGGGAAACGAGGTCTTCATCCGCGTGAGCGGTTACGAACGGGGGCAGATGGTAGGCCGCCCGCACAACATCGTGCGGCACCCGGATATGCCACGGGCGGTGTTCAAGCTGCTCTGGGATGAGATCGGCGCCGGCCGGCCCCTGGCGGCGTATGTGAAAAACCGCACCATTGACGGGCGCCACTACTGGGTGATGGCGACGGCCCTGCCAACGATTGAGGGCTACCTGTCGATCCGGATCAAGCCGACGACGCAGTACTTCGCCATTGCCCAGGACCTGTATACGGAACTCCGCGAGATCGAACGGGGGATTGAAGGCCCGGACGGGCTCAACCGGAAGGAAGCGATGGCGGTATCGGGCGAGCGCCTGCTCGCGGCGCTCCGGGATGCAGGCTTTGCGACGTACGAGGCGTTCATGCACGCCGCCCTGCTTGCCGAGGTACGGGCGCGCGAAGAGTACCTGGTGGAGATGCGCAGGGGGCCGTTACGCGTCCATGCGGGCGCTACCGCGGCCCAGAACGGGACCCTCCAGCAGATGGCGGAGATGAACAGCTTCCTCTCGCAGCTGGTCCTCCGCCTGGATGAGTACCTCAACCTCAACGTGCACCTTGCCGAAAAGGCGACGTACGTCCGCGGGCTGGCGGGCGAGGTGCAGCTCTTCGCGCTCAACGCGACGGTGGCCGCGAGCAAGGCCGAGGGACACGATGGCGCGGCAATCGGCGCGGTCGCCGGGCTGCTACGTTCCCAATCCGACGGCTGCAATGCGATGTTCGAAGCGCTGGGCGAAGCGATCGCCTCGGCGGCGGAGACCCTGGGACACATGCTGTTCCCGGTGGCTGCCGCGCGCCTGCAAGGCGAGATGTTGCATTCGTACATGGCCGAGACGCTGGACCAGGGCGGGTGCGCATCCGGGTGCGGGGACCTGATGGCGCTGCACTACTGCCTCGCGCGGGGGATTGAAACGCTGACGGGGCTGATGACCGAACTCGATGGCCGCCTGCGGGCGCTGCAACCGAATGTGCAGAACCTCCGCGGCGCACTGAAGACCATGGCGGCCCTGAGCCTGAACGGCCGGATCGAGTCAGCGCGGATCCTGGATTCGGGCCAGTTCATGACGCTCTTCACGACGGTGGGGGACCAGATCAACGACGCATGGGCGGAGCTGGATGAACTCGCGCGGTCAAGTGGAGGGGCGTTCTCGCTCGACGGCCGGGCGGTCGCGCGGCTGACCGATGCCGTGGCGCAAGCGGAAGCTGCGATCCTGTCCTACGGGCAGGAGCCGCTGCGCGCGGCGGGCTGAACCGCCGCCAGCGGCGCCCATCGGCTATTCGCCGTAGATAAAGAGGGTGTCTTCCGGCTCGAGCCAGGGGCGGACGTCTTCCAGGTTTTCGCGGAAGAACGGCTGCACTTTGCGTTCTTCCCCCGGGTAGAGGTACTGGATGGTGGGCTGGACCACGTAACCGTAGAACATCGCCATCGGCATTGGGAGATTGGTGACGTAGAGGGTGCCGCCGCCTTCGGGAAACTCAGGGTGAACGCGGAGCAACTCATCGATCCAGGCCTGTTGGGCCTCGGCGTTGACTTCGACCCAGCGATCGGCGCGGCGTGCTCCCATCAAGGCAACGGCAATCGCCCCGACGACCAACCCCGAGGTCGCCAAGAGCTGGAGGCGTTCGGCCTTTACCAGGCGCGAAGCCAGGGGCCAGAGCTCGGCGACGGTGGCGCCGAGGGCGAGGGCGAGGAAGGCGCCGGGGAAGTAGAAGTAGCGGGGGCCATAACCGACGTTGAAAAAGGCATAGGGCAGGATCGAGCCGAAGAAGCCGAGCCAGATGGCCAGCAGAGTCCAGCGCCGGGTGTACAGGGCGACAAGGGGGACAGCCAGGACTACCAGGCCGAGAAGTTGCTGGGCACGGACGATGAGGAGGGCGCCGTTGGTGGTGGGGAGCAGGGCCTGCTTCACGTAGAACCAGCCCTGTTCGATGGCTCCACGGTCAAAGCTCAGCTGAGAGTCGCTTCGGACGGTAAAGAACCAGGTCGAGACCAGGGTGTAGAGGACGAACAGCGCGAAGTAGGGGACGAGGGGGAGATAGGCGCGGGGGTCGCGCAGCCGGTTGCGTTCACGGACGAGGAGGAGCCAGAACCCCATGGAGGGAAAGACGGCTGAGGCGGTTTCGCGGTTCAGGAGGGCAACGGTGATGAGGCCGAGGGCGAGCGCGTGCAGCCAGAGCTGCCTCGGGCGAGCGGGGGCTTCGACCGCGGCGATGAAGGCGAGCCAGCCAGCGAGGGCAAGCGGGAAACCGACGAGGCTGAGGGCGGAGATCCAGACGACAGATTCGAAGCCGGCCGGGTGGACGGCGAAGATCACGGTGGCCGCGATGGCCCCGGGCATAGTGAAGCGGAGACGGCGGGCAAGGAACCAGATGACCGCGATGCCGGCGAGGTGGGCGCCGAAGCTGGTGAGGTGGTAGCCAATGCGTTCATCGCCGAAGACCTGGTATTGGAGCCGGAAGTAGGTCCAGGAGAACGGCCGCCAGTGATCCTTGGAGACCTCGGATGTTTCGCGCTCGACCCACGGGAGGAATGCATCGTGGAGGAAGTCGCCCCAGGACATGTCGCGCGAGGCAAGCATGTAGCGGTAGTCATCACCCATGAACGGAGAATCGAGGCCGGGCCAGTAAATGACCAGCGCGAGGAGAGATGCGAAGGCCAGGGTGATAACCGCGACGGAATTGTTCGAGCGCAGACCGGGCAAGGCCCCTCCATGATGCATCCCGGACCAATCGCCGCCTGCCGGGAGATCGCAACGTCATATATAGAGGCGGCGGGCGTTTCGCGCACGGCAGAGGGGCCCGAGCCCGGGCGTAAGCGGCCGCGCCGGTATACTTGCCGATGGCATGGCCGCGCGGCCACGCCACCGAGGAGTCCATGAGCATCGACACGCGGCGCGAGGAGCGCTCGCTTGCATTCTGGCCCAGGATTGTCGGCAGCGGGCGAGCCAGCCTCCGGCGCTTTGGCGCCTTCGCGGTGATTGGTTTCATCTCAACCGGCGCGTTCGTGGTGATCTATGCCATCGCGCGGATGGGGATGGCGCCGCTGGGTGCGAACTTCACGGCGCTCTCGCTGACGATGCTGTTCAACTTCGCGGCGAACCGGAAGTACACCTTCGAAGCGACCCATGGAGCGCTGCACGTGCAGGGCGTGCAGTACCTGGCGGTGTACCTGCTCGGGCTCGCTGCATCATCGACAGTGCTGCACCTCAGCCTGGAGGTGTTCGATAACCCGGCGCGCGTGATGGAGACCCTCATCGCGGTGGCCGCGGGCGGTGTGGCGACGGTGATTCGCTTCCTGCTGCTCTCCGTGTGGGTGTTTCGGCCGAAGCCAGCGCAGGCGTAGGGCGGAGTTCAGGCCTTCTCAAAATCGCAGCGGACCCAGCGGTCGGCGGGGACTGGCTGCCAGTTCGAGGCGAAGTACGAGAGGTGGCCATAGCCGCCGGCGAAGCCGATCCACTTGACCATGCCCGGCTCGATCTCGTTGGCGCCGCCCCAACCGCTGTACTGCGGACCATCCCAGCCGTTGTAGGAGATAACCTGGCCGGGCTGGACGGAGGGGCCCAGGCGGGCGCGGACGCGAAACTCGCCCACATCGTTGAAGACGCGGATGAGGTCGCCATCGGCGACGCCGCGGGCGGCGGCATCGGCCGGGTTCACCATGGCGGTGGGCTCGCCCCGGTGGGTGCCGAGGACGAACTCGTTGGTGTGGTTCATGGAGTGGACCGATGGACGGTTGTGGCCGCTGCTCAGGCCGAGGGGGAAGTCGCCGCCCATGCGGGGATTGGGTTTGTGGACGGGGAGCTCCTCGCCCGCTTCGAGGAACCATTCGTGGTCGATGTAGAACTGGGCGCGGCGGCAGTAGGTCGGGAAGGGGACACCCTGTTCGACGTGGTCGCGGAAGGGGTTGTGGGTCTCATCGGGCCGAAGCGGAGACGCCTGCGAGAGGGCAAGCGGCGTGAGCCCCCAGCCGGTGAAACGGATATGGCCCTGCTCGCGGAAGGTCGCGAGGGTGGTGCGCGGCGGGAGGGTGCCGGCGAGCGCCGAATCGCGGACTTGTTCATCGCTGAGTTTTTCCAGGTCGGAGTAGTACCCGTTGAGGGTGTACTCCGCCTCAAGGCCGGCGTAGGGCTTTACGTTGCCGCGTTCGTCGTGGAAGGAGGCGAGACCGCGGGCCGCGGCGCGTTCGCTGACCCGGGCGAGGAGCGCGCGGAAGAGCTCCCACTCGTTGCGGGATTCGCCAGCGGGCGGCACGGCGCGGTCGGAGAAGGTGAGGTTGAGCACGTGCGCGCCGGGAAGCGCGAAGGCGACCTTTTCGTAGTGCTGGGCAGCGGGCAGGACGTAATCGGCGTAGAGGGCGGTTTCGTTCATCCGCCAGTCGATCATGACGATGAGCTTGAGCTTCTCCCAGAGGGCGGGGAGGAGGGCGTTCTTGCCGCCGCGGGTACGGCGGAGCATGTTGCCGCCACATTCAATGAGGACGCGCGGCGGCTGGTCGTCCTCGGGCATGTCGGCGCCATCCCACCAGCCCCGGGTGATGGCCTCGCGGAAGTACTCGTCGAAGGTGCGGGGGAGCGACTCATCGCCCCATTCGCGGACGTTCCAGCGATCGGCGAAGCCTGCGTGGCGGTACCAGCCAAAGGCGGGCGGGGCAGTCCCGCCAGAGACCTTGCCGCTGGTGCGATCGAGCATGGCGGCGAAGGGCCGGAGCATGCCGCGGGGGATGCGGCTCATTTCGCGGGCGGCCATCTCGGTGGTCATGGTGGGGTCGAGCTGCTTGATCGAGGCGATGGCGGCGTCGCGGGCGGAAAGGACGATCTCGGTGTTTTCGGCGCCGGGCCCGGGCTTGGCGAGGGCGATGCCCATGCCGTCGTGGAGGCCGGCGGACCAGCCGCGAATGCCGGTGCCCTGCTTGCCCCAGTTGCCGCTGGCCGCAAGGACGAGGCACATGGCCCGCTCCATCAGGTCGCCGTGGTACATCTTGCAGGCGTTGGCGCCGGAGATGATGGTGGTCCGGCAGCCGGCAATCTTGCGGGCGAGTATGCGGACGGTATCGGGGTGGACGCCGGTGGTCGCCTGCTGGAGCTCGGGGGTGTATTCGGCATCGAGCTTGGCCCGCAGGAGGGAGAAGACGGGCGTGACGGTGACGATTTCGCCGCTGGCGAGCGTGACGGGGTAGTCGCCATCGAGCGCGACATCGACGCCGTTGAGGCGGAGGCTGGCGCGGTCGGCAAGGCGCAGCCCGGCGGCGGGGTCCCACTGGTAGAGCTGGTCCTCCCGGCCGGCGGGGTCCAGGTCTACCTGGCGCAGGTAGCGGCGGGTATCGCGGCGGACGAGCAGGCTGAAGTCGGTCTGTTCCTTGAGGAAGGCCCAATCGGCGATGTCTTCCGCGAACATGACCTGCGCCAGGGCGAGGCCGAGGGCCGCATCGCTTGCGGGGTTGACGGGCACCTGGATGTCTGCGTGGACATGGGTGGGGTTGATGTCCGGCGAGATGTTGACGACTTCGGCCCCGTTGTACCGCGCCTCGGCGATGAAGTGGTAGAAGGGGATGCGGGTGTAGACCACGTTGGTGTGCCAGAAGAGCACGAGTTCGCTGTGGAACCAGTCATCGGAAGAAGACTCGGGACTGAACTTGCCAAAGGTCTCGTAGAGGCCGATCAGGAAGTCATTGATCGAACCGTTGACATCGGTACTGAGGCCGCCGATGGCGTTGATGAACCGCCCGGTGGGCACGGTGGTGACGACTTCGGGCGAGCCTTCATGGAGGATGGACCGAGGGCCGTTCTGTTCGATGGCGTCGATGAGGCCGTCGGCGATCTCGGTGAGGGCCTGGTCCCAGGAGATGCGGTTCCAGCGGCCCTCGCCGCGGGCGCCGGCGCGTTTCAGGGGGTAGAGGACGCGGTCCGGCCCGTAGAGCGACTGGCTCCACGAGACCCCCTGCATGCAGCCCATGGGGTTCCAATCGGGGACGCCGGGCTCGACGGTGCCGACGGTGCCGGACTGCTCTTCGCGCCAGACCATGCCGTTGCGCACGTACACGCGCATGGGGCAGTTGCCGGGGTAGCAATCGACGCAGTGGGTGCCCCAGTAGACGGCATCCCACTCCCAGCGCTGGCGGTAGAGGTCGCGCCAGCCGGTGTAGAGACGTTCGGCAGAGGTTTCCGGCATGGCGGGATGGTACGGTACCGGGCCGTCCCGCCCATGACGCCGATCATGAAGCGGAGGGAAGCGGCGGCGGGAGCGCGGGCCGTATACTGCGTGGCCATGCGTGCTGTACTTGTGTTGTGGGACCTTTCGGCCGGTTCAAAGGTGACGTTCGAGGAGTTGCGGGAGTACCTGCGGGAGGAGTCGATCGCCCGCTTCAGCGGGATGGCCGGGCTCCGCCAGAAGACGTGGATATCGAACCCGGTAACGGGCCACTGGGGCGCGCTCTACCTCTTCGATACTCCCGGCCAGGCGGACGAGCTGGTGGGGCACATCGCCAGCGGCAAGGTTGTCCAGTTGACCGGCCTGACGCCCGCGACCATCGAGCAGTTCGACGTCGAGGCGGTGACGGAGGGGAAGCATTCGGGCCTGGACCTGCTGGGCGTGGGGCTGGCGCGGGCGGCGAAAGGCTGAACCGCGGGGACGCCGGGGGCTCATCTCCGGGCCACGTTGGGCCGACATTCCTGTGGGAGGGATCCAGATGCGCATGTTCTTGCTGGTCATTGCGGCGGTTGGCCTCGCCGGGTTCGCGGCGTGCGGGGGCGACGATGACGACGGCGGCGATGCGGCGCCGAAGGCGGACCTGACGGAGTGGAAGGCGGATGCCTCACGAGCCATGGCCGGCGAGACGGAGAAGTACGCCGCCTACGTGAACGCGGGCGAAACCTGGGTGAGCGCCTCCAAGGCGAAGTGCAAGTCCGGCGATACCGCCTGCGAGAAGAAGCTGCCGGAGTTCGAAGCGTGGACCTCGGCGGCCGACGCGTGGGCGGACTACGTGGATGAAAAACTGGGCACGCTCGAAAAGACCGCGCCGAACGATGAGGCGGAAAAGCTCGCGAAGGAAGCGCACGACGCCCTGCACGAGCGCGCGGAAAAGGCCGTGGACATCGTCGTCGGGGGGAAGCAGGACGAGTTCGACCGGCTGGAGAAGCGGGCCCTCGCCGCGGGGTCGGCGCTCATGCGCTATGCCTGCCCGGGCGGCAAGGACTGCCCGGGGTTCGACTAGCGCCAGGGGGCCTAGAGCGGCGCCCCTTTCAGGCCCATGAGCCCCTTAATGTACTGCACCTCGCCCAGGTGCTCTGCCGTGTGGCCGATGCAGAAAAAGGCGAGGACTTCCGTGCGTGTGGCCTCGCCGAGGCCGGGGTAGACGCCTTCGAAGAAGGGGAGCTTGACGATCTCGGCGCCCTGTTCGTGGGAGAGGCCGTCAGCGTATTCCTGGATGGAGGCGCCGACTGCCTGCGCGTAGTCGAGCACCGCATCGAGCGAGAGGCGGACGGCGGCGATCTGCTCGCGGTTGAGGCCGTTGCCGAAGGGCGAGGCGCCGGTCATCTCGACGGGGAGGCGGCCGGCCCAGCCATCGCGCAGAAAGACGCCCGGGCGCCGCATCAGAAGGCCGTGGATCAGGTCGTCCTCGGCGCGGTAGGCGTGCCAGATGGTGTACATGATGCTGTTGGGGTGGCCTTCGGGCTGCCAGTGGAGCTGGTCTTCGGAGAGGCCCTCGCAGAGCATGCGAGGGTACCAGTGCCAGAACTCCAGGTTCTTGCGGAGGCTGTCACCGACGCTCATGGTCACCTCGTTCATGGGCGGCATTGTGCGGAGCGGCAACGGGCGCGTCAACGAACGCGGCGGGGCGCATCAGGAGCCCAGGCGGCGGGACTGGCGCTCGAGTTCCACGAGGCGGGGGATAAGCTCGGAATGCGACTGGACGTGGAAGACGTAGCGGGGCACATCGAACCCCTGCTGGCGGGACATGAAGGGTTCGCCCCAGAAACTGAGATGGGCTTCGGCGGGGCCACGGACCGTATCGGCCAGGATGAAGGAGACCGCCTCGCCGCGGAGGGGCACCCAGCGCGGTTCGCAAAGGACCGATTCGCGCCCGGCGGCACGCGCCTTGGGCAACACTTCGGTCTCCCAGCGCTCGCGTTCGGACTCATCAAGGATGAACTGGATGGAGGTGACGCGCGGGTTTTCGAGCGCGGGCCGGAGGAGCGAATCGAAGAGGGCCTGGGGCTTGAACATGAGCAGGCAGACGTTGAACCAGAGCATTTCGCCGCGGGCATCGCGGGCGAACGCTTCGCTGGCGGGGCGGAGCTGGCGCGGGCCGAGGAGCAGGACATCGGCCGGGCGGAGGTTGGACTGGATCGATTCGAGGACGGAGCTGGCGTGGAGGGTGTGCTCCATCAGGGCCTCGTCGTGCGCCTCGCGGCGCAGGTCGCGGAAGAGCAGAAGGGCAAGGATCACCAGGGTGATGGTGACGAGGACTTCGAGCTCGATGATGTGGAGGAGATGAAGGACAAGGGCGGCGACGGCGGCGATGATGCCGGCGATCGCGTCCCAGTCCCAGCGGCGGATGGCAGACCGGGTGTTGCCAGTCATGGGCGGAAGTTCGCTCCCTGTGGTGGGCTGGTGGCTTATCGTACACGCATGTGTGGCGGGAAAGGAGCCGGGTGATGGCTGGCAACGTGCTGGAGGAGTACCTGCCCGCCATTGACCCGGCGCGGGCGCCGATTATCCGGCTGCTGGACGCGGCGATCCGCGAGGCGGCGCCGGAGCTGACCTGCCGGATCGGCTACAAGATGCTGACCTACGTGTTCGGCAAGGACCTGCGGCACTGGGTGATCGCGCTGGACGTGACGACGAAGGCGGTGTGCCTGCGGTTCCTCTACGGGGGGTTCATGGACGACCCGGCCCGTGTGCTGCGGCACGGCACGAGCACCCTTTCGACCATCGACTACCGTTCGCTCGATGAGGTAGACGCGGACCTGGTTGCGGCCTACGCGCGGGAGGCGGCGGCCAACCACGAGGTATTCAAGCTGCGGGCGGCCGAAGCCCGG
>CAZRUZ010000066.1:0-3415 GCA_964603275.1 uncultured Anaerolineaceae bacterium | reverse complement strand
CGGCGGCAGGCCCAGGTAGACCTCCGCGAGGATACCCAGGGGCATGAGCAGCCCGGCCAGGATCAGGCGGGATGCCCAGAGCCCGAGCGTCCCGCGCACCGGGAGCTTCAGCATCAGGAAGCCGAAGGTGATGTTGAGCAGCGCGAACAGGTTACCGTGGACATGCGCGAGGCGCGCCTCGAAGTGGTCTCCATCCAGGCTCTCGGCGATCCACTCCTCCTTGTCGGGGGCGAAATCGCGCAGGTAGATGAGGATGAAGCCGTAGACCATGAAGGCAGCCATCGTGAAGAGGCCGGTGACGATGTTGGCCCGGCCGATGGCGGGCCCGGGCGTGCTGGTGGCAGTCGCGGGCATGGTGCGCTCCATGGGGATTTGCCGTCCACTCTGGTGAAAGCCGCCACCCGTGTCCATGACTAAAGTCGGGATGCCCGCAACGCGGTGGAGCGTGGGGGCGTAGGATTCGAACCCATGGATTACGACTTTGACCGGGTGTACGAGAGGCGGGGGACGGACTCCTCAAAGTGGGGACGCCAGCCGGCGGATGTGATCCCGATGCCGGTGGCGGACATGGATTTCCCGGCGCCGGAACCGGTGCGCCGGGCGCTGCGCGAGCGCGTGGAGCAGGGCTTCTACGGCTACGGCCTCGCCATGCCCGAATTCCACGCGGCATTCAGGGCGTGGCTGAGCAGCCGGTACCGCTGGGAAGTGGAGGACGAAGCGCTGGTGCCGCTCCCCGGGGTGATCCCGGGCTTCAATGTCGCGCTGCGGGCACTGGGCCAGCCGGGCGAGGGCGTGGTCGTGCAGCTGCCGGCCTACCCACCGATCCTCGGGGCGAACAGCCACCACGGGCTCCTGCGGCAGGATGCGCTGCTGGTACGGGGCGATTCGGGCCGGTACGAGATCGACTGGGAGAGCTTCGAGGCGGCTATCACGCCGGAGACGCGCGCCTTCCTCCTCTGCAACCCGCACAACCCGGTGGGGCGGGTGTTCAGCCGCGCCGAACTCGAGCGCATGGCGGAGGTCTGCCTCGCGCGCGGGTTGTGGATTATCGCGGACGAGATCCACAGCGACCTGGTGCTTGGCGGGAACGTGCACACGCCGATCGCGAGCCTCGGGCCAGAGGTGGCCGAACGCACGATCACGCTGATGGCGCCGAGCAAGACGTTCAACCTGGCCGGGCTGAAGGCATCGGTCGCGATCATCACCAGCCCGGAGCTGCGGGCCCGGTTCGAGGCGGCGAAGGCGGGGTTGGTCGGCGCGGTCAACATTCTTGGCTACGTGGGCATGACCGCAGCCTACCGCGATTGCGGCGGCTGGCTGGAGGCGCTGAAGGCCTACCTCACGGCGAACCGCGATTACCTTTCGGCATTCGTGCAGGAACGGATGCCCGGCGTGGTGATCTACCCGGCGGAGGGCACGTACCTGGCCTGGCTGGACTGCAACGCGCTGGATCTTCCCGGGAACGACCCGCACGAGTGGTTCCTGGAGCACGCCCGCGTGGCGCTGAACGACGGCCGCACCTTTGGCGCCCCCGGGGAAGGGTTTGTGCGGCTGAACTTCGGCTGTCCGCGGCCGTTGCTGGAGGAGGGATTGGAGCGGATGGCGCGGGCGATCGCGGAGCGGTAGCGGGCGTCAGGAGGTCAAGAGGGCCCGGACGCTCTCGATTGCGGAGGCCGGGACGCCCTGGCTTTGGAAGAAGTGTCCGGCGCTGGTGTGGTGTTCGCGCAGGAGTTCGATGAAGCCGGCCATGCGTTCGGGCGGCGTGGCGAGGCGGGCGCGGATCTCGTCCTCGGTGCCTTCGAGCTGGCGGCCGCTGGCGCGGAGGTAGGCGATGAGCCGGTCGATGCTGCCGTCGCTCAGCCCGTACTCGTGGGCGATATCGCCATCGTTGCAGCCGAGGACATCCATGATCATGCCGACGAGCATGCCGGTGCGGTCCTTGCCCGCCGTGCAGTGGACCAGGACCGGGTAGTTGGCTTCATCGGCAAAGAGCTCGAACGCGCGGGCGAGGCGGTCACCGCCAATCTGGAGGTAGTGGAAGTAGCGCCGGGGCGATGGGCCGGGGCCGTACAGGCCGTTGAGCTCGGCGATGAGCTCCTCCTGGGGCTGGGATTCGGAGAAGATCGAGAGGCGGACCACGCGGTCAACGAGGGGATGGCCGGCGGAGATCCCGGCGAACTCATCGGGGTGGCGGAGATCCAGGACGGTGCGGATGCCGAGCTCGCCGGCAAGCAACGCCTCGTCGGCAGGCGTCATGCGTTCGAGGGCGCCGGAACGGAAGATGCGGCGGGATCGGATGGTACCGCCCGGGCGGACGGGATAGGGGCCGAGTTCGCGGAAGTTGTGGATGCCTTCGGGTTGGTGCTGCACGGGTGAACTGTAGCGGAGCGGGGCGGCCGGTGGGTTATCGGCTATTTGCGGAGCGTGCCTTCGAAGGCGTCCCGAATGTGGGTGCAGCCCCCAACGGTTGCGGGTGGCTGAGGCTATCACTAGAATAACTAAGCACTCACTTATCTTTATGGAGGAGCCCCATGCCCCAAGAACTGAACCGCGAAATGGCGCCACCCGTCCCGCCCGCCAGCTCCCCCGGACTGCAGTATCACTGGGTGTGGACGTGGGGACATCTCATCCCGGCAGTGCTCTTCGCGGCCGCAGGCGCCGCGGTGGGCCTGGCCGGGGCGCCATGGTGGGCGTGGGGGCCGCTCGCCGTCCTTGGCGCCTGGGCGTTCGCCGGGTTCCTGGTGATGCGCTTCGGTGTCCGGATGAACGAGGTTTCGGAACTCCCGGATACACCCTTTCTGAAAGGAGGGCCGGGGCGCGTGCTCGACATTGGCTGCGGCTCGGGCCGGGTGTCGATCGCTATCGCCCGCGCGAGACCGGGCGCGACCGTCGTCGGGCTGGACAACTTCAGCGCCGGTTACATCCGCGGGAATAGCGCTGCGAACACGGAACAGAATTTCCTCGCGGCCGGGGTTGCCAGCCGGGCCAGCGTCCGTTCGGGCGATATGCGGGAAATGCCGTTCGAGGACGGTTCCTTCGACGCGGCGGCAAGCTCCGCGGCGATCGACCACCTCCCGCCGGACGAGATCCGCCAGACCCTGCGCGAAGTCAGCCGGGTGCTGGTCCCCGGGGGACAGTTGCTCCTCATGGTGATCGTGCCGAATGTATGGCTCACCATTGCCTACGGCCCACTCGTCTGGCGGATGCGGCGACGCGCCTTCTGGCGTGCGGCGCTCGCCGAGGCGGGTTTCGTGATCGACCGGGAAGGGTCCGCACGTACAACGGCGCTTTTCCTCGCGAGGAACAACAAGAAATGACCCGACGTGGCCCGTAAGCGGCGGCTGGAGGACGAAGACCTCCTTTCGATTGCCAGGCAGCAGTTCGTGGCGGAGGGATTTGGGGCCTCGACCCGCAC
>CAZRUZ010000065.1:0-13416 GCA_964603275.1 uncultured Anaerolineaceae bacterium | reverse complement strand
GAGCTGATGGTCCGGGGCATCGTTGTCGGGGTGTTCCAGGAGAACTGCTGGGTGATCGGCAACCGGCGCACCGGGGAGGCGATCTGCATCGACCCGGGCGACCAGCCGGAGGAGATCCTGGCCCTGGCGCGGGACATGGGCGTGAGCATCAAGTACATCGCCAACTCGCACGCGCACATCGATCACGTGATGGGCGTCGCCGGAGTGCATTCGGCGACGGGCGCGAAGTTCCTGCTGCACGAGGCGGACCTGGAGCTGCTCCGGAACGGCTGGAGGGGGATGGCGGGGCGTTTCGGCCTGGATGTGAGCCAGGGGCCGCCCGACCCGGACATGTTCGTGAAGGACGGCGACATCGTGGAGGTGGCGGGCCTGCGCCTGCGGGCGCTCACGACACCGGGCCACACGCCGGGGAGCGTGAGCTACTACGCGGAGGAAGGGATGGTCTTCAGCGGGGACACGTTGTTCCGGGGGTCGATCGGGCGGACGGACCTGCCGGGAGGAAGCATGGAACAGGAGATGCGGAGCATCTGCGAGCGGCTGCTGGTGTTGCCCGAGGACACGGTGGTGTTGCCAGGCCATATGGAGGAGACGACGGTAGCCTTCGAAAAGGCGCACAACCCGTTCGTGCTCGAGTGGGAGCGCGCGATGCGGGAGAACCGGCCGGGGCTGCAGCTGTGAACCTGAGCCTGGCATTCCACGGCGGCGCGGGCACGGTCACGGGGTCGAAATTCCTGCTGACAGCGGGGTCAACGAAGGTCCTGGTGGACTGCGGCATGTTTCAGGGGCTGAAGGAACTGCGGCAGCTGAACTGGCTGCCGACACCGTTCGGGGCGAACGAACCGGACGCGATCCTCCTGACTCACGCCCACATCGATCACACGGGCTACCTGCCCCGGCTGGTCCGCGAAGGGTACCGGGGCCCGGTGTACTGCACGGAGGCAACCGCCGCGGTGGTCCGCATCCTGTTGCTGGACGCGGCGGAGATCCAGGAAGAAGACGCCGCCTTCGCGAACCGGCAGGGCTACAGCAAGCACAAGCCGGCTCTGCCGCTGTACACGGTGAAGGATGCCATCGCCGCGCTGCGGCTCTTGAAGACCGTGGACTACCGGGAGCCGATCGAACTCGGGCGGGGGGTGACTGCGCAGTTCATCAATGCCGGACACATCCTCGGCTCATCGTTCGTGCAGGTCGACGTTGAGGATGGCGGCAAGTCCGCGCGGCTGGTATTTAGCGGCGACCTTGGCCGCTACCACCAGCCGCTGCACACCGACCCGGACCCGTTGCCGGAGTGCGATGTGCTGGTGATGGAATCGACCTATGGCGACCGGCTGCACGAGCACCGGCCCTTGGCTGATCAGATCCGGGAGGCTTTCGCCGAGACTATCGCGCGCAAGGGGATCATCCTGATCCCGTCGTTCGCGGTTGCGCGGGCACAGCTCGTGACGCTGATCTTGCGAGAGCTCATCGAGACCGGGAAGCTGCCGGAGATCCCGATCCACATCGATTCGCCGATGGCGACGGATGTTACCGCGCTGTACACCAGGTACCTGGAATCGGAGTACCTGGACCGGAGCATCCCGCACACGACTCCGGAGGCGCTGTTCCCGAAGAACGTGCGATTCCACCGCTCGGTCGAGGATTCGAAGAAGCTGAACAACATGCCGGGGCCGCGGATCATCATCGCGGCGAGCGGGATGTTGACCGGAGGGCGGGTGATCCACCACCTGCACCGGCTGGTGCGCGACCCGCGGAACCTCATCGCGCTCGTGGGGTACCAGGCAGCGGGGACGCGCGGAAGGCGGCTCCTCGAAGGTGAGAAGACGGTGCGCTTGTACGGAGAGGACATCCCTGTGCAGGCGCGCGTGGTCAGCATCGAAGGACTCTCAGCGCACGCGGACCGGAACGAACTCCTGCGATGGGTAGGCACGGCGCCGAAACCGCCGCACCGGGTATTCCTGGTCCACGGCGAGGGCGAGGCGCTCACGACGCTCGGAGAAGCCGTGATGGAGCGGTTCAAGGTTGCGCCGGAAATCCCGCTGATGGGGCAGGAGTTCGACCTTTCCGGGTTGCTGAAGTAGCTGGCGGCCTCAGGCCTCGTCGCGGAAGTTGAGGTAGTACTTGCTGGGCGTGGGGCCCACCTGGTGCTGGTACTTGCTACCCGCGGCCTTCGACCCGTACGGGTTCTCAGCGGGCTCGGTCAGGGTGAGGAACGAGATCTGCGAGACCTTCATGCGGTGGTAAAGGGTGATCGGCAGGTTGGCGACGTTGGAGAGCTCGAGGGTGAGCGCGCCATCCCAACCCGGGTCGACGTACCCGGCCGTCGAGTGGATGAGCAGGCCGAGGCGGCCGAGCGAGGACTTGCCTTCGAGGCGGCCGACGATGAAATCGGGGAGGCGGACCCGTTCGTAGGTGACCGCCAGGGCAAACTCGCCCGGGTGGAGGATGAAGGGGTGGTCATCGTCGATTTCGACGAGCTCGGTGAGGTCGGGGTATTCCTTCTTCACGTCAATGAAGGGGATCTGGGAGTTGCGGAAAACGCGGAAGAGGTGCCCGAGGCGGAGATCGACACTGGCGGGCTGGATAGCGCCGGGGCCGAGGGGGTCGATGACGATATTGCCGGCTTCGATTTCGCGCCGGATGGTGCGGTCGCTGAGGACCATGAGGGCACCTTCCGTAGGTGGTATCGGGAAAGTCTAGGGCGCGGTGGCGTTTCGAGGTATCGGAGCGGGAGCGGCGGCGCGCGGGAGGGTAGAATCGCCGCCAGCAGGCAGGAGCTGGAGGAACGCGATGGCAGGAGCACTCGAAGGGATCAAGGTCGTCGAACTCGGGGTATGGGTGGCCGGGCCATCATGCGCGGCAATGCTCGCCGATTGGGGCGCCAGCGTGATCAAGATCGAGCCGCCTGAGGGCGACCCGTTCCGGGGCCTGGGCGCGGCGTTCGGGGCGGTGATGAACCCACCGTTCGAACTGGACAACCGGGGCAAGCAGAGCATCGCCCTGAACCTGGAAGTGGAGGACGCGCGCTACATCGCGCGGGACCTGATCGACGCGGCGGACGTGTTCGTCACGAACATGCGGCCGCGGGTACTGGAGAAGTACGGGCTGACGTACGAGCGGCTGCGGAGGACGAACCCGCGGCTGATCTACTGCCACATCACGGGTTACGGGCCAGAGAGCGAGGAGGCGAACCGGGCCGCTTACGATGTCGGGGCGTTCTGGGCGCGGGCGGGGGTGGCGGCGAGCCTGACGCCGGCCGGGGCTGAACCACCGTTGCAGCGCGGCGGGATGGGCGACCACATGACCGGCTCGAACGCGGCGGGGGCAATCTCAGCGGCGCTCTTCCACCGGGAGCGGACGGGCGAGGGACAGAAGGTGGCGGTCTCGCTCACCCGGATCGGCGTGTACATGATGGGGTGGGATGTGAACACGCAGCTGCGCGCCAATCTGCCCTCGATGCCTCCACACGCTCGCAAGAACGCGCCCAACCCGCTGATCAACAGCTTCCGCGACAGCGAGGGGCGCTGGTTCTGGCTGCTGATGCTCCAGGGCGACCGGCACTGGCCGGACTTCCTGCGGGCGCTCGGCACTCCCCCGGACCTGGCGGAGGACCCGCGGTTCGTAGACATCCCGGGGCGGCGCGACCATGCGCCGGCGCTGGTGGAGGCGCTCGACCGAATCCTCGGTGAGCGGCCACTGCGGGAATGGGGGCCGATCTTCGACGCCAACGACGTCTGGTTCGCGCCGGTACAAACGGTGGCGGAAGTGGTCGCCGACCCGGTGGTCCGCGCGGCCGGGGCCATCGTGACGGTGGACTCTCCGGATGGCGCGAAGGAGCAGGTGGCGACACCCGCGGACTTTTCGGCGACGCCCGCGGCGCCCGGGTGCTGGGCGCCGGAACTTGGCCAGGACACGGAGACGATCCTGCTGGCGTACGGGTACGACTGGGACCGGATCGGGTCATTGAAGGAGATCGGGGCGATCCCGTGACTGAGCAGCGGGTGTGGCTCGCCCGGCTGCCGGAGATGCGGGTGGCCTACTTCGAGGCGCCGCTGGCGGCCGGCGATTCCGGGGCTGCGGCGATCGTCCCGGAGGGGGCATGGGATGCGCTCAACGAGTGGCGGTTGCGGACGCGGCCAGCGCTCGGGCGGATCGACATCGCGGCGATCGGCTGGCGCGCCGAGGCGGGAGGCAGGATGTGCTACCGGACCGGCGTGCCGATCCGCAGCGATTATCAGCCAGCACCACCCGCCCGGACGATGCTCTTCCCGGGTGGCTCGTTCGCGTACGCCTGCGCCGACGACGTGGACGAGATCGACGAGGCAGCGGGCGCGGTGGAGGCGTGGGTTTCGAAAGAGGGGCTGGTGGCAAGGCCGGGGTACATCGTGGTGCACCGGTACCACTACAACCTGGACCAGCACCCCTGTGACTGCGGGCTGCTGGTAAGGCGGGCGGACGGTTCGGAGCCAGTCCCCGCGGCAGGGGGACACGCGAGCCCGCTGCCCATCGCCCGCGGCTGACGGTCACGTGGGGGCCGCACCTTCGCCGCTGGCCACGGGCGGGCGGTTCCTGTGCATGGGCTCGGGGACCATGAAGTACATGATTGCGGCTCCCACAAGTCCGATGCCGCCGGTTGTTAGCGATGCCGCGCCGAGCGAGGTGGCAACCGTCACGCCGCTGACCAGGAGCGGGCCACCAGCGGTGCCAAGGTCGCCGATGAGGCGCCAGACACCGAGGAATTCGCCCCGGGCGACGGAGGGGGAGAAGTCCGCGCCGAGGGTCATGTTGATGCCACTGCCGAGTCCGTTGCCAAACCCCGTGACCAGCCCGGCGGTGAGCAGACCGGCGAACGAGCCCGTGAAGGGGACCATGGCCATGCCGGCCGACATGATGAGCAGGCAGGGGATGGCGGTCCATTTCCTGCCCCAGCGGTCCATGGCGATTCCAACGGGGTAGAAGACGGTCATGTCGATCGCAGACGAAAGCCCGAAGATGACGCCGATCTGGGCCGCATCGAGGCCCGCGCGGTCGCCCCAGAGGGGGATGACGGCCTGGCGGGAACTGCGCAGGACCTGGATGGCCACGGTGGCGAGGCCGGCGGTCGCGAAGACCCGGCGGTTGTCGCGGAGGACGCCGAGGAGGCGCTTGTGGGCGGCCTCGGTATGGACCTCTGCCGGCGCCTCGGGTTCGCGCACGAAGAGGAACATGGCGGCTGCGGCGGCAAGCGCCAGGGCCGCCTGGATGTAAAAGGCGAACTCAGTCCCGAAGCTCGCGGCGCCGAAACCGCCGGCAAACGGGCCGACAAAATTGCCGACGCGGTTTGCGCCCCCGAGGAGCGAAAGGACGCGTCCGCGCTGCTCGACCGGGGACGAATCGGTGGCGTAGGAGAGGCGGGCGAGCATCCAGATGGCCCAGGAGCAGCCCATGAGGAAGACCAGTGGGGCGAGGACGTAGGGCGAGCTGGTGAGGCCGGCGCCGATAGCGACCAGGGCCAGCATGAACGTGCCTACCAGCATGGCGCCGCGCTCGCCAAAGCGGGTGACGAGGACGCCAGCGGGAATGTCGAAGACCATCGTCCCAATGCCACGGAGGGCGACAAGGACCCCGGCGAAGGCGACGGACGCGCCAAGATCAAGCGCATAGATCGGAAGGATGGGGATCACAGCGCCCTGGCCGACGGCAAAAAGGAACGTCGGCAGGTAGACGGAGGCAAAGAGCGAGCGGATGCGGAACGGCTGCTGCGCGCCATCGGGCGAGGTCACTGGCGAAATGTACGGGGAGAGATGGGCCAAGGGCGAATGCCGCGGGCTGACGGCCGCAATGTAAGCAGGCATCCAGCTGGACTGGTGGGTGGAAGGGGCGGGTGCCGTATGTTGAAGGAGATGACCGCGTTGTTCGCACGGCACGGTGCGGGGCACGAGCGCCTCTCAGGGCAGGATGCGGCGTTCCTCTCGTTCGAGGGGACGGGCAGGCCGATGCATCTTGGCGCGCTGGCGTTCGTGCCAGCGGAGAAGTGGCTGCGCGACGACGGCGAGCTCGACGTGGCGCGGCTGCGCGAAACGCTCATCCGGCGCGCGCGGGCGGTGCCGGCGCTGGGCAAGCGGCTATCGCGGGCGCCGCTGACGGGCTGGCCCGTGTGGATTGGCGCCGAGCTCGCCCGCCTCGCCGACCACGTCGAGGTCTCGGCGCCGGTTGCAACGCGGGGCGCGGCGGGCACGGTCGCGGAAACAGCGATGGCCACGCCGCTCAACCGGACGCGCCCGCTCTGGCGGCTGATCATCGTGCCGGGGATCGATGACGGCCGGACATTCGGACTGGTCTTCCTCGCGCACCACGGGCTGATCGACGGGATCGCGGGGATCGACCTGCTGGCCCAGCTGCTCGACGGAGACGGGCCGGCGCGGCAGCGCGAGAGTCCCGGCCCGGGCGTGGCGCCGTCCCGCGGGCAGTTGCTCGGCGCGGAGGCACTGCGCTGGATCGAACTGCCGACCGTGGTGATGCTGCGCGGTCTGGGCATGGCGACCGATGGCCGGCGGTTGCGGCGGGCGTTGCGGCGGGGACAGGCCCTGGCCCGGACGTGCGTTCGGCTGCTGACTCCAGGGCCGCGGACGGTACTGCGGAGCGACAATGACGGGCGGCGCCACGTGGCGTGGTTCAGCATTGACGAGCGGCCGGTGCGATATGCGCGGCGGCGACTCGGCGGGACACCGAACGACATCGTCCTGGCCGCGGTGGCCGAGGCGATCGGGGACATGGGCGGCAGCGAAGGCCACCTGCCGTTCCGGAAGATGCGGGCGGCGATCCCCGTATCGTTGAGGGCCCGTTCCGAGCGATACGAAGCCGGAAACCGGATCGGCCTGGTGCTGACCCCGCTGGAGGTCCGGGAGCGAAACGCGGGGCGGCGGGTCTCGCGCATCCACCGGCATACGAGCGTGCAGAAGTTGCGCGGCGACGCCGAGGGCTACGAAGTGCTGTGCGAGCTGACGGCGTGGACGGGACAGTGGAGCCAGCGGTTGCTGCACTGGCTGGCGGGCAGGCTGCATTCCTACGGGGTGCTGGTGACCAACGTGCCGGGGCCATCGCGGGCGTACACGCTCGGCGGCGCCGAACTCGAGGAGATCTACCCGCTGGTGCCACTCTTCGGCGGCCAGGCGGTGAGTGTCGGGGTCATCCGCTATGGCACGACGCTGCGCGTGGGCGTGCTCTCATCGTGGGCGGACCGGGCGATGGTTGAGGCGTTCGCCGGACGGCTCGAGACGGCGTTCGCGCGGCTCACCCGGGCGACCGTATACGAGGAGACCGCAGTTTGGGCGCCGGAACCAGCGGCGGGGACTGCTACCGCAGATAGTTGAGCAGCGACATGTCGCTGGTGCGGCCGATCGCGCCGAGGGCGGCTTCGAGGGCGTTCTGGGCGGCGGTGAACTGGATGATCGTTTCCGCGATATCGATGTCTTCGATCTCGGCGCGCAGTTCCTGGAGGTTGGTGTCGGTCTCCTCGGAGCGGTAGGTGGTGGCTTCAAGGCGGTTGAGGCGGGCGCCAACATCGGCCCGGGTATTGAGCACCCGGTCCATGGCCCGGTCGATATCAGCCAGCGAGTTGCCGACAGTGGTCCCCGGGGCATTGGCCTCGAGGTTTTCGCGGAGGGCGATCAGGTCATCGAAGATGTCGCCGAAGGCCTGGTCGCCGATGACATTGACGGCCACGGAGTCCTGGGCGGAGATCCGGCGGGTGCGGAGGCCGTTATCGCCCTGCCAGGTGATGGCCGCGGGCGGGTTGCCAGCGACGTTGTAGGCGGGAGTCTGGGTCTGGTAGCCGCTGAAGATGTAGACGCCGCCGAAGTTGGTGTTGGCGACCTGGGCGAGCTGCTGGATGAGCTGGTCCATTTCGCTGGCGACGTTCTGTTTCTCGGAGGCGCCGAGCGTGTCGTTCGAGGCCTGGACGGTGAGTTCGCGGGCACGCTGGAGGATGTCGGTGGCGCTGTCGAGGGCGGACTCGGTGACGTTGAGGAAGGCCGTGCCGTTCTCAAGGTTGCGGCGCATCTGCGCCTCGAAAGCGATGTTCTTGCGGTGCTGCATGGCGAGTGCGGCGCCAGAGGGGTCGTCACTGGCGCGGTCGATGCGGCGGTTGGTGGAGAGCTGGCGCTGGACGCGGTCGGCACGCTCGGCAGCGGCGGACATGTAGGCAACCTGGTTGTGGGCGCGGGATTGTTCGCTGAGCCGCATGGGTTTACCTCGTCACTCCGGTTCGGTTAATGAGCGTATCGAGCATGTCATCGATGGTGGTGATGACCCGGGCAGCCGCGTTGTAGGCATGCTGGGCGGAGGAGAGGTTGGTCACCTCCTCATCGATGCTGACGCCGTGGACGGACTCGCGGAGCGAATCGATGTGGTCGGCGAGGAGGCCGGAGGACTCTTCAAGGCCCAGGGCGCGGTTCACATCGGCACCGAGGACGGAGACGACGTTCCCGTAGAAGGTTGATGCGGAGTTTTCGACCTGGAGCTGGTTATTGCCGGCGGCAGTGAGGTCAGCAACCTGGGCGGCAGCGGAATAGGCGCCGGTGGAGTTGAGGGTGAGCGATGCGACGGGATTGCCGCCGTTGGTGAAGGTGAGCGTGAAGGTACCGGGCCCGGCGGGCACGGGGGTGGCAGTGCCGATGGTGTTGCCGTTGAGCTGGAGTTCGAGGGTCCCGGAGAGCGGGGGGTTCTCGATGATGGTGTAGGCGCCGGGCTGGAGGGTGCCGGCCACGGAGAGGCCAAAGACGGTGTTGCCGGGGCTGAGGGTTTCGCCCACGACCAGCTGGTTGGCGGCGGAGCCTGCAATCATGTTGGTGGAGAGCTGCAGGTTGGCGATGGCCAGTGCGTTCGAGGGATCACCGGGGGCGCCCGCCGAGGCGGCCGCGGCGATGCTGGAGGGGCTCCCGGCAAGAGCCGAATTGAGCTGGATGGTGGAAGCATCGGTCCCGGTGAAGAAGTCAAGCCCGGTGGTGACACCATCGAGTCCATAGCCCTGGCGGTGGAGGGAGTTCACGCCGTTGATGAGCCCGCTGGCCAGGGTGTTGAGCTTGGCGATGAGGTCTGGGAAGGCAGTGTCACGGGCGTCGAGGACGCCCCGGAGTTCACCGGAGCTGACCTGAACGTCATCGTTATCCATGGTGAAGATGAGCTTGATCATCCCGGGATTGGTGACGTCATCGACGGCCTGGACGGTCCGGGCGGAGGTGCCGAAGACAAGTTCGTGGGTCCCCATGTACACGGTGACCTCGCCAGTATCCGCTTCGTTGTAGTGGATATCGGCGAGCTTGGAGAGTTCGTCGAGGATGAGGTCGCGGCGGTCGCGGAGGTCGTTGGCCATATCGCCGTTGAGTTCGACCTGCTTGATCTGGAGGTTGAGGGTGGCGACTTCGGCGGCGTAGGCGTTGATTTCGTTGCCGATGCCGGCGACCTCCTGGTTGAGGTCAGTGCGCTGCTGGGTGAGCTGGCCATGGGCCGACTGGAGGCGCATGGCGAAGGTGGTGGTGGCGTGGACGAGCGCGGTGCGGGCGGCGGAGGATTCCGGGTCGTTGGTGAGGTCGTGCCAGGAGCTCCAGAACTTGCTGAGCAACGAGGAGAGGCCGTCATCCGAGGGGTCGTTGAAGACCACTTCGGCGTTGCCGAGGGGGGTGGCGAAGGCGCTGAACTGGCCCTGGCTGGAGAAGGCCTGGCGCGCCTGAAAGTCCATGAAGGTGTCGCGGATGCGGTTGACATCGCGGGCATCGACGCCGAAACCGGGACGGCCGAGGAGGTTATCGCGGGAGAAGTGGTCGCTCCCATCGAGGCCGATGGGGCGCAGGAGGACGCGCTGGCGGGAGAAGCCGGGGGTCTGGGCGTTGGCGATGTTGTGGGAGGCGACATCGACCGCGAGCTGGTGGGCGCGGAGTGCCTTTACGGCGGTATCGAGTCCGATGGAAAGCGCCACGGGTCTTCCCTCCTATGCGCTCCGCGAGACGAAGCCACTGCCTTCGCCCGGCGTGCGCTTGCCCTGTGCGCCGTAGGTGGGCGACGAGAAGCCGCCGAGGAGGTTGGCCCAGCGGTCGCGGAGCCTCATGGCATTCAGGAGGAGGGTGGCATTGCGTTCCTGGGCATCGCGAAGTTCACGGGCGCGGGCCGAGAGGGCGACACGGGCTTCCGCGAAGCCGTTGATGCCAAATTCCTCGGCGAGGGGGAGGAGCTCCTCGACGGTGAGGTCCTGGGCGCCGATGGACCTGAGCAGGGCGAGCCGTTCCGCCTCGATCGCCTCAATCGCGCCGGCGGCCTCGATCATGGCGGAGCTGGTGCTGGTGATCCGGTCAAAGCTGGAGTCGAGCAGGGCGGCCTGTTCTTCAAGCGCCAGGGTAATGAGCCGGGCGAGCTGGCGCTCTTCTTCGAGAAGAAGGCCAAGGACGCTGCTGAGGACGGCGGCGGCGGTCATTTCATGCGCCGCCCAGCCCGTTGGCGAGGAGCCGCTCGGCGATTTCGCGGGCATTGGAGCTGTAGGTGCCGTTGGCGATGGCAGCCTTGAGGGCGGCGACCTTCTCGGCACGGACCTCGCGGGATTCGTTGACGGCGCGGGCGGCTTCGGCAACAACGCGGCCACGATTGGAGAGGTTGAGGACATCCTGGCGGCCGCGGGCCTTGAGGGCGGCTTCGGATTCCGCCGAACCGTTGGCCGAAGAGGCGCCAGCGGCAGCGGATGCGGGGTTCATGTTTGCGCCGGAGAGGTTGAGCCCATCGATGCGTGCCATGGCGGATGCTCCTACTGGGTGATGTTGGTGGCGAGGGCGAGCATTTCATCGCCGACGGCGAAGGTTTTCGCGCAGGCCGAATAGGCGCGCTGGGCGAGGATCATGGAGGTGAACTCGCCGGCGACATCCACATTGGAGCCTTCGAGCGCACCCTCCCGCAATGCGGCGAAACCCTCAGAACCGGCGGTGCCAACCGTCAAATCTCCGCTATTGGCGGAATCGCGGTAGAGGCCATCGCCGAGTATTTCGAGGCCCTGCGGGTTGCCGAACCGGGCCAGCGAAACCTGGCCCACGAACTGGCGCTCCCCTTCGGGATCGACAGCGGAGATGTTGCCGCCGGCATCGACGGCCGGCGTGGTCCAGCCTTCGGGAATGACGATCGGCTCACCGGACGCGGAATCGATGACGGGCCGCCCGCCAAAGGCGAGGAGGTTGCCATCCACATCGGCCGAGAGCGCGCCGAAGCGGGTGTAGACGATGGCACCGCCATCGCCGCGGACGCGGAGGAAGGCGGCATCTTCGATGGCGAAGTGGAGCGGGTCGCCCGTGGGTTGCGCCGAGGCGGGGTCGAGGAGGAGGTCGACGGTAGACTGCCCGACGCCAAGACGGCCACCTTCGGGTTCCTGGAGCGGGTCAACGACGCCTTCGTGGAGGGCGCGGAACTTCTTGAAGGCGGCGGTGTTGACGTTGGCCAGGTTGTGGCCGACGACATCGAGGACGTTCTGGTTGTGGGCCATACCGCTGGCGGCGGCGCCGAGGATGCTGGGCATGGGTTACCCTCCGAGCCGGCCGAGTTCGCCGGCAGCCTGGTCGAGCGTCGTATCAAGGCGGGCGAGGACCGCCTGGTTGGCCTGGTAGGTGCGCTGGACGGCGAGGAGCGATGTCAGCTCTTCGACCAGGTTGGTGTTGGAACCTTCGAGGAAGCCCTGGCGGATGCCGCCATCGATGGGGGCGCCTGCCTCTTCGGAGCGGAAGAACGCCTCGCCCGAGCGGGTGAGCTGCCCGGGGGCGAAGTCGACCACACCGATGCGGGCAACCTCCGCCTGGCCATCGAGGATCGTGCCATCGGCGGCGATAGCGACGGTCGAAGGCGGCAGCGAGATGCGTTGACCGTCCTGATCGAGGACGAAGTAGCCGTGGCTGGTGACGAGGTTTCCATCGGCATCCCGGGAGAAGCGGCCGTCGCGGGTGTAGAAGGTCTCGCCATCGTCCCCCTCGACCTGGAAGAAGCCATCACCGAGCGCGAGGTCCAGTTCGCCGCCGGTGGGGGTGAGCATGCCGCCGCTGAAGTCGGTGGCGAATTCAGCGATGAAGGTTCCGGTCCCGATCTGGCCAACGACAGCCTGGATGCGGGCGGAGATGGGGGCCGGGACAGGCGCCTGCTGGGAGATGAGCACGTCATCGAAGGGGGCGAGCGACGCGTGTTCCCGTTTGAACCCGATGGTCTGGCTGTTGGAGATGTTGTTGGCGAGGACGTCCTGGTAGCGCCACGCAGCCTCCATGGCGGTGAAGGCGGAATAGAGTCCTTTGATCATGCTGCGGACCTCCTGCGCTTGAAGCTGAGGACGATGAAGGCGGCGGCGCCGGCAACTCCGGCGGCGGTGAGGGCACGGCCCAAACGGCCGGCGAGGTCGTTGGCCGGTTTCTCCCCGGTCGAAGGGAGCGTGCCCGGACGGGCGTCACCGCCGGCGGCGGTCCCATGCTCATCGCCGATGACGGTGAAACGGCCGGCGATGGAGAGTTCGGTGGGCATCGCAGCACCGTGGTCGCTGGAAGGCCGGGCGGCGATGACGAAGAGGTCGTAGCCGTAGCTGTTGAGCCCGGTGAGCTTGGCATCGAGGACGCCGAGCCCGGCGGCATCGACCTTGATTTCACCGACGCGGAAGGGCGCCTCGGCGGCGCCGGTGAGCCAGCCTTCGTAGGTGTAGCCGGTTGCGGGCTTGAGGTGCTTCACATCAACGCGGGCGTAGGCCTCGGCAAAGCTGAATTCGAGGACGCCTTCAGCATCCGTTGGGCCGAAGTTGGAGACGCCTTCGAGGTAGGTGAGCTTGACCAGCTGGGGGACGCCGTTGGCCCGGGCATGGTGGGAGGAGCCCGCACCAGCCGCCAGCACGGCGAGCAATACCGCCAGCGCGGCGCCGCGGACGAAGAGGCGGGCCATCAGCCGACAATCCCCTGGCGGCGGAGAAGGAGGCGGACCTCTTCTTCGCTTTTGCGCATGCGGCGGGCGAGGTCGGCGACGTTGATCCCGGTTGCCGCCGTCGCCCCGGGAGCCGGCGAAGCGGCGTGCTGGTGCGGCGCGGCGGCGGCGTAAGCCATGCGGGCGCTCCTGGTCGTGGCGGCGGAGGCGGCGCCGGGGGCATCGATGTGGTTCACGCGGGAGGATGGCTGGCGGCGGCGGACAGGGCCGGCCTTGCGGAGCTCCTGGAGCTGCATGTAGAGGTAGAAGATGGCGCCGATGCAGACGAGCTGAGAGATGGCGAGCAGGGCGATGGCATCGTTCACAGCGTTCCTCCTCAGGCGGCGCGTTCGCGGGCGAGGCGGGCGCGGAGGCGGCCCAGCGCGCGGCCGTGAAGCTGGCAGACCCGGGATTCGGAGATTTCCAGGATCTGGGCGATTTCCTTCATGGTCATTTCGTCGCGGTAGTAGAGGCTGACGA
>CAZRUZ010000064.1:11961-13747 GCA_964603275.1 uncultured Anaerolineaceae bacterium | reverse complement strand
GTTAGCCGCGCGGGAGGCCGAGGCCGCGCATGGCGATGATGTTGCGCTGGATTTCGCTTGTGCCGCCACCGATGGGGCTGGTGGTGCTGTGCATGTAGAAGCGTGTGAAGCGGCCGCCCATGGCGTGGGGGTCATCGCGGTCGGTGAGCTGGCTGTAGAGGCCGCCGAGGTGCATGGCGGTGGTCGCGAGGCGGACATCGAGTTCGCTGGAGAAGAGCTTGGCGATGGAGGATTCCTTGTTGGGGATTTCGCCGCGCTCCTGCATGGAGATGATGCGGTAGCAGATGAGGGCTTCGACCTGGGCCTCGATGGCGCGGTCGGCGAGCTCGTTTCGGGACTGCGGATTAGTGGCTACGGTGTGGCTACCTACCGCTGATTCCCGTGCGTAGGTGGCCAGGTCGCGGACGATGAGCTGGTGGGCGACGCTGGTCGCGATGCCGGAGCGCTCGAAATCGAGGGTGGTGGTGGCGAGATACCAGCCGCGGTTTTCCTCGCCGAGGAGGTTCGTCGCGGGGATGCGCACGTCCTCGAAATAGACCTCGTTGAACTCGTGGCTATTGAGCATGTTGATGAGCGGGCGGACCTGGATGCCGGGCGTCTTCATATCGACGAGGAAGTAGCTGATGCCGCGGTGTTTGGGGGCATCCGGGTTGGTGCGGGCGATGAGGATGCCCATGTGGGCGTACTGGGCGCCGGAGGTCCAGATCTTCTGGCCGTTGACGACGTAGTCGTCGCCATCGCGGATGGCGCGGGTCTGGAGGGAGGCGAGGTCGGAGCCGGCGCCGGGTTCAGAGAAGAGCTGGCACCAGATGTGTTCGCCCGAGATGATCCTGGGGAGATACGCGGCCTTTTGTTCCTCGGTGCCGTAGACCATGATGGTCGGGCCAGCCCAGCCGTGGCCGATGCCACCGGGACGGGGGGCGCGGCGCCAGGCGAACTCCTCGCTGAGGATGAACTGTTCTTTGACGCTGAGGCCGCCGCCGCCGTGCTCCCTGGGCCAGGCCGGGGCGCCCCAGCCGCGCTCGTTGAGCTTCGCGGTCCAGCCGCGCATGAACTCCATCATGCCCTGCATCGAGCGGCCGCTGGCGTTGAAGAGGCCCCATTCAGAAGGGCGGTTGCTGAACTCGGCGGGGAACTCGGCATCGAGGAAGCCGCTGACCTCCGCGCGGAAGGCTGTTTCGCGTTCGTTGTCTCGGAATTCCACGGGTCACCTCGGTGCAGTGCTCGGGGGGATTGTGGGCCGCGGAGCCCGGCCTGTCGATGTGGCTACGCGGTGGCTATGTTGTGCTCAATTGGTACAGCTGACTTCGGTGAGGAATGCATCGACCGCGGCCCGGAACACCGGGTTGCGGATGGCGCTGAGGTGGCCTTCGCCGGGAAGTGGCAGGAATGCCGCGCCGGGGATGGCCGCGGCCAGCTCGCGGGCCGGGGCGAAGAATGGGTCCCGGCTGCCCGCGGCAACGAGCACGGGGATGTGGATGGCGCCCAGACGCGAGGCATCGACCGGGCGGCCGCCTTTGAACACGCCCCGGAAGACGCGGTCGAGGGCGATGGGGTCGAACCGGGAAAGGTAGCCGCCGGCAAAGCGGGCAAGCTCGATGGGCGTACGGCGCGGGGCGAGGCTCGCGGCGTGCTGGCGTTCGATGGCGAAGCGGCCACGGCCGATCGGGAAGTAGCTGCCCATACCTCCGATGATGGCGGCCCTGACCCGCTCGGGGTGCGAGAGGATGAGTTCGAGGGCCACCATGCCGCCCATGGAGTAGCCGAAGATGGGCGCCGCGGCGAA
>CAZRUZ010000064.1:0-11861 GCA_964603275.1 uncultured Anaerolineaceae bacterium | reverse complement strand
TGCTCGTCGCCAACCGCGGCGAAATTGCCGTCCGTATCCTCCGCACCGCCCACGACATGGGGCTGCGGACCATCGCCATCCATTCCGAAGACGACGCGGCGAGCCTGCACACGCGCATGGCGGCGGAAGCCGTGGCGCTCCGCGGCGAGGGTGCGGCCGCCTACCTGGACATCGAACAGATCATCGCGGCCGCAACGGCGGCGGGCGCGGATTCCATCCACCCTGGCTACGGGTTCCTGAGCGAACAGGCGCGCTTCGCGGCGGCCTGCGCGGCAGCCGGCATCGCCTTCGTCGGGCCGGGCGCGGACCTGCTCGCGCTGCTGGGCGACAAGGTGGCGGCGCGCGAGGCGGCGAGGGCTGCGGGGATCCCGGTACTGCCGGGGACGGCCAATCCCATCACGCTGGAACAGGCGGGGGAGTTCCTGGCCGCATCGGAGGGGGCGCCAATCATCCTGAAGGCGGTCGCCGGGGGTGGCGGGCGCGGTGTCCGGGTGGTGGCCACGGCCGAGGACCTGGCAGTGGCGTTCCCGCGGGCCGAATCGGAGGCAAAGGCGGCGTTCGGCGATGGTTCGCTCTATTGCGAGCGGCTGGTCACGCAGGCGCGGCACATCGAAGTGCAGGTGGTCGGCGATGGAAGTGGGGAGGTGTGCCACCTGTGGGAGCGGGATTGCAGCCTGCAACGGCGGCACCAGAAGGTGGTGGAGTTCGCACCAGCGCCGGGGCTGCCGGCAGGACTGCGCGACCGGATCATCGCAGCGGCCGTGGCGATGGCGCGGCACATCCGCTACCGGAACGCTGGGACCTTCGAGTTCCTGGTCGATGCGAGCGGCACGCTGGCCACGGACACACCGTTCTACTTCATCGAGGCGAACGCGCGGTTGCAGGTCGAACACACCGTGACGGAGGCGGTGCTCGGTCTCGACCTGGTGCGCATCCAACTGGAGCTTGCGGGCGGGGCAAGCCTGCGGGGCGTCGGGCTCGACCCGGAGCGCCCGCCGGAGCCGCGCGGGTTCGCGGTCCAGGCCCGGGTGAACATGGAACGGATGACCCCGGCCGGGCAGGCGTACCCAACGGGCGGGAGGCTCGCGGTGTTCGAGCCGCCATCGGGCCCGGCGATCCGGGTGGACACCTTCGGCTACTCGGGATATGAGACGAGTCCGCGTTATGACTCGCTGCTGGCCAAGGTGATTGCCCACGGTGAGAGCGCGGCGATGGCCATCGGCCGGGCGCGGCGGGCGCTCGCGGAATTCCGGATCGCGGGGGTGGAGACGAACATCCCCTTCCTCGAAGCGCTGCTGGGGTGCGAGGAGGTGATGGCCTGGGACACCTCGACGTGCTTCATTGACGAGCACGCGGCCGCGCTTGTTGAACAGCCGATGGCCCCGGTGCCGCGCCGGTTTGTCGAGACCGGCGGCAACAATGAGACGGGCGGGGGGCCGCGCATCGCCGGGGCGAAGGTGGATACGGCTGACCCGCTGGCGGTGCTTTCCTACGGCAAGGCAGCCTCGAAACCCGCGCCGAAAGCAGCAGCGGCCGCCGTGATTGCTGAGGGACTTTCGGTGCTCGAAGCGCCGCTGCAGGGGACGGTGGTGGGTGTTTCCGCAGGGGTGGGTGACGCCGTCCGGGCGGGGCAGACGGTTGCGGTGATGGAATCAATGAAGATGGAGCACGAGATCCGGGTGCATTGCGCGGGCATCGTGCGGCAGGTCAGCGTGAAGCCGGGCGACACCATCTACGCGGGCCAGGCGCTGCTCGCCATCGAGGCGGCCGAAGGGGACCAGGGCGAAACCCGGGCCGAGGAAGCGGTGGACCTGGACGAGATCCGCCCCGACCTCGCGGAGGTGCTGAAGCGGCAGGGACGGACCCGCGATAACGAGCGGCCGGAGGCGGTTGAACGGCGCCATTCGAAGGGCCAGCGGACGGCGCGGGAGAACGTGGAACACCTCTGCGACCCGGGGACGTTCGTGGAGTACGGACCGCTGGTGCTGGCGGCGCAGCGGGCGCGGCGGACGCTGGAAGACCTGATCGTGCGGAGTCCGGCGGACGGGCTGATCACCGGGGTGGGGCGAGTGAACGGCGAGCACTTCGGCGACCCGGAATCGCGCTGCGCGGTGATGGCGTACGACTACACGGTGTTCGCGGGGACGCAGGGCGCCCAGAACCACCGCAAGACGGACCGCATCATCGACATCGCCGAGGACGGGCGGATGCCGTTCATCCTCTTCGCCGAAGGCGGTGGCGGCCGGCCGGGTGATACCGATGGTACCGGCGGGAGTGGCCAGCGGACGTTTTCGCGGTTCGCACAGCTGAGCGGGTTGGTGCCGGTGGTGGGGATCACGACGGGGCGCTGCTTCGCGGGGAACGCCTCGCTGCTCGGCTGTTGCGACGTGATCATCGCGACGGAGGGGTCGAATATCGGGATGGGCGGGCCGGCGATGATCGAGGGCGGCGGGCTCGGGATCTATGCGCCGGAGGAGATCGGGCCGATGGATGTCCAGGTGCCGAACGGTGTAGTGGACATCGCCGTGAAGGACGAGGCGGAAGCGGTGGACGCGGCAAAGAAGTACCTGTCGTACTTCCAGGGGCGTCTGCCCACGTGGGAAGAACCCGACCAGCGGCGGATGCGGCGGATCATCCCGGAGAACCGGCTGCGCGTGTACGACATCCGCCAGGTGATCGAGACCCTCTGCGATGTGGGCAGCGTGCTCGAGCTGCGCAGGGGCTTCGGAAACGGGACCGTGACGGTGCTGGGCCGGGTCGAAGGCCGCCCATTCGGGATCATCGCGAACAACCCGGCGCACCTCGGCGGGGCGATCGATTCGGACGCGGCGGACAAGGCGGCGCGCTTCATGCAGCTCTGCGACGCCTTCGACCTGCCCATCCTCTACCTCTGCGACACGCCGGGGATCATGGTGGGGCCGGAAGTCGAGCACACCGCGCTGGTACGGCATTCGAGCCGGATGTTCCTGGTGGGGGCGAACCTGCAGGTGCCGTTCTTCACGGTGGTGCTGCGCAAGGCGTACGGGCTGGGCGCGATCGCGATGGCCGGCGGGACGTACAAGGTGCCGTACTTCACGGTGAGCTGGCCGACGGGCGAGTTCGGCGGGATGGGACTCGAGGGCTCGGTGAAGCTCGGGTATCGCGATGAGCTGGCGGCCATCGCCGACCCGGTGGAGCGGAAGAAGCGCTTCGATGAGATGGTGGCGCGGGCCTACCAGGCCGGGAAGGCGCTGAACCAGGCGAGCCATTTCGCTATCGACGACACGATCGACCCGGCGGCGACGCGGTGGTGGCTGGCCAATCTCCTCGCCTCCATCCGGCCGCCGGGGCCCCGGACGGGCAAGAAGCGGGCGTTCATCGATGGCTGGTAGGGGCCGGGGCGGTTATTCGCCAGAGCGGCGGTAGTAGAGGTCGGCCCGCCACTCGGCGACTTGCAGCAGGAGGATCGAGAGGAAGCCAGCGCCCGCCATGAAGGGGATCGAAACGATCCCGAACTCCTCGACGTTCTTGTCGGTGCAGGAGATGACGCCGGAGCAGATCTGGCCCTGTTCGGGATAGAGCTGGAGCTGGTAGTGGTAGATGGCCAGCACCAGGCCGATAGCGGCGAGCGTCACCAGGTACTTCGGTGCGAGGCGGTCGCGGCTGACCATGGTGACGATCAGGAGGATGGCGAGGGGGTACATCGCGATGCGTTGGAACCAGCAGAACTCGCAGGGGATGAACTCGACGATCTCGGAGTAGTACAGCGAGCTCAGGGCGCCAGTGAGGGCGATGGCGAGCATCAGTTTTTGGGCGTGCTGGTCGAAGAGGGAGCGGATGCGCTCGCCGGAGGGGAGTTCGGCAACCATGATGCCGATCAGGATGGCGAAGACGACGGCGATCGAGGCGAGGGCCAGGATCGGCGAGACGTACTGTTCGGACTCCATCGGGGCCACCCTACCAAAGGGGGTCATTACGGGCACGGAAAGACGGTGGAGGCTGGCGCGGGCGGGACATACGTCACGCAGAGCGGGTGTGATGGTACCCTGAAATCGTGAGAGTGCTGGCAATCGAGTCGTCGTGTGATGAGACCGCGGCAGCCGTGATCGAGGATGGGCGCACGGCGCGGTCATCGGTCGTGGCATCGCAGGTGGACCTGCACGCGAAGTACGGCGGGGTGGTGCCGGAGGTGGCGAGCCGCCACCACCTGCGGAAGATCGTTCCGGTTATCTCGGAGGCGCTGGACGACGCGGGGTGCACGCTCGACGAGATTGACGCGGTGGCGGGGACGCGCGGGCCGGGACTCGCGGGGTCGCTGCTGGTGGGCTACAACGCGGCCAAGGCGATCGCCTTCGGGCGGGAGTTGCCATTCATCGGGATCAACCACCTCGAAGGGCACATCTACGCGAACTGGCTGGTCGAAGGGCCGGAGCCGGAGTTCCCGGCGCTCTGCCTGGTGGTGAGCGGCGGACATACCGACCTGGTGTTGATGCGTTCGCACGGCCAGTACGAGCGGCTCGGGGGAACGCGCGATGACGCGGCCGGCGAGGCGTTCGACAAGGTTGGGCGGTTGCTCGGGCTGCCGTTCCCGGGCGGGCCGCACGTGGCGAAGGCGGCACTCGACGGCGGGCCGAGCAAGCTGCAACTGCCACGGGCCTGGATGCACGGGACGTTCGACTTCAGCTTCAGCGGGCTGAAGACGGCGGCGCTGCACGTGGTACGCGACGGGCAGTACTCCGTGCCGGAGATCGCCTGGGAGTTCCAGGAAGCGGTCGTGGACGTGCTCGCGGGGAAGACGACGCGGCTGGCGCGGGAGATGGGCGCGAAGAACGTGCTGGTGGCCGGTGGCGTGGCGGCGAACACGCGGCTGCGGGAGGAGCTGCAGCGGCGCTGTCCGGTGCCGGTGCGCATCCCGCCGCCGAAGTTCTGCACGGATAACGCGGCGATGATCGGCGCCGTGGCCGGGTTCCGGCTGGAGCTGGGTGAACGGAGCCCACTGGACGAGGACATCTTCACGACAAACAACTGGGCGCGGGTATAGGGCGGTTCAGGTCACCTGGTGCTGGCCGCTGCAGAAGGGCGGCACGCCGGGAACCGCCTCGGCGGGGCGCGCCTTGCGCCAGAGCTGGATGCCGTCGTCTTCGCGGACCAGGTCGAAGCCGAGGAGGGGGAGGGCGTCGCGGCAGAGGTCGTAGCCGCTCTCCAGGTCTTCCTGCGGCTTGGGGCCGTAGTCGTCGATGAGGACGTACTCGGCGGTGAGCACGCGCGGGAAGACGAAGATCTCGCGGCGCTGGGCCAGGTGGGGTACGAACGCCGACTGGGCGCTCACAATCGCATCGGGCGGGACCATGCCGACGAAGGAGCGCGAGACACGCGCGTGGTGGTCGACATCGAAGCGGGCCGGTTCGAAGGCAAGCGAAGGCGGCAGCGGTGCGTAGAGCATGAACACCGCCGCCGAGGCCCCGGCGCTGACGGCCAGTGTCCGCGCGGGCGTAAGGCGGCGGGTGAACGCCGGCCACCAGGTCTCGGGCGGGCGGTTGAGGTGGACGAGCAGGCAGGCGAAGGCGAAGGCGGTTGGGGCGAGCAGGTAGTGGAGTTCGAAACGGGCCTGGTCGTTGTCCTGAGAGAGGGCGGGGAGGATGACGAGCGGCGCGCCGGCCAGGAACATCACCGGCCGGAACAGGGGTGCGCCGGCGGCAGCCAGGAACGCGAGCACGAGCACGACGGCGCCCTTATCCCAGGTGACCACGTGGCGGGCCACTTCGCCGGGGTGGGACGGGATGGCGAGGAGGATCGCAGTGGCGGAATCGCCGAGGTAGCCGTACCGCTCGGCGAGGGGGTTCAGCTCATCGCCGCGGAAGTGGGGGATGAGCCAGAGGTTGACGGTGGCGCCATAGGCGATTGCCACCGCCGCGAGGACCGCGGCCCGGCGGCGCCACTGGAAGTGCCAGGCAGCGAGCACGATGAGGGCCAGGGCGAGGATCGGCGCGTCCTCCTTGAGGGTCAGGATGACCAGCACGGAGACGATGAAGAGCCAGTCGCGCTTGAGGACGAGGCCGTAGACCGCCGTGAAGCAGAGGAGCGGGGCGAGCGCTTCGAGGTGGAAATCGAAGGAGACGGCCCGGGCGACGCCAAGGCTGACGGCGTAGGCAAGACAGGCCAGGAGGGCGGCGGCCTGCCCCGCGCCGTGGCGCGCGCAACGATACAGCGGGACTACCGCCGCGCCGAGGAGGACCGCCTGGGAGACGAGCAGTGTGGCGGCGCCGCCTCCAGCCAAGACGAGTGGGACGAAGAGGAGAAGTGCGGGCTGCCAATGGTCGCCGACGTAGGAGATGGCGCGGAAGGAGTACTCGAAGGGCTCGCCATGGGCGGTGTTCCAGGTGACCTGGGTGAAGACACCGAGGTCCCAGGCGTTGGAGTGAAAGGCCCGGTGAAGGAGCAGGCTACAGCTCGCCCACCAGGCGGCGAAGGCCATCCCCATGGCAAGCGGGACCGCAAGCGTCCGTCCAGCGTGCATGGGCGTAGGGTCTGCCCCCGCGGCGGGATGCGCAAACGGCCCCTTCCGGGGGCGGTCAGCCTTCGCCGGTGCCGACGTCGAGCGGGGGCAGGCCGAATGGCTTGATGAGGCGCGGGTAGAGCGTGCCGAAGGCCGATGCGCCGATAAGCGTCCCGGCGAGCGCGGCGAGGGCGTAGACCTTGCCTTCGCCGATATTGACCAGGATCGGGCCGGGGCACATGCCGGTGATCGACCAGCCGATGCCGAAGAGGATGCCGCCGTAGATGTTGCCGCGGTGGCCGGGCTTGAGGTCGATCTGGAGGGGCTCGCCGGTGATGGTGCGGCCACGGCGCTTGAGCAGCCAGAGCGAAGGCGCGGTGAGGATGACGGCGGTGCCGATGATGCCGTAGAGCTGGAACTCCTCGAAGAGGAACATGCCCTGGATGAAGTTGTAGTCGGCGGCGCCGGAGCGGCTGAGGGCGAACCCGAAGACGGAACCGAGGACCAGGTAGAAGAGAATCATGGGGGGTGCTCCGGTTAGAGAATGACGCGGTAGATGAGGTTGGTGGTGACAGCTCCGGCAGCCATGAAGCTGACGGTGGAGATGATGCTGGGCAGCTCGAGATTGGACATGCCGAAGATGCCGTGGCCGCTGGTGCAGCCGCCGGCGAGGCGGGTGCCGAAGCCGATCAGGAGGCCGCCGCCGAACATCCAGAGGAGCTTGCCGCCGTTGCCCCAACCGATCTCGGCATCGAACATGCCGAGGTCCCAGAAAGGTTCCCAGCCGCCCCCGAGGACCGCCGAAAGAAACCCGCCGATGAGCAGGCCGCCCAGCAACGGCAGGCGCCAGGCGTTCGTCCCACGGAGGGCATCGCGGGTGAAGTAGGGCGTGTGGACGACGAGCGAACAGACGTTTTCGAAGCCGGTGGAGACGCCGAGGCGGCGGTTGCCCACGAAGAGCAGGGTGAGCGTGACGGCGCTGATGACGGCGCCGCCGGCGGCCCAGTGCCACGGGCTGAGGTCGTTGAGGATCAGGTTCATGCGGCCCCTCCGGGTGCGTGCTGTGGGATAGGAGAAGTGTGCGCGATCGGGGGCGGTTTCGTCGCGAACGACGGGCGGCGTACACTTGCGCACCGAACTACGCCCACCGGGCCAGGGAGCAGGAAGTGGTAATCGTCCAGACCAGCTGCGGACAGATCGCAGGTGTCCAGCAGGAGAAGCACCAGTCGTTCATGGGGATCCCGTTCGCGGCGCCGCCGGTCGGGCCGTTACGGTTCAAGGCGCCGCAACCGCCAGCGGCCTGGAGCGGGGTGCGAAAGGCCGATGCCCCGGGCCTGGCCGCGCGCCAGACCGGGCACCCAATCCCGGGGTTCGCGGCGAGCGGCCCGCAGGATGAGGACTGCCTCTATCTGAACGTGTTCACGCCCGCGGCCGATGGTGCGCGGCGGCCCGTGCTGTTCTGGATCCACGGCGGGGGCTTCACCCACGGCGCGGGTTCCGAGGATCTGTACAACGGCGGGCCGCTGGCCGAGCGCGGCGACGTGGTGGTGGTCACCATCAACTACCGGCTGGGGGCGTTCGGGTACCTGTGGCTGGGCGACCACCTGCCTGACGCGGGACTGACGGCGAACGCGGGCCAGCTGGACCAGATCGCGGCACTCGAATGGGTACGCGACAATATCACGGCGTTTGGGGGCGACCCGGGGAACGTGACCATCTTTGGCGAATCGGCCGGGGCGGCGGCGGTGGGCACGCTGCTGGCGATGCCGGGGGCGAAAGGGCTCTTCCACAGGGCCATCCTCCAGAGCGGCACCGGGCGCGCCGGGAACCGCGAAGGCGGGCAGCGGGTGGCGGACATGATCCTGGAGGAACTCGGGCTCGACCGGGCGCGGGCCGCGGAGATCCTGACGGCGCCGGCGGACCGGATCCTCGAGGCGCAGACGGCGGTTGCTGCGAAGCTCGCGCGCGAAGGCGGCCCGATCTTCGGGCCGGTCCGCGATGGCGTGACGCTGCTCGACCAGCCGCTGAGCGCAGTGCGGGCGGGCGCCGCCGCCGGTATCCCCGTGATGGTGGGGACGAACCGCGATGAAGTGAAGCTGTTCGCGGCGACGATGCGGCGTGACGAGATCGATGACGAGGCGCTGGTGCGGGCGGTGGATGGGACGCTCGGGAAGCCGGGGCCGGAGAAGGCGCGCGAGGTGATCGGCGTCTACCGGCGGTCGCGCGCTGAAAAGGGACTGCCAGGGACCAACCTGGACATCCTCGACGCGGTCGGCTCGGACGTGCGGTTCCGAGTGGGGGCGACGCGGCTGGCGCTGGCGCAGCAGCCCCACCAGCCCGACACGTACGTCTACCTGTTCACCTACGCCTCTCCGGCGAGGCGGGGCGCGCTGGGCTCGTGCCACGCACTGGAAATGCCGTTCGTGTTCGGCACGCTGAAAGCGCCAACGCAGGACCGCTTCGCCGGGTCGGGGCCCGGGGTGGACCAGCTTTCGGAGCGGATGATGGATGCGTGGATCGCGTTCGCGAGGACGGGACGCCCGGGGCACGAAGGCATCGGCCGCTGGGATGCCTATACCGAACCGGCACGCCCGACGATGGTGTTCGACCTCGAGTGCGGGCAGGAAGACGACCCGTTCGGGGAGGAGCGCCGTGCGGTGGAGGCGTGCCTGTAGGTCAGCCTTCCCAGGTCAGCTCGACTTCGCCGAAGACGATGGTGTCGCCGCGTTCGGCGCCGGCCTGGCGGAGCGCTTTGGCGATGCCCCAGCGTTCGAGGCGGCGGATGATCTCGTCCTGTGCGCCGGCCATGCCGGTGTCCATCATTTGGACGAACGTGACAGGCCGGTAGCCTTCGACAACGAAACGGCCTTCGCCGGCCGGGCTGACGGTGAAGCGCTCTTCTGATGGCGGCCGGATGACCGGCAGGTCCTCGGGTTCGGCGGCAGCCGCGCGGGCTTTTTCGATATTCACGAGCGCCATGAGCTCGGCGGTCAGTGCCTCCACGCCATGGCCGTTTTCAGCGGAGACAACGCGCACAGCCTGCCCGCCGAGGTGCCGGGAGAGGGTGCTGGCGGAATCGTCGGCGATCTCCGGGGCGAGGTCGGCCTTCGTCATGGCGACCACGCGGGCCACTTCGTCGAGCTTCGGATCGTAGGCGCGGAGTTCGCCCTCGATGAGTTCGTAATCAGTGACGGGGTCGGGTGAGCTGCAATCGATGACGTGGAGGAGGACGCGGCAGCGGCGGATGTGCTTGAGGAATTCGAAGCCAAGCCCGTAGCCCTCGGAGGCGCCTTCGACGAGGCCGGGCAGGTCGGCGAGGGTGAAGCGCTCGTAGGAGACATTGACGACGCCCAGCATGGGTTCGAGGGTGGTGAACGGGTAGTTGGCGATCTTCGGCTTCGCGTTCGAGACGGCGGCGAGGAAGGTGGACTTGCCCGCGTTGGGCAGGCCAATGAGGCCGACATCGGCGAGCATGCGCAGCTCGAGGCGAATGTCGACCTCCTCGCCGTCCTGGCCCTTCTGCGAATAGCCGGGGGTCTTGTTGGTGGCGGTGGCGAAGCGCTTGTTGCCCCATCCGCCGCGACCGCCGAAGGCCACGATCACTTCCTGGCCGAGCGTCTCGAGGTCAGCGATGAGGTCGCCGGTCTCGACATCGTGGATGACGGTGCCGGCGGGGACATCAAGGTAGATATCCTCGCCGTTTGCGCCGTGGCGCAGGTTCGGTCCGCCATTGCCCCCGTTGCCCGCTTTGAACTTCTTTTTCGAGCGGTACTGCTCGAGGGTGTAGACGTCGTCGACGGCGCGGAGGTAGACGCGACCACCGCGGCCGCCATCGCCGCCATCGGGCCCACCCTGGGGCACGAACTTCTCGCGGTGGTAGCTGACGATGCCATGGCCGCCGTTGCCGCCCTGCACGTGAATCTCGATTGCATCCAACATCTCTAACCATCTGAACAGATAGAGGGGTGTAACGGAAGCAAGAGCAGTGATCGATAGGGCGTTGGGAACGTTGGGGTTGGCCGGTTCGCAGATTCGGGACGGCGCGGATCGGGGGTTGGGGAAGGCGTTTGGCGTGGCGTTGTGGCTGCAAGCGGCAGCGCTCCGGCGGGTCATTGGCCAACGCAGGCCGGGCGAGGTGTTGGGTTTGGGGGAGGGTTCCCAAACGGGAGCGAGCCGGGTTTCCCAACGGGAATCCGGACTGCGCGCCACACCGTGGGTTGACAGGTGCGTGTACGGTGTATGCGGAAAGCCTGGAGGTTGAGCGATGACGAGAGCGGTCATGGTGGCGCTGGTCATGGTTGTCGCCGGTTTCGGTAGCCTGGTTGCCGGCCGGGAAATTGAACGGGCGGGGGCGTGTACTGGCCCGGGGCCGGAAGTCCTGATCCTGGGCGCGCCGGTCATCATCGAGGGTCGCGTCGTCGAGGTCGGCCCGGTCGAGGCGTCGGACGGGGTGTTCACGACACACACGCTGACGTTCGAGGTTGTGAGCGGGTACCGGGGAGCCATGGCGGGTGAGCGGGTGCGGGCGCGCGTCCGCATCCCGATCCCGGGAGTACCGGTGATGTGCGCGCAGTTTCCCGCGGACCTGGTGGGGCGCCACGCCGTCATCGGCCTTTCGGAGAGCGAAGATGGCCCGGGGCTGACAGCATGGGCCACGCAGATGCTCTTTCTCAGTGCTGGTGACCCCGACCCGGCCGATGAGCGGTACCGGTATGCGCTCGGTGTCGTGGCGATGGTGGCGGATTCTGACCCGGCGGCGCCGTTGCTGAGCGTGGATGGGGACCGGGTAGTCTGCGGAGAACAGGCGACGTTCCGGGGGGTGCGCTTCCCGGTGGGCCAGTACGTGATCCATGAGTACTTCGGAGAGATCGTGGCGGTGGTCCATGCCGGGCAGGATGGCACGTTCGAGGCAGTGGCCAGCGCAGGACCGCGGTACGGATGCGGTACGGCGAAGGGGACGCGGCTGAATGTGCCCTACGGTGTGTGGACCGTGAAACGGGAGCCGGGCGAACCGGCACAGCCGGGGTCACTCGTCGAGATCGCCGGCCCGCCGCTGGACCCGGAGGCGTGGGTGACCGCGGCGGAGCGGTCGTTCCGCGTAAGCCCCGAACGGGCGCAATGCGGAGAGCGGGTGACGATCGAGGGTTCGGGCTACCGTGCGGGAGACTGGCTGGAGATCGTGTTCGGGGGCGAGCCTGCTGGCGTGTCGGTGACGGCTGATGGTTCGGGGCAGTTCGCGCTGACACGCGAGATCCCGGAGGTGAGTTGCGGCGGGCAGTTCATCGTGGTGCGGGCCTTGCGGGCCGAGTTCGCGGAGTTTGGACAGCTCGCCGAAGTGGGGAGCGCGTGGGTCACGAAGGTCGATGCCGCGCCCGGTCCGCCGGAT
>CAZRUZ010000063.1:0-13833 GCA_964603275.1 uncultured Anaerolineaceae bacterium | reverse complement strand
ACACGGATGAGCTGTTCGAGCTCACGAAGCAGGGGCTGACGTTCTTCTCGGACTTTTTCGATTTCCCCTACCCGTTTGGCAAGTACGACCAGGTGTTCGTGCCGGAGTTCAACGCAGGCGCGATGGAGAACGTGGGCCTGGTGACCCACAACGAATACATGGTGTTCCGGGATCCGCCGACCGATAACCAGCGCCGCGGCCGTGCCGAGACGCTCCTCCACGAGATGGCGCACATGTGGTTCGGCGACCTGGTGACGATGCGCTGGTGGAACGACCTGTGGCTGAATGAGAGCTTCGCCACCTACATGTCCTACCTCTGCCTGGAGAAGGCAACGCGCTTCACCACGGGCTGGCAGGATTTCGCTGCCTCGATCAAGAACTGGGCGTACCGCCAGGACCAACTGGTTACCACGCATCCCATCGCGGGGCAGGTCGCTGATACGGACCAGACGTTCCTCAACTTCGATGGCATCACCTATGGCAAGGGCGCATCGGTACTGAAGCAGCTCGTGGCGGCGATCGGGATGGATGGCTTCCGCGAGGGGATGCGGCACTACTTCCGGACGTACGCCTACGGCAACGCCACGCTCGCGCAGTTCCTCCAGGCGCTCGAACAGGGCAGCGGGCGGCCGCTCGGGGAGTGGTCGCGCCTGTGGCTCGAGACCCCATCGCTCAACACGATCGGGACGCGCTGGGAGGCCGACGGCGAGCGGATCACGAGCTTCGCGCTCACCCAGGCCGCCCCGGCGGACTACGCCACGCTCCGTCCGCACACGCTCGAAGTGGGCCTGGTCAGGGATGAGGGTGGGGCGCTCAGCGTCACGGTCCTGCCCGCCACCATCGATGGTCCCGAGGCCGAGGTCGGGGCGGCCCGCGGGCTCCCCACGCCGGGGCTGGTTTTCCCAAACTACAACGACCATGGCTATGCCAAGGTCGCGCTCGACCCGGCTTCGCTCGATTTCGTGCGCGGCAACATGGAGCGCATCGATGATGCGCTGCTGCGGGCGCAACTGTGGTCTTCGCTCTGGAACATGGTCCGCGACCAGCAGCTCAAGTCGCCGGATTTTCTGGCGCTTGTGCGAGCCAAGGTGCCCCTCGAACCGACTGCGGAACTGATCGAGGCGGCCACCAACAACGCGATCGCCGCGATTGGGCGGTATGTCCCGGAACAGTGGCGCGACCGCGAAGCTCACGACTTCGCGCAGGCCGCGTGGGCGGCCCTCCGAGCGGTCCGGTCGAACGACCTCCAGATTATCTGGGCGCGGGCGCTGATCGCGGCCGCTTCGGTCCCGGAGGACCTGGAGCTTATTGGGCGGCTCGCCGATGGGGCCGAATCCGTGGAGGGGTTCACGGTCGACCAGGACATGCGCTGGAGTATCGCAATCAAACACGTTGCCTACGGGGTCCCGGGCGCCGCCGGGCGGGTGGAGGCGGAATTCGCGCGCGACCCTTCCGACCGGGGAGTGCGGGCGAAACTCCGGGCCGAGACAGCAGTGCCCGACCCCGAGGCGAAGGCGGCCGCATGGGAGAAGATCAGCGGTTCGGGTTACGGCTCGCTCTACCTGACCGGCGCCGCCATGTCCGGCTTCAACTGGACGCACCAGCGCGAGTTGCTCGGGCCCTTCGTCGACCGCTTCTTCGATGAAGTGACGGGGGTCTTCCGGGACCGCGACAACGAGTTTGCCAGCGACTTCTACCGTTTCATGGCGCCGTCGTATCGCGTTGAGAGGGAGAACCTCGAACGTGGCGAACGGTTGGTCGCGGCGGCCGGGAGTGATCTGCCGGTGCTGGTCCGCACCGCGCGCGAAGCAAACGACGACCTGGCGCGGGCGATCCGCTGCCGCGAGTACGCGGTAAGCTGATAGCCGTGCCCGGCTGTCCCGCTGAACGACCGCCGCGTACGATCAGATTGTGAGCAACCGCCGCCGAATTGCCGTCCTTGGTTCAACCGGTTCAATTGGCCGGCAGGCGCTCGATGTCATCCGGCAACTGCCCGACCGTTTCGAGGTGGTGGCGCTGGCGGCGGGGCGCAATGCCGGGTTGCTCGCCGAGCAGGTCGGTGAATTCCGGCCACGTTACGTGGCGGCCGAGTCCAAGTCGGCGGTGCTGTCCGATGCGGCCGCGGCGGTGGGCGCCAGCTTCGTGCCCCCTGAGGAGATGGCTGTTGCCGCCGAGGTCGATATCCCGCTGGTCGGGACCGCGGGGGCGGCCGGGCTGATGCCCACGCTGCGGGCCCTGGAAGCCGGGCGGCCGGTTGCCATCGCGAACAAGGAAGTGCTGGTGATGGCCGGGCATCTCGTCCGGCGGGCGATGGAGCGTGGAGGCGGGGATCTCCGGCCGGTCGATAGTGAGCACTCGGCCATCTGGCAGTGCCTCTGGGGCGAAGAAGGCCACGCGATCCGCCGGATCCTGCTCACCGCCAGTGGTGGCGCCTTCCGCGACTACGGCCGCAGGCAGCTGGCCACCGTGACGGCTGAACAGGCACTTAACCACCCGACGTGGAAGATGGGCGCCAAGATCACCGTCGATTCTGCGACGCTGATGAATAAGGGCATGGAGACGATCGAGGCGATGTGGCTCTTCGACGTCCCCATGGAGAAGGTCGACGTCGTCCTGCACCGCGAATCCATCGTCCATTCCCTCGTCGAGTTCAGCGATGGGAGCGTGAAGGCCCAGCTGGGCGTGCCCGACATGCGCCTGCCGATCCAGCTCGCACTCGCCTATCCTGAGCGTATGCCTGTATCACCCATGCCGGCGCTCGACCTTGCGGCTGTCGGCACACTCAACTTCGGACGGCCGGACATGGACCGGTTCCCCTGCCTGCGACTGGCGATGGAGGCTGGCCGGCTGGGCGAGACGTTCCCCGCAGCCATGGCAGCGGCCGACGAGGTGGCCGTGGAGCGCTTCATCGCCGGGGAGATCGGCTTCCTCGATATACCCACCGTGATCGAAGCGGTGATGGGGGAACACCGCCCGGTTGCCGATCCTGATCTGGAGGCGATCCTTGAAGCGGACGCCCGGGCGCGCGCGCAGGCGCGGGCCGTCCCTGCTGGAGCACCCGCATGACTGTCCTCTTCCTTGCTTTCGATGCCGTCGCCATCCTCCGGGCGGTCGTGCCGTTCCTCACGTTGCTGGTCATCCTGGTGGTGATCCACGAGTTCGGGCACTTCATCGCGGCGAAGGCGTTCGGGATCAAGGTGCTGGAATTCGGCATCGGCTTCCCTCCGCGGGCCTGGACGTACATGCGCCGTGGCGAGACGGAATACACCGTGAACTGGCTGCCGATAGGCGGGTTTGTGCGGTTGCTCGGCGAAGAAGACCCGAGCGATCCCCGTTCGCTGGCAGCGGCCCCGGCGTGGAAGCGGCTGGTGGTGCTGTTTGCCGGCGTATTCATGAACCTGGTGGTGGCGGTCCTGCTGATGGGGGTCGGCTACATGATCCCCCGCGAGCGCTCGCTCTCGATGGCCCAGGTCTCCGAGGTGAGCCCCGGGTCGCCCGCTGCCGAGGCACTCATCACCGGTTCGATGCGCGATGGATCGGCGCCGTTGCAGGGGCTGCAGCCCGGCGACATCGTCCTCGAGGTCGAGGGGCGGGAGATCAAAAACACCAGCGAGCTGGTGTTCGCTAACCGCCTGAACCTGGGCGAGGTTCAGGAGTGGGTGATCAATCGCGGTGGCTCGACACTCACCGCGGAGGTCTACGCGCGCTGGTCCCCTCCGCCGGGACAGGGCCCGACGGGGATCCGCATTTCACAACCGGCTACCTGTATCGAGTTCGACAGCGACGGGAACTGCACCCGCGCTGAACCGCTCTATCCTTTCACCGAGACGGTCTGGTATCCGCCGTGGGAGGCCATCCCCCATGGAGCGGGCGCCCTCCTGGACATCATGCGCCTGACGGTGAACGAGGTCCGCGTGCAGGTCAGCGGCACGAGCGGCGCCTCGATGAGCGAGGGCGAACCGGCCTTCACGGGCCCGGTCGGCATCGCCGACTCGACGGGGCGCCTCATTGAACAGGAAGGGTGGCGGTCGCTGATCGAATTCGCGGCGCTGCTCAGCCTGAACCTGGGCATCTTCAACGTGCTGCCCATGCCGATGCTCGATGGTGGGCGGATGTTCTTCGTGTTCATCGAGATCCTCCGTGGTGGCCGCCGCATCTCGCCGGAGAAGGAACAGCTGGTGCACCTGGCCGGCTTCGCCCTGTTGATGGCGGGCGTCCTGGTGATTACCTACTTCGATATCGCCCGGCTGCTAACCTGAGGCTGCGTGTTCACGCTCATTTTCGTCAGCCTGTTTGTCGTCGCGTGGCTGTTCGTTGCCTCCATCCCATGGTTCGCGCTTTCGATCGCGACGCGGGGACGGGCCGGGCTCATCAACCTGCCGCTCTGTCTGTTCGCCGGGCTGGTGGCGGGGCTCGCTGTCCCGGTCCTTGGCAAGGATGACGTTGCGGGGATCTGGCTGAGCATGGCCGCCGCACTGGCCGCCCCGGCGCTCCTCCTCGTTGCCCGCCGCGTGAGCCTGGGTGCAGTCGCCGCGGCACGCCAGCCCACTCCAGGAGAGACTAACCCGGAATGAAGCCGCTCGCGCTTTCGACGATGTATGCCCAGCAGGAACGCTTTGCCGATGGCGCGGCCTTTGCCCGTTACGCGCGGGACGCGGGCTACCAGGCGATCGAGATCAGTCACTCGACGCCGATGGAGAAGGTCGAGCGCATCCTCGAGAGCGCCGCGCTCCCCGTCACGTCCGTCCACCAGCCGGCGCCATGGGTGCGGCATTCGAATGGGCGGGGCAACTCCCACTGCAACCTGGCGGCGCTGGACCCGGATGAGCGCCGAGCGGCAATCGACTATGCGGCGAAGAGCATCGACCTGTGCGCTCGCATCGGCGCCACGAGGCTGGTTGTGCACCTCGGGCACGTTGGCGATGTTGCCGAGCAGTTCGGCGAGGAGCTGCAGCTCCGCCGCATGTTCGATGCAGGCCAGATCGATGACGAACGGGTCAAGGAGGTCCGGGAGACCGCGATCCGGAAACGCCGCGAGCTTGCCGAACCGTACCTGGCGCAGGCGCGCGTTTCGCTGGTCGAGCTGGTGCGGCGGGCCGGGCGTCACGGTGTGACCATCGGCATCGAAAACCGGTACCACTATCACGAGATCCCCCATCGCGGGGAGTACGAGCAGGTCTTCGAGGGGCTCGATCCGGCCCAGGCCGGGTACTGGCACGATGTCGGCCACGCAGAGGTGCTGCACCGGCTCGGCTTCATCGACCGCCACGAGTGGCTTGCGGGGTGGAGCACCCGCTGCGTCGGGGCGCACCTGCACGACGTCCTCGGCATCGGTGATCACCGGGCTCCCGGCGACGGCGATGTCGAGTGGGGTTACGTGGTCGCGGGTATCCGCCATCTGCCGGCCTACACCCTGGAAATCAACCAGCACCAGGATGATGCTGCGGTGCGGGGCGCCATTGGCTTTCTCGGTACGATCGGCCTGCGCTGACCGTTCAGAACTCCAGGTCGAGGCTAATATCGAGCGCCCGGGCGCTGTGGGTGAGCGCACCGGCGGAGATGGCATCGACGCCGGTCTCCGCGATGGCGCGCACCGTCTGGAGGTTCACACCCCCGCTTGCCTCGAGCTTCGCGCGCCCGCGGGCTAGCCGGACCGCCTCGGCCATGGTGGCCGGCGGCATGTTGTCGAGCAGGACCCACTCGGGTTTCGCGGCCAGTGCCGCCTCGAGCTGGTCGAGCGCGTCGATCTCGATCTCGACCGCGATCCCGGGTGTCCGGGCGCGGATGGCGGCGGCACCTTCGGCGAGCGTCAGCCCTTCGCGGGCGAGCGCCTCGCGGTGGTTGTCCTTGATCATCGCCATCACCGCGAGGTCGCGGCGGTGGTTGGTGCCGCCCCCGCAGCGGACGGCGTACTTCTCGAGATCGCGGAGCCCGGGGGTCGTCTTCCGGGTGTCCAGGATGGTGGCGCGGGTGCCGGCCACGGCATCGACGAAGGCCCGGGCGAGTGTTGCGGTGGCGGAGAGGCGCTGGAGGAAGTTGAGCGCGACCCGCTCGCCCTGGAGGATGGCGCGGACCGGCCCACTCACCTCGGCGATGACGTCACCCTTCGAGAACCGGCCACCCTCCGGGACCAGCGCGGAGAGCGCGACTGACGGGTCCACCTGCCGGAAGACCTCCAATACGACGCCCATCCCGGCGAGGACGCCGTCCTGTTTGGCAAGGAACCGGGCTGTTCCCCCGAGGTCCGGGGCGACCGTCGCGAGGGTGGTCGCATCGTCGGCAGCCCGATCCTCGGCCAGTGCCGCGGCCACGGCATCCCGGATGACGGCAACGGGGGCGGGCTCAATGATCACGGACAAACACCTGCTGCCGTTTCCAGTGCGCGTCGTCGGTCTCGGGGAAGTCGCCGCGGTAGTGGCCGCCGCGGCTCTCGGTGCGGGCGAGCGCGGCGCGCAACATCAGCGAGGACATGACGGCCATCTGGCGCTGTTCGAATCCCGGGCGGGTCACGTCGCCGGTGGCCGCGGGCCAGTGCTCGATCTCGGAGAGCGCGTCGCGCATCGCCTTCCCTGTGCGTTCGATCCCCGCGCCGTCCCACATGAGGGCCTGGAGGGCGGCGTGTGATGGCGCGGCGGTGCCCGGCGCACAGACCGGAACGACGGACGCGGTTTTCGGCGCCGATCCCCCACCGCCGGCGGCGATGTGCTCGACGGCGCGCTTTCCGAAAACGATGGTTTCCATGAGTGAGTTGCTGGCAAGCCGGTTCGCCCCGTGGACTCCGGTGCAGGCGACTTCGCCGCAGGCGTAGAGCCCGGCGAGGGTGGTCCTGCCGTGAGTGTCGGTCCGCACGCCGCCCATCAGGTAGTGCGCGGCCGGGGAGACGGGGATCGGGTCGTGGCGCATGTCGATGCCGACCTGCTGGCAGAAGGCGAAGATGGCGGGGAAGCGGGCGGCCAGGTCGACGGACTTGAGCCCGGTGCAGTCGAGGGCGACGTTTTCCGCCCGTTCGCGGCGCATTTCGGCCACAATCGCGCGGGCCACAACGTCCCGGGGGGCAAGGTCGCCAAGGGGGTGGTAACGCGACATAAATGCTTCGCCGCTGGCGTTGCGCAGCGTCGCGCCTTCGCCTCTCACGGCTTCCGAAATCAGGAAGGTGGGGACGCCGGGCACGCAGAGGGCGGTCGGGTGGAACTGGTAGAACTCGATGTCGGCGATTTCGGCGCCCGCGTCAAAGGCGAGGGCGATGCCGTCTCCGGTTGCAACTTCGGGGTTGGTGGTGTGCGAGTAGAGCTGGCCCGCGCCGCCCGTCGCCAGCACCACGTTGTCGGCTTCGTACGATTCCGCGGCGCCGGTCTGAAGTGCCACCGCCTCGACGCCGCTGACGCGGCCATCGCGGACCATCAGGCCCGTCGCGAGGGTGTGATCGAGGATGGTGATGGATGGGTCCTGGGCGGCGGCGGTCAACGCGTTCTCGATCTCTGCGCCGGTGCGGTCGCCCCCGGCATGAAGGATGCGCGAGCGGCTGTGCGCGGCTTCGCGCCCGAGCGCGACTTCGCCGCCGAGGGAATCGAAGGCGACGCCGTACCGGATGAGGTCGCGGATGCGGGCGGGCGCCTCGTAGCAGAGGATGCGGGCGGCCGTTTCGTCGACGAGTCCCGCGCCAGCGGCGATCGTGTCGGCCAGGTGCTGTTCGGGGGTGTCGAGGGGGCCGACCGCCGCCGCGATGCCACCCTGCGCCCAGCGGGTGTTGCAGTCATCGATGCTGCCCTTGGTGAGCACGAGCACAGGCCCGAGGCGGCGGGCTTCGAGGGCGACGAACAGTCCCGAAATACCGCTCCCAATGACGATGAGTGCCCAGCGTCCCGGGCGAGGGGTGGTCATCGGACTTAGTGTAGGTTCTACACTAAGTCGGCCGCAACGTGCGCGTTAACCGCTCGTGCGAGATACACTACCGTGCGGCAACCGCCATCCACCCTGCCAGGGAGCAGAGCTTTGGCAATCATCCCCATCCGGCGCGCAGGCGACCCGGTCCTCCGCGAGAAGGCCCGGCGCGTCCGGACCGTCGACAAGTCGATCCATAAACTCATCGAAGACATGTGGGAAACCATGTACGACGCGCCCGGGGTGGGCCTCGCGGCGCCCCAGATTGGGGTTTCCCTGCGCGTGGTGGTCATCGATGTCGGCGACAAGGAGCCCATCGCGCTGATCAACCCGGAGATCGTGAAGCGTTCCGGAGAGCGGCGCGTGGATGAGGGTTGCCTTTCGGTGCCGGGCTACCGTGGCGAGATCACGCGGTCGGTGAAGGTTGTCGCGCAGGGTATCGACCCGTATTCCGGCAAGGAAGTCCGCATCAAGTCGGAAAACGACCTGATGGCCGAAGCGCTCGAACACGAAATCGACCACATCAACGGGATCCTCTACATCGACTACCTCGCGAGCCCGGACGCGCTCATCCCGCTGAGCGACGCGCCCGAGGTCCGCGGCTAGACCGCCGGCCAGGCCAAGGAGCAACCATGTTCATCGAGCAGATCCAGGCGCGCGAGGTCCTCGACTCCCGCGGCAACCCCACCGTGTACGTGGCTGTCGGCCTCGACGATGGCGCAATGGGCGAGGCGATGGTGCCTTCGGGGGCATCCACGGGTGCGCACGAGGCGGTCGAACTGCGCGACGGGGGCCGGCGCTACGGCGGCAAGGGCGTGCTCAAGGCGGTCCAGAACGTCAACAGCGTGGTCGCGAAGGGACTTAGCGGGTTTCCCGCAACGGAGCAGCGCGTCATCGACAGGCTGCTCTGCGAGATGGACGGCACACCGAACAAGGGGAAGCTTGGCGCGAATGCCATCCTCGGCGTTTCGCTGGCTGTTGCCCGGGCCGCCGCCGATTCCCTTGGCCTGCCGCTCTACCGGTACCTGGGCGGGAGTTCCGCCCACCGCCTGCCCGTGCCGATGTTCAACATCCTGAACGGCGGGAAGCATGCGCCGGACTCGACCGACTTCCAGGAATTCATGGTGATGCCGGCTGGAGCCGAGACGTTCAGCGAAGGACTGCGCATGGGCGCGGAGGTGTACCAGGCGCTGAAGGCCGTGCTCCACGACCGCGGCGCGATCACTTCGGTGGGTGATGAAGGCGGGTTCGCCCCTTCGCTGCCGGGGAACGAGGAAGCGGTGCAGGCCGTGCTCGAGGCAGTCGAGCGGGCTGGCTACAAACCCGGGAGCGACATCGTGATCGCCCTTGACCCGGCAAGCACGGAGCTCTTCGCGAAGGGGAAGTACGCCCTCGCAAAGGAGAAGCGCGTGCTTACCTCCAAGCAGATGGTCGACCACTGGGCGTCGTGGGTGGAGAAGTACCCGATCCGGTCGATCGAAGACGGCCTGGCCGAGGACGACTGGGAAGGTTGGGCCGCACTCACGGCGAAGCTCGGGAACCGCTGCCAGCTTGTCGGCGATGACCTGCTGGTGACCAACCCGGAGCGCATTCGCCGCGCAATCGGCGAGAAGTCGGCCAACTCCGTGCTGATCAAGCTGAACCAGATCGGCACGCTGACCGAGACGATGGAGGCGATTGAGACCGCCCAGCGCGCCGGCTGGACGGCCGTCATCAGTCACCGCTCCGGCGAGACCGAGGACACGTTCATCGCCGACCTGGCGGTGGCAACGGGGGCCGGCCAGATCAAGACCGGCGCCCCCGCCCGGAGTGAGCGGACGGCCAAGTACAACCGGCTGCTCGCGATCGAGGCTGAGCTCGGCCCCGCGGCCGCCTATGCGGGCTGGGATTCGATCAAACAGCTCGGGCCCCGGCCGGCACGCGAGGCCCCGCCCCGGCCGCGCGCTCGGACGGAGCGGCGCCCACCGCGAGCGCGGCACTGACATGACGCCCGCTCTCCGGGCTATCATCGACCGCCTGATGTTCGACCAGGCCACAGTGCTCCACATCGTCACCTCGCTTCCCGAAGGCGGCGACGCCCGCGTGATCGAAGGGACGGGCGGGACTATTGCGCAGCTGGTCGCGCACTTCGCGGGGAGCCAGGAGGCCTGTGCGGCTGCCCTTGGCCGATGGCTCGCGGGTGGGCCGGCCGAGCCGCCGCGCTTCAGCTGCACGACGGCGGACGATGGGGAGCCGACCCTGACGGATGCGGAGGCCAGGTTGCGAGCTTCGTTGCGGGAATTGTTCGCCGCATTCCACGAAATCCCGGACGAACGCCTCGGCGAGCCGTTCGGGGAGGCGACGGCGATCGATACGTTCCACGCCTGGGAGCGCCACTACCTGGACCATGCCCTCGACCTGGTCGATGCGGCGCCCGAGGTCCGGCTCGACCCGCTGGTGCTGAACTGGGTGCTGCACGCGGGCTTCTCCGATGAGCGCTCTCGCATGCGGCAACGTGCCCTGCTTGAGGAACTGCGCGCCTACTACGCCAGCCTCGATGACGAGGGTGACGAGGACGAGGACGAGGACGAGGACGGGGGCGAATGAGCGAGCACCGGGTCTCGCCGCCGCGGGTGACCCCGGGAGCCGCCCGTGCTCCGCGGCCGCCCGCGGGGTCGGAGGGGAGCGCAGATGCCCACCGGCAGACCGGATTCCTGCTCGGAGCTGAGTGCGACCTGGTGGTCCAGGGGCTCGAGCTGGAGGGGGCGATCGCATCGGCTTCGACCGGAGCGAAGTCCCGGACGCAGCTTCTCGCGGCATCGCTGGGCCTCTGGTCTCGCGCTTGGCTGGCACGGCTTGCGGCGCTGCATGCGGTGGAATGGGGCAACTACGTCTCCGCTATCGCCCTCATCAGGGCGGCCGCGGACTACCAGGCGTCGATGCTCTACGTGCTCCGCGATGGCGGCGCGGAGTGGCAGGCGTGGCTCGATAACGGCGGGGTCAGCCTCGCCGCGGACGTCCACGCGACCGAGTTCCGCCTCCACGCCTTTCGCGCCGCCGAGGTCCTTGCGGCTCACGAGACGCTCGGCCCGGTCTACCGGGTGGCGACCGACCTCTCGCTTTCGCATTTCGGCTCGACGCTCCTCGCTGCCGGGAACGAATCGGGACCGGATCGGGTGCTGATAACGTTTGGCGACCGGGACTTCCACTTCGGGCTGGCGGAAGTCTGTCTCGGCTGGCTGGCAGCCCTGGGCGACGCCATGGCTGGCGCGCTGGAGGAATTCCCCGCCGTCTTCACCCTCCCGGATGCGGGTGCCCTCGGCGCCTGGCGGCGGCAGGCCGCGGGCATCGCGGTGGAAACCGGGCGTTGCCGGATTGAGATTGCCGAGCGCGACGGTGAGAAGCGGTACCTCGTGCACAACTGGCGGCGGGAGCCACGGTCAGCGCCCAAACGGCTGCTGCTCTGAACTCGCCTGAACCATGGCGCGTTGTAGCATGGGACTCCATGAGACGGTTCCTCATGCTGCTTGTCTGCGCGACGGCCATCCTGGCGGTGGCGGGCTGCGGCGACGATGACGATTCCCCGGCTGGCCCTTCAGGTCCGGCGGGGAGCGATGAGGACTACCTGCGGGCGGTTTGCATTGGGACCAGCAACTTCTCCAACGCCCTCCTGAGCAAGACCACCGCCGCGGACATCGCGAAGGTGGTGAGGGAGTTCGCCGATGAGATGCGGGCGCTCAACCCCCCCGCCGACCTGGCTGAGTACAACACTGCCTTCGTTGCCTACCTGGAGGCGGCCGTCAGCGACCCCACCTCGCTGGTTACCACGCCGCCGCCGACGCCGCCGGACGAGGCGAGGCGCCGCCTCGCCTCGCTGGAACCGACCATCCCGGAGTGCAAGGACCCCACCTTCTTCAGCCGGACCCCGGCCGCACCCTGACCGCCGCGGGGACGGAACCCCGCCCGGGACTATACTGAGCACTACACCCGGACTGCCGGGCAGAGGAGAGCCATGCCGACACCGTACGCGTACTTCCAGGGCAACATCGTCCCGCTGAGCGAGGCGAAAATCGGGGTCATGACCCACGCGTTCAACTACGGTACGGCGGTCTTCGAAGGTGTCCGTGGCAACTGGAACGAGGACGACCAGACGACCTACCTCTTCCGGCTGCGCGAGCACTTCGAGCGGCTCGGCCAGAGCTCGAAGATCCTGACCCTCCAGATGCATGAGACGGTGGACCGGCTCTGCGAGATTGCGGTTGAGCTGGTCGAGCGCAGCGGCTTCACCGAGGACGTGTACCTGCGGCCGATGGTGTACCTCTCCAGCGAACAGCTTGGCGTGCGCCTGCACAACCTGGAGAGCAGCACGCTCATCTTCCTCACGCCGTTCCCTGCTTACCTGCCCGAGGTAGCGCGCTGCCATACGAGCACCTGGCGCCGCGTCCAGGACACGGGTATCCCGCCGCGGGCGAAGGTCACGGGCATCTACGTGAACAGCGCCCTTGCGAAGACCGAGGCGAACGCCAACGGCTTCGACGAGGCGATCATGCTCAACGAGAACGGGCACGTCTCGGAAGGCAGCGGCGAGAACATCTTCATGGTCCGCGACGGCCGCCTGATCACCCCCACGCCCGCCGACAATGTCCTCGAGGGCATCACGGCCCGGAGTGTGATGGAACTGGCCGCGAACGAACTGGGCGTGCCCATCCTCCAGCGCGAGATCGACCGGACCGAGCTCTACATCGCCGACGAAGTGTTCATGACCGGCACCGCCGCACACCTGACTCCGGTCGTCGAAGTCGACCGGCGGCCGGTTGGCACGGGCCGCCCGGGGCCGGTGACGAGCAAGCTGAGCGAACTCTTCTACGACTGTATCCGTGGGAAAAGCGAGAAATACCAGAATTGGTGCACGCCGGCACGCGCACGCGTAACAAACTAGAGCCGGTCGCCTTCAGGCCCCCTCGCGCGCTCGGCGTGATCGCGGGCAGCGGGTTCACGGCATGGGCCGCCGTCGCCGCGCTCCTCGCCGCCCAGACTGCCGCCGGGGCCGAGGCCGAGTTCAAGACGTTCCTCGGGTGGGCTGTGGCGGCAGTGTGCACCGTCCTGGCAGTCGTCTTCGCGCACTGGACGTACAGCCTGTTCACGCTGGCGTACCTTGTGGACCGCGACACGATGACCATCCGCTGGGGTTTCCGGCGGATCATCGTCCCGATTGAGGCGATCCAGCGGATGGTCCCCGGGAGGACGATCGATGAGGCGCACGTCAGCGGCCTGAACTGGTGGGGTTGCCACATCGGCGGCTCGGATGTGAAGCGAGTGGGGTACACGCTCTTCTACTCGACGCACTCCGCGCCCGACGAGCTGCTGTACGTCGTGACCAACGACGAGTCGTATGCGATCACCGTGCTCGACCAGGCAGCGTTCGCGGAGGAGATCCAGGCGCGGGCCGCGCTCGGCCCTGTCGCGTCGCACGTGCAGCGCAGTGAGGCGACGGGGCTGGCCGCTCTTCCGTTCTGGCGCGACCGAGTCGCACTGATCGCGGTGGGTCTGAGCGCGGCACTGTGCGCGCTGCTGAGTGGCTACGTCTTTGCTGAATACCCGGGTCTGCCCCAGGTAGTTGAACTGAGCTTCCCTGCCCTCGGCGGAATCGTGCGGGTGGGCGACAAGGAAGAGCTCCTGCGCATCGCCTACCTTGGTGCAGGAATTCTCGCCGTGAATACCATCGGCGGCATAGTCCTGCACACCCGCGAGCGGGCTGCCGGGCTCTGGCTCATGGCCAGTTCGGCGATGCTCCAGGCGATCCTGCTCGGGGCGGCAGTCTTCGCGTTCAGCCGCGCCTGATCCTGGCGTCCCGCGGGTGCGGTAACGCGGGCGACGCGATACGATGGAGCGCGGTTCGCCCCCGTAGCTCAGCGGATAGAGTGTCGGCCTCCGGAGCCGAAGGCGCAGGTTCGATTCCTGCCGGGGGTACCA
>CAZRUZ010000062.1:0-13881 GCA_964603275.1 uncultured Anaerolineaceae bacterium | reverse complement strand
GCCGTCAACGTCCAGGATGTCTCCGTCCTCAAGCTCACCGAACAGGGGTTGCGCACCGCCCGCGAGGAGGCCGAACGCGCCAACCAGGCGAAGAGCGAGTTCCTTTCTCGGATGAGCCACGAGCTCCGCACCCCCTTGAACGTCATCCTTGGCTTCTCCCAGGTCCTCCAGATGGACCGCCTCACCGACGACCAGGCCGAAAGCGTCGACCACATCCTCCGCGCTGGCCGCCACCTCCTCGCCCTCATCGATGACGTACTCGACATTTCCCGCATCGAATCCGGCAAGCTCGCCCTCTCGATCGAGCCGGTCGATGCCTCCGCCGTCTTCGCCGAGGTCTTCCGTCTGATGGAACCGGCCGCCGCACGCAGCCGCCTCCAGCTCCTTCGCGGCAACGGGCACAACCAGTGCTACGTCCTCGCCGATCGCCAGCGCCTCACCCAGGTGCTGATGAACATCGTCTCCAACGCCATCAAGTACAACGTCGAAGGCGGCTTCGTCCGTATCGAGTGCGTTGAGGGCGACTCCCTGGTCGAATTCTCCATCTCCGACTCAGGCATCGGCATCCCCGCTGGCGATCTCGAACGTCTCTTCGCTCCGTTCGACCGGCTCGGGATGGAAGCCTCGGGGATCGAGGGCACGGGCCTCGGCCTCAGTCTCTGCAGGAGCCTCATCGAAGCCATGGACGGCGCCATCACCGCCGCCCGCAACCCCGACCGGGGGAGCACCTTCACCGTCACCCTCAAGAAGGCTGAGTCCCCCGTCGTTGAGGCTGCCCGCACCGCCATCCTCGCTCCCGACCCCGCCGCCTCGGCGGTCGCCGGCGCCATCCTCTGCATCGAGGACAACCTGGCCAACTTCAAGGTCATCCAGCACATCCTCGCCCACCGCCAGAACATCGTGGTCATTCCCGCGATGCAGGGCGAAATCGGCCTCCAGCTCGCCCGCGACCACCGGCCCGGCCTCATCCTCCTCGACCTTCACCTCCCCGATATCCCTGGCGAAGAAGTGCTCCAGCGCCTCCTCCACAACCCCGCCACCTCCGATATCCCCGTCGTCATCGTCAGCGCCGATGCGACTCCCCGGCGCGTTGAACGCCTCCTCCAGATCGGCGCCCGCGGCTACCTGACCAAACCGATCGATGTCCCGAAGCTCCTCGAAACCGTCGATCAGCTGCTTGGCGGGACCTCCCACCGCAACGCGGGACCGCCCTGACCCCCGGTCTCTCTGGCCCCGGCATCCCCGCAGCCCGGATGCTTACCATAACGGGTGGATGATCTCTGGCCGCTCCCCGTAACATGCACGCCAGGCGCGCACGTGCGCATGTTCGAAAGCGAGGGGGCCACATGTCCGCACCACTGGATGGAATCCGCATTGTCGAAGTCGCCAACTGGCTGGCTGCGCCGGCCGCTACCGCCCTGATGGCCGACCTCGGCGCCGATGTGATCAAGGTCGAGCCCCCCGGTGGCGATGCCTTCCGTGCGTTCCCCATCCAGGCTCTCGGCTACCCCTATCCCTTCCAGTTCAACCCGGCCATCGAGCTCGACAACCGCGGCAAGCGCAGTGTCACCATCGACCTGGACAAGCCCGGCGGACCCGAGCTCGTCAAACAGCTCGCCTCAACCGCCGATGTCTTCCTTACGAACCTGATCCAGCGCCGCCGCGTGCGCTTCGGCCTCACCTTCGAGGACATCCGCGCGGTCAACCCGAAGGTCGTCTATGCCTCCTTCAGCGGGTACGGCGCCCATGGCCCCGACCAGGATCGCCCCGGCTACGATTACGCAGCCTTCTGGGCGCGCTCCGGCATCATGGGCCTCCTCGGCGAGCCCGATGCTCCACCCCCGCTCTGCCGCGGCGCCCAGGGCGACCACTCGACCTCGCTCAACATCCTTGCCGGCGTGCTCGCCGCCCTGCTCCAGCGCGAACGCACCGGCGAGGCCCAGCACATGGAGACCACCCTCCAGGCCAGCGGCATGTGGACCATCGCCGGAGACTACTCCGCCGCCCTGGTCGCCCGCATGGACCCGCCCCGCATCAGCCGCAAAGCGCCCACCCACCCCGCATGGAACTCCTACCTCTGCGCCGATGGCCGCTGGGTCCTTTTCGTCCATACGCAACCGTTCCCGTTCTACTGGGGGGCCATCTGCCGGGCCATCGGCAAGCCCGAATGGGCCGATGATGAGCGCTGGAACGCGCTCCCCGGCCTCCTCGCGCATAGCGCCCAGCTCACAGCGATGATCGAGCCGATCATCGCCGAACGGCCCCTCGCGGAATGGGCCGCACGCTTCGATGCCGAAGGCCTCATCTGGTCTCCCGTTTCCACCGTGACCGAAGGCGTCAACGATCCCCAGGCGCGCGAGATGGGCTGGTTCACCACCGTCGAGCATCCAACCGCCGGCCCCTTCGAAACGCTCGACACCCCCTTCAAGCTCTACGGCACGGATACCGGCGCGCGTGGCCCCGCGCCGGCTGCCGGCCAGCACACCTTCGATGTCCTTGCTGAGCTCGGCATTGAAGGCGAAGCGCTGGACCGGCTGGCCGTCAACGGCGTCCTCGGGTAGCGCGGGAGGCTCGCCCGATGCCTTCCCTCGCCCGGCGGAGGCTGGGCTGGACCGGCCTGCACGTCTCCGAACTCGGCCTCGGCGCGATGGACACGCCCCACTCGCCCGAGGCCGTTGAGACCGTCCTCGCCGCTCTCGATGCCGGCATCGATTTCATCGACACCGCCCGCGACTACGAGGGCAGCGAACACCTGCTTGGCGAGGTCATCCGCCGCCGCGGGAAGGACTTCATCCTCGGGAGCAAGACGTTCAGCCACACCGCCAGCGGCGCTCAGTACGACGTCGACCGCTCGCTCCGGGTGCTCGGCATCGAGGCGGTCGACCTCTACCAGCTCCACGACATTTCGACCGCCGCCGCCTGGGACGACGTCATGGCCCCCGGTGGCGCACTCGAAGGCTTGCAGGCCGCCCGCTACCGCGGGCTCGTCGGCCACATTGGCATCTCCTCCCACAACCTCGAGATCCTTGAGCGCGCGATCACCTCGGGCGAGTTCGCCACCGTCATGCTCGAGTACTCCGCCTTCTTCCCCGTCACCGCGCCGCTCATCGGCCTCGCCGCCCGGCACGATGTGGGCGTCATTGTCATGCGTCCGCTTGGTGGTTCGGGGCGGACCAGCACCATCCGGGGCATGGTCGCCGCAGGCGTCGCGGGCCCGCTGACACCGGAAAACCTCCTCCGCTACGTCCTCTCCAACCCGGGTGTCTCCGTCGCAATCCCGGGGGCCCGCTACCCTTCGCGCATCGCCGCCAACGCCGCCAACGCCACGGGGTACGCCCCCATGACGGTTGACGAGCGGCGCATACTGGAAGAGGCCGCCGCGCGGCTCTACTGAGTCCGCCGGACAGCCTGGTCAGTTCACCGGAGGTACATCGATGGCGACAACCGCGTTGTTTGTGGTCACCCTGCGCGAATGGCTCGAAAGCCAGTGGCTCCAGGATACGCCCCACCGGGCGGCCCTGACGGCCGCAATGAACGCCGGCGATACCACGGCAATCCGGGCACTCCTCGCGGACGCGCCGTTCACCACCGACCAGCGCCGCTACCTCGATGACCTGATCACCCGCTGGGAACGGGCCGAGGCCGGCCTGGAGTAGCCGCCAGCCCGCGGCTCACCGCCTCAGGCGCGCGAGTAGGTGCCCACCAGCCGGTTCATCCCGAGCGTGTGCGGCTCAATCTTCTCGAGCAGCTGCCAGAGGGTCAGGCCCGGCTCCAGGTTCAGTTCCTCGTTCAGCGCGAACACCCAGAAGTAGTAGTGGTGCGTCCCGTGGCCGTTGGGCGGCATCGGGCCGCCGTAGCCCGGCTTGCCGAAATCGCTCAGGCCCGAGGTGTGCCCCTGGGCGCCTTCCGCCAGGCTCGTGACCGAGGCCGGGATGTTGTACAGCACCCAGTGCACGTACCCGTACGAACCCTTCGACACCAGCGGTGCGTCAGGGTCGTGGCAAACCACGGCGAAGGAGCGTGCCGCCTCCGGCGCGCCACTCCAGGCCAGTGCCGGGGACACGTTCTCAGCTTCCCCGGTGTATTTGGCGGGGATCCGGCCTCCCTGCTCGAAAGCGGAGCTCGTCAACTGCATCTTCGATAGTGCGAATCCCAAGGCGTTCCTCCTTCACATGCGTCCGTCCGGGCGACAGGCAGGCAAGATACTGGCACACGCGCGCCGCTCCCGCCACCATTCTGGCTGTCTGCGCCGGCTCCCGGGTGGCAGCCAGCCGCGGAATGCGTTGAACTGGAAGGCGGAGAAGCCGTGCGCGCCGCAAGCCCCCGCGAAGCCCGCACCTGCGCAAGGAAGGGATGTCCCGCGTGACCAATACCGCCCGCATTGGCCAAGCGCGTTCCACCGGGCCCGCTGGCGACCTGCTCTGGTTCAAGGATGCGGTCATCTACGAGGTCCACGTCCGCGCCTTCATGGATGCCAACGGCGATGGCATCGGTGACTTCGCCGGGCTCACGCAGAAGCTCGGCTACCTCCAGGAACTCGGCGTCACCGCCATCTGGCTTCTCCCCTTCTACGAATCCCCCCTCCGCGACGATGGCTACGATATCGCCGACTACCGCCGGGTCCACCCCAACTACGGCACCCTGCGCGACTTCAAGAAGTTCCTTGCCGAAGCTCACGCCCGCGGCCTCCGCGTTATCACCGAGCTCGTGGTCAACCACACCAGCGATCAGCACGCCTGGTTCCAGCGCGCCCGCCGCGCCCCCCGCGGCAGCCCGATCCGCGACTACTACGTGTGGCGTGACAACGCCACCGAATACGCCGATGCGCGCATCATCTTCAAGGATTTCGAACGCTCGAACTGGACCTGGGATCCCGTCGCCGGTCAGTACTTCTGGCACCGCTTCTACTCCCACCAGCCGGACCTGAACTTCGATAACCCCCGCGTCCGCCAGGAGATCCTCGATGTCGCCAGCTTCTGGCTCGCCATGGGCGTCGATGGCTTTCGCCTCGATGCCGTCCCCTACTTGTTCGAACGCGAGGGGACCAGCTGCGAGAACCTCCCGGAGACCCACGCCTTCCTGAAGGAACTGCGCGCTCACGTCGACCGGCACTTCCCCGGGCGCATGCTCCTCGCCGAGGCCAACCAGTGGCCCGAAGACGCAGCTGCATACTTCGGCGAAGGCGATGAGTGCCACATGGCCTACCACTTCCCGCTCATGCCGCGGCTCTTCATGGCCGTCCGCATGGAGGATCGCTACCCCATCACCGAAATCCTCGAACAGACTCCCGAGATCCCTGACGCTTCCCAGTGGGCCCTCTTCCTCCGGAACCACGATGAGCTCACGCTCGAAATGGTTACCGATGAAGAGCGCGATTACATGTACCGCGTCTACGCGCGCGACGATCGCGCCCGCATCAATCTCGGCATCCGCCGCCGCCTGGCGCCACTCCTCGGCCACAACCGCCGTCTCATCGAGCTCCTCAACGCCCTCCTGCTCTCCATGAACGGCACCCCCGTCATCTACTACGGCGATGAGATCGGCATGGGCGATAACATCTACCTCGGCGACCGTGATAGTGTGCGCACCCCCATGCAGTGGAGCGCCGACCGCAACGCCGGCTTCTCCCGCGCGAACCCCCAGCGCCTCTACCTCCCCGTCATCATCGACCCCGAATACCACTACGAAGCCATCAACGCCGATGCTCAGCAGTCGAATCCATCACTCCTGCTCTGGTGGATGCGGCGCCTCATCTCGCTCAGGACGCGCCATCGCGCGTTCAGCCGGGGTTCGATGACCTTCGTCGAATCCGACAACCGCCGCGTCCTCGCCTTCCTCCGTGAGTTCGAAGGCGAACGCATCCTCGTTGTCGCAAACCTGTCGCGATTCACTCAGCCCGTCAACCTCAGTATCCCCGCCTGCGCCGGGTACACCCCCATCGAGATGTTCGGGCACAACCGTTTCCCGCCCATCGCCGGTGACCCCTACTTCCTCTCGCTCGGGCCACACACGTTCTACTGGTTCCTCCTCGAACCGGCCACCGTCCCGTCTCCCGGCGATCCCGGCTCTCTCCGGCCGCTCACGTTTGAGCGGGATTGGCGCGAGTTGCTCGGCCCTCGCCACCACCAGCTCGAACAGGCGCTGGCCAGTTACCTGCCCGGGCGGCGCTGGTTCGGTATCGGCGCTCGCGCCATCCGGCGGCTCTCCATCACGGAAGTGATCCCCCTGCGCCCTTCCCCGGGTGTCGATGCGGTTTGCGTCATGACGTCGGCCGAGTACCTGACCGGCGAGCCCGACCAGCACTGGCTGGTCCTCGCGGCGCTCCCGGCCGAGCGCGCCCTCGCCATCGAGCGCAACGTCCCATGGGCGCTCATCGCTCCGATCGAGGGCCCCTCCGGCGAGCCGTTCCACCTGGTCGATGGGCTGGCCGTCCCGGAAGTTGCCGATGCGCTCCTCGATGCGTTCCGCGGCAGGCATCGCCTGACCGGCGCCGCCGGTACCCTGACCTTCTCCTTGGAACCGGGGTTCCGGGTCCCCCCGCGCGGCGATGGCTTTCCCTCCGCGGCCCACCGCGGTGACCAGAGCAACACCTCCGTCATCTATCCGGGGCGCGCCGCGGTCAAGTTCGTCCGCCGCCTGGAACCGGGGATCCATCCCCAGGTCGAGTTGCAGCGCCACCTTCAGGGCGGCCCCTCCGCTCCCGCCGTCCCCCGGCTCGGCGGCCTGGCCACCTACAACGTGCCCGGACAGAAGCCAACCATCACCGCCATCCTCGAGGAGCTGATCCCCGCCCGCTATGATGCCTGGACCTTCGCGGCCGACGAACTCTCGCGCATGCTCGAGGAAGCAGCCGCATCGCGCCTGGACCCCCCGGCGATCCCCCGCCGCGCCCACCCGCTTGATGCCCCCCCGGTCCCACCCGCGTTCCGCGATGCCGCCGGGTCCTGGCTCGAGTTTGCCCGCGAACTCGGCGCCCACACCGGCCGGCTGCACGCCGCGCTCGCGGCCAGCAGCGATGACCCCGCGTTCGCGACCGAACGCTACACCCCCTTCTACCAGCGAGCGCTGGCCCAGGCGTTCCGTACGCAGGCGCGCGATGCGTTCCGCACCCTGCGCGGCGCCCTCGCGACCCTCGAACCGGCCACGCGCGAGCATGCCGAAGCGGTACTGGAACTCGAAGGGCCCATCCTCGATCGCCTCCAGGCGATCGCTGCCCGTCCCCTGGCCAGCACGAGGATCCGGTGTCACGGCGACCTCCACCTCGGGCAGGTGCTCGTCGCCGGGCACGAGCCTGTCTTCATCGATTTCGAAGGCGAGTCGGGCCGCTCCCTCAGCGACCGCCGCACCAAACGGTCTCCGTTCCGCGATATCGCCGGAATGCTGCGCTCGTTCGACTACGCCAGCCGTGCCGCGCTCCGCGACCTGCTGGAGTCGCAGGCCGCCGGCTCATCCGCTGGGCTCGGCGAATGGGCCAGCGCGTGGCGTATCTTCACATCCGGGGAGTACCTTGCCGGGTACCTGGAGGTTGCCGCCCCGGCTGGCGTCATCACATCCGATGGCGCCGAGCACCGTCTCCTCCTCGATTGCTATCTCCTGGCCCGCGCGCTCCACGAGGTGCGCGCGGAGCTGGAAAATCGCCCCGCCTGGCTCGACATTCCCCTCCAGGGGATCCTCGACCTGATGGAAACCACCCGCACCGCCGAGTGACCCATGGAGGTCAGTCATCCCAATGCCCGGTAAGACCCCTGCACCGTCGCTTCTGAGCTCCCAGGACCTTTATCTCTTCAACGAAGGGACCCACGCCGGGCTGTATCGCTGCCTCGGGGCTCACCCCCTCGACCGCCAAGGCGTGGCCGGCGTGAACTTCGCCGTCTGGGCCCCGAACGCCCGCAAGGTCAGCGTCGTTGGCGACTTCAACGAATGGAGCACCGCCGCGAGCCCGCTCCACAGTCTCGGCGGCTCGGGCATCTGGGAAGGGTTCGTACCCGGCGCTTCCGAAGGCGACCGCTACAAGTTTCACATCGCCAGCCGCCTCGGCGGCGAATTCCTCAAGGCCGACCCGTTCGCCTTCCGCGCCGAAGAGGCGCCCGCGACGGCATCCATCGTCCACCGGCTTGACTACGAGTGGCAGGACCGCGAGTGGATGCAGCGCCGCGCCGCCATGAACCGGCACGATGCCCCCGTTGCGATCTACGAGCTGCACCTTGGCTCGTGGATGCGTGATGACGGCAGGTCACTCTCCTACCGCGAGCTCGCTCCCCGCCTTGCCCGCTACGTCGCCGAGCACGGCTTCACCCATGTCGAGTTTCTGCCCGTGATGGAACACCCCTTCTATGGCTCCTGGGGTTACCAGTCCACCGGCTACTTCGCCGCGACCAGCCGCTTCGGCGCCCCGCAGGATCTCATGTACCTGATCGACGTGCTCCACCAGCACGGGATCGGCGTCATCCTGGACTGGGTCCCCTCCCACTTTCCCGCCGATGACTTCGCCCTCGCCCGTTTTGATGGCTCCCACCTCTACGAGCACGCCGACCCCCGCCGGGGCTACCATCCCGATTGGGGCAGCCTCATCTTCAACTACGGCCGCCACGAAGTGCGCTCATTTCTCCTCAGCAGCGCCCTGTTCTGGCTCGACCTGTTCCACGCCGATGGCCTCCGCGTCGATGCGGTCGCCTCAATGCTCTACCTCGACTACTCCCGCAAGGCCGGTGAGTGGCTCCCCAACGAGTTCGGCGGGCGCGAAGATCTCCACGCCATCAGCTTCCTGCGCAAGCTCAACGAGCTCGCTTACGCCTTCGACCCCGGCATCCAGATGTTCGCTGAAGAATCCACCGCCTGGCCCATGGTCTCCCGCCCGACGTCCATGGGCGGGCTCGGCTTCGGCTTCAAGTGGGACATGGGCTGGATGCACGACACGCTCAAGTACCTCGCCGAGGACCCGGTCCACCGCAAGTACCACCACCACCAGCTCACTTTCCGCGCGATCTACGGCTTCACCGAAAACTTCGTCCTCGCCCTCTCCCACGATGAGGTTGTCCACGGCAAGGGATCCCTCCTCGGGAAAATGCCCGGTGACGATTGGCAGAAGTTCGCCAACCTCCGCACGCTGCTCGCTTACATGTATTGCCTGCCGGGCAAGAAGCTCCTCTTCATGGGTGACGAGTTCGGCCAGCGCGCCGAATGGAACCACGATTCCAGCCTGGACTGGCACCTCACGGCCTTCCCGCCCCACGCCGGGCTTCAGCGCCTCACCGGCGACCTCAACGCCCTCTACCGCACAACGCCCGCGCTCCACTCCACCGATTCGGACCCCGCCGGCTTCGAATGGATCGACTGCAACGACGGCGATCAGAGCACCCTCTCCTTCCTCCGCCGTACGGCCGACGGCAGCCAGGAGCTCGCCATCGTCTGCAACTTCACGCCCGTGCCGCGCCCGGCGTTTCCCCTGGGTGTCCCGTCTCCCGGTCGTTGGCGCGAAGTGCTCAACACCGATGCGCCAATTTACGGGGGCAGTGGCATGGGTAACCTCGGCGGGGTCGATGCCCGGCCAGTCCCCGCGCATGGCGAGCCCTACTCCCTCGCGATCACCCTGCCCCCGCTGGCCGTCGTCGTCTTCGAAGCTGAAACTCCCGCGGAATGACCTCGCTCAGGTAGGGCTTTCGCCGGTCACGCCCGTGGCTTCCAGCCGGCGCATTTCGCCGGCCTCGATCCCCAGCGCGGCAAGCACCTCGGCCGTGTGCTGGCCGAGCGTCGGGGCCGGGCCCGGGGCCAGCGGTCTCACTCCGTCCCACCGGATTGGCAGCCCGGGGTAGAGGTGGTAGCCCACAACCGCCCGCTCCTCACCGACCCAGAATCCCGCCTCGACCAGCGGCTCGAGCGCCAGCACCTCTCCCTCGTTGAGCACCGGCGCGGCAGCAACGCCCGCCGCCAGCCAGGCGTCAGCCACCTCATCCCTGTTGCGCGCGCCCGTCCACGCCCGCAACTGCTCCTCGACCGTCTCCTCGTTGACCTGGCGGCCGGTGAGTGCCGCAAGCGCGGGGTCCCGGGCCCAGGGCTCGCCGACTTCGGCAGCGAGCGCTGCCCACTCCGCGTCCGAACGCACTTCCAGCGCCACCCACTGGCCGTCCCGGCAGGGGAACGCCCCGGCCGGCACATGCCCCGGGCGCCGGTTCCCGTTCCGGCCTGGCGCAATGCCGGAGCGCTGGTACTCGATGAGCGCCTCCGAGAGGAGTGGCAGGAACCCCTCGATCTGGGCCGCCTCGATGAGCCTCCCCCGCCCGTCCCGCTCCCGCGCGGTAAGTGCCGAAAGCAGAGCGATCGCGCCCATCAGGCCGCTCACCGGGTCTCCGAGCGCGTTGCTCAGCATCACCGGCTGTCCGCCCCGGTACCCGGTCAGCGCGGTAAGCCCCGACATGCCCTCGATCGTGTTCCCGAACGTCACATAACCTGCTTCCGGACCGTCGCCCCCGAAGCCCGGCTGGCGGAGCATGATCAGCCGCGGGTTCTGCTCGGCCAGCACCGCATAGGTGAGGCCCAGCTTCTCGATCACGCCCGCGCCGAAGTTCTCGATGACGATATCCGCATCGCCGATGAGCCTGCGCGCCAGCGCGTGGCCATCAGGGGTCCGCAGGTTCAGTGAAATCCCCCGCTTGCCCCGGTTCACCGCGTTGAACACATGGCTGCGCTCGTGCAGCGCCTGCCCTGCGCCCTCCCCGGGCGGCCGTGAACCTCGCCACCAGTCGAAGTGGGCGTGGCTCTCCACCTTGATGACGTCTGCCCCCAGGGAGGCCAGGACCTGCGCGGCCAGGGGCCCCGCCCATCCCATCGAAAGGTCGACCACGCGCAACGCGCCCGGATGCCACGGTCCCTTGCTCCGATGCCCCGGCGCGGCGCTCTCGCCGGCAGTGACGCGGATGGGCGGCCCGGGCACCCGGTAGGTCCGGCCACCCGGTGTCCGCACCTCCCGCCAGAAGTTTCGCGCAGCCAGTTGCTGCGAGCCCAGCACCTCGGCGATGTCCGGGTGGGCCGAGGCCGGGATGCGGTGTTGCTGCAGCTCGTGGTACGCCTCCCATCGCGTCCGTTCCGCAAGCCATGGCAGGAGATACTCATCAAGCGCCGCGGTGTTTCGCGCGCGGTTCCCCGGCGAGGCAAAGCGCGGGTCATCGGCCAGCTCGGGGTGCCCGGCCAGCTTCGCGAGCTCCACCCACTGGCCATGGAGCGCGGCGTGGATCCCCACGTACCCGTCTTTGCACGGCAGCGTCACGATCGTCGGCTGGGTCCCGCTGTAGCGGTTTCCGATGCGGCCGCGCAGCCGCCCGTGGTACTGGAACGCCACCGGGTCGTAGATCAGCGTTGAGGTGAGCGCCTCGATCTCCGCGATCTCGGCAAGCCCGTGGTCTCCGCCCCAGCCCGCTTCCCGCGTGAGTGCCGCCAGCGTGGCGTACAGGCCGGTGATGAATTGCCCCAGGCTCACCGGCGGCGCCAGCGGCTCCCGCTCCGCTTCTCCCACCATCGACATCCACCCGCCCGCCGCGAACAGAGAGAGTTCGGTTACCGCCCGCCCGCTCCAGCTGGTCCCGGCGCCCCATGGTGTCAGCCAGACTACCAGTGCCCGTTCGCGCAACGCCCCGATCCGCTCGCGGGCGGCGGTCGAGACCGGGACGTCCGTGATCAACGTGCCCCCGGTGGGCGCGTCCAGTACGGGTTCGTCCGTGAACGTGGCGCCCTCCCCGAGAAAGGCGCCGATCTCCTCGGCGTCGAGAGCGCTGGCGTGCGAGACCTCCGCGCCGAGCTGGCGCAGCACCCAGCCCGCATAGGCGGCGCCGATCCCGTACGACGCCACCGTGAATGCCTTGCCTGCCAGCAGGTCCATGTGGCCGCGGATCATAAGACCCTGCCGGCCCCCCGTGCGAATACGCTGGTCCCGCGTCCGGAACCCCCTTCAGATTCCCTCCCGGCATACCGTTGATCCGGGCATGCATGACGATGATGCCGGCCCGGTTGAATCCGTCGAGCCCGGTATGTCCGTTTCCGTGATGCCGCGCGGGGGCGCGGGACCCGGGCGCGATAGCGGCATCCTGGCCGCGTCACGCGGGTTCTCCATCTACGTGCGCACCGGCGACCAGCCGTGGCAGCCCGGCGATGAGGTGGTCATCGCCTGCGGGGCGCTCGGCCGCCGCGTTGCCGCCCTCGCACGGTTCCGGTCCTATGGGGATGGTCAGGCGCTCTTCACCCGTCAGAGCCCCTGGCGGCCCTTCAACCGCCGCATCCTCGATCGCTATCCCGTCGCGCTCAACGCAACCTTTGGCCCGCCCGCCGCCGCCGTGCCGGTCACCATCACCGATATCTCCGCCGGCGGCGCCGCCGTCCAGGTCAAGACCATTCCATCCTTCACCAGTGGCCCGCTCACCATCTGCGCGGGTGCTGCGCGTTCGGCCCTGGCAGCCACCATCGTCGGTGGTCACGCCGAGTCCGGCGGGATCGTCCTCCACCTTCGCTTCGTTGACTGCAACCCGGAGTCGGCACTCTTCCTCGGCGCGCTGCTCGGCGACATCATCTCCGGCATGCGCTTCGACGCCGCCTGAGGGCCTTCCCTCCTCTGCTAGACTCCCCGTGTGCTGAACCCTGAGCTTCTGGAACGCCTGCGCGCGGTCGCCGGCGCCGAACACGTCCTCACCGACCCCGACCTGCGCGCCGGCCACGAATCCGACTGGACCCGCCGCTACCACGGCGAGACGCCCGCCGTCATCCGGCCCGCATCCGTTGACGAGGTCTCCGCGGTCGTCCGGCTCTGCCGTGAGGCCGGCGCGCCACTCATTCCCCAGGGGGGCAACACCGGCCTCGTCGGGGGTAGCGTCCCCCGTAACGGCGAACTGGTGCTCTCGCTCCGCCGCCTCGATGCCATCAGCGATTTCGATTCCGGCCCCGGCGAGGTGACTGTGGCGGCCGGCGCCACCCTCGCCCGCCTCCAGGAGTTCGTCCGCGGCCACGGCTGGGACTTCGGCGTGGACCTCGCTTCCCGTGATTCCGCGACCATCGGGGGGATGACCGCCACCAACGCCGGCGGAATCCGCGTCCTCCGCTATGGCGGCATGCGCCACCAGGTCCTTGGCCTCGAGGCCGTCACTTCCGATGGAGCAATCATCCGCCGAATGCCGGGCCTCCTGAAGGACAACTCCGGCTACGACCTCCCCCAACTGCTGGCCGGCAGCGAGGGCACGCTGGCTGTCATCACCGCGGTTCGCCTCAAGCTCATCCCTCTGCGCCCTCGCCGTGCGGTTGCCCTCCTCGGAGTCCAGGATCTGCACACGGCGATCGAGGCTGTTTCCGCCGTGCGCCGCGCGCTGCCATCGCTCGAAGCTGCCGAGGTGTTCTTCCCGGAGGGCCTCGACCTGGTCTGCCGCCACACGGGGATGTCCCTCCCGTTGCCCGGCGCCCACCCGTGCTACCTCCTCCTCGAATGCGCCTCCCAGCAGGATGAGTCCGAAGTGCTGGCCGGGGTCCTCGCCGGCCTCGCCGGCATCCGCGCCTCGGCTCTCGCCACCGGGACGGTCGAACGTGAGCGCCTCTGGGCCTACCGCGAACGCCATACCGAATCGATTGGCGCCGAGGGTGTGCCCCACAAGCTCGATGTCACGCTCCCGCTCTCCCGCCTGCCCGACTTCGAACGCCGCGTCCGTGGCGCGATTGCCAAAGTCTCGTCATCTGCGCGCCCGATCCTGTTCGGCCACGCCGGCGATGGCAACCTGCACGTCAACATCCTCGGCCTCGAACCGGCCGACTATGGGCCCGATGATGCCGTCTTCCGCCTCGTCGCCGAGCTGGGCGGCAGCATCAGCGCCGAGCACGGCATCGGCATCGCCAAGATGCCCTGGCTCCACC
>CAZRUZ010000061.1:4281-14314 GCA_964603275.1 uncultured Anaerolineaceae bacterium | reverse complement strand
TCAGGATGAACTCCAGCTCGTGCGCGGCCAGCCGGATGTTCAGCGGCGCCAGCGGCATCCCCGCCACGCTCGCCACGAAATACGTCTCCCAGTACCGGTGCGAGTTGTTTGCCAGGATCCCGATGTTGTCCCCCGGTCTCAGGCCGAGGCTCAGCAGTCCCGCCGCCAGCCGGTGGACGCGCTCACTCGCCTGCCGGTAGGTGTACCGCACGTCGCCGTCGCGCAGCGCCACCTTTTCCGGATACAACTTCACCGCATGGGCAAGGACATCGTGGACGAACATCGGAGACTCCCACGTTCAAAGTGCCCGGATTGTACACGAGCAACGCGGCCCGCTCGTCCGCTCCCGCGCTATCCCGCTGCCGCTGTCTGAGGGTTGCGCACCGCTTCAACCTCCTGCGGGAGCACCCGCAAGACCTCGTCGATCTCCTCCGCCGTCGTGGTCTCGCCGAGCGAGAAGCGCACGCTTCCGACCGCCCGCCGGATCGGCACACCCATTGCCATCAGGACGTGGGATGGTTCCCACGTGGAGTTCGAACACGCGCTCCCCGAACTCACGGCGATCCCGCGTGCGTCGAGCCGCTGCACGAGGCCGTCGCTTTCCAGCCCGCCGAAGGCGATGTTCAGGTTGTTCGGCACGCAATCCTGCTGGCAGCCGTTCACCTGCGTGTCCGGCACCGCCGCGAGGATTCCCTCCCGCAGACGGTCGCGCAGCGTCCGCACCCGGCCCGCCCGCTCTGAGCTTCCCGAGACCGCCAGCCGCAGGGCAACCGCCGTCCCCACGATGCCCGCGACGTTCTCCGTGCCGGCCCGCTTCTGCATCTCTTGCCCCCCGCCATGCAGAAGTGGGCGGAATGGGGTGGCCCGCCGCAGGTAAAGGATTCCACTCCCTTTCGGCCCCCCGAACTTGTGCGCCGAGAGGCTCAGCGCATCAACTCCGAGGGCATCCACATCGATCTGCATCCAGCCCGGGGCTTGCACCGCGTCGGTGTGCAGCGCCACCCGGTGGCCCGCTTCGCGCGCGAAGTCCCGCAGGATACCCGCCAGTTCGCCGATGGGCTGGATGGTCCCGACTTCGTTGTTCGCCAGCATCACGCTTGCCAGCACCGTGCCCGGCCGCAGCGCCCGCACGAACTCGTCCACGCGCACCTTGCCATCGCTGTCGCAGCCCACCACGGTGACCTCGAAGCCCAGCTCCTCCAGGTGTTGCGCCGCATGCAGGCCCGCGTGGTGCTCGATCTCCGAGGTAATCACGTGGTTGCCCGCGCCCGCCCGCCGCACCGCATAGGCAATCCCCAGCATCGCCGAGTTGATACTCTCCGTGCCGCCGCTGGTGAACAGCACTTCTGCCGGGCGGGCATTCAGGCAGGCGCCAACGGTCCGGCGTGCTTCATCCACGGCATCCTGGGCATCGCGCCCGATGGCATAGAGCCCGCTCGGGTTGCCGTACCGGCCTCCGAGGAATGGCAACATCGCCTCCCTCGCTTCCGGGCGCAATTGCGTGGTTGCCGCATGGTCCAGGTAGATCACCATTCCAGCGTAGCAAACCGAAACCGGGTTGAGCCTCCCCTCGCCGCCCGGGTAGGCTTCCTTCAATGCCCGATGAATCCCTGCTCACTGTCGAAGTGCGTGCCCTGGTTGGCCGCGAGACCCCGCTCGGGCGCGTCCAGGTCACCCCGAAGGCCTACCGCCGTGCCATGGAGGTCTACACCGGCCAGGTCCCCCGTTCCACACCGGGACCGGGCGAGGTTGTCCCCGGCTACGTGATCGCCGCCCTCGATTCCGAGGCGCCGGCGCCCGCGATCCCCTCGCTCCTCCCGAACTCCATCCTCATCAGCAACGAGTGGCAGTTCGAACGCCCCCTGCGCATGGGGGAGGACCTCGAGTCGGTCCATGCCATCGTCGCCGTCAATGAGCGCTTCGGCGGACGCTTCGGCTACAGCATCGATTTCCGTACCGAGGTGGTCTTTCGCGATGCCGCGGGGAGTGCGGTCGCCCGCAGCGCCAACACCATGACGCAGTACTCGGCGGCCGGCGCTGACGGTGGAGGCGAGCTGTGACCCGGGGCATCGCGGCCGTGGCCGAGGGTGATGAGCTCCCCGTCCTCCACCTCCAGCCGGACCTCGGCCAGGTGATCCGCTACTGCGCGCTCCAGTGGGCCTTCCCGCCCTTCTTCTACGACGCCGAAGCGGCCCGCGCGATGGGCATGCCCGGCACGCTCGTCCCCGGCCCGCTCAAAGTCGGGCTCCTCTACCGCGCCGTCGATGAGTGGCTCGGGGATGAGGGCTGGATTTGTCAGGTGCGCGCCGCACACCGCCGGCCGGACCTCACCAATCGACCCATCGACATCGTTGGCCGCGTTGCCCGCGTTTATGAGGAAGCCGGGGCTCGCCGGGCCGACCTCGAACTGGCCATCATCAATGAGGACGGCCAGCCGAGCGTCCGCGGGTTTGCCGTGGTCGAGTTCCACAGCCCGCTTCCGCAGTAGCTCAACGGCGCTCGAACGCTACCTCGCCCCGGCACACAGTCGCCCGCACCCCAAGGTGCTCGTCCAGGACGACCAGGTCCGCATCAAAGCCCGGTTCCAACCGTCCCTTCCGGTTGCCCACCCCGGCCACCCGCGCGGGGTTCGCCGAACACAGCCGGAACGCCGTTGCGAGGTCGATCCCGAGGAAGTCGATGGCGTTCCTGAAGTGGACGTCCATCGTCGCCACGCTACCCACGATCGTGCCGTCCGCTTTCGCGGCTTTGGCGCCGCTCACCACCACCTCTTCTCCGGCGAAGCTGCCCCTGCTTGCTTCCATCCCGGCCAGGTGAAGGTTGTCGGTTACCACCACCGCCCGCTCCGGACCAAGCAGCCGGTACGCCATCCGCAGTGGCTCCGGCGCCACGTGCGCGCCATCGCAGATCAGTTCGCAGGTCGCCCGTTCTTCCAGGAGTGCGGCCACGATCGGTCCACCTTCACGCTGGTGGATGGGGCGCATTGCGTTGAACAGGTGGGTCACGTGCCGGATCCCGGCATCGAACCCGGCAGCGCATTCGACCATCGTCGCATCCGTGTGCCCCAGCGCCGGTAAGGCCCCGCTCCCGGCGATCGCCCGGATGACCTCCAGTGCTCCCGGTAGCTCGGGCGCGATGGTCACCTGCCGGATGGCGCCCCTGCCCGCTTCCGCCAGCTGTGCCCACTCTGCCAGTGCCGGGCCCCGCAGGACGCTCGCGGGGAACGCCCCCCGTCTGCCCGGGTTCAGGAACGGGCCCTCGAGGTGGAAGCCGAGCATTTCGGCCCCCGCGGTGGCGGATACCGACGGCCCCAGCGCTCCCAGGATTCCAGCCGTGTGGTCAGGGTCGTCTCCGACGGTGCTCGCCAGGAAGGCGGTGACGCCGTTACGCGGCGCCCATGCCGCATAGGCCGCGATCCGCGCCGCATCCCGCGTGAAGAACGAGTGCCCACCGCCTCCATGGACGTGGACGTCGATCAGCCCCGGCCCAACCGTGCAGCCAGCGGCTTCGATGATGTGCGCGTCACCGGGCTCGAGATCCGCACCGATGGCGACAATCCGGCCGCCCTCGCAGAGCACATCGCCCCGGGCGGGGCCGGACGGCAGCGCAAGGATGCCTGAGCGGATGATCAGCCGTGGTGGCACGCGCCTACCCTGCTCCTGGGGGACTGGTCGAGAGCTACGACGGACTCTACGGTTCCCCGCCTTCGAGTGCGAACCCGGGCCGCCGTTTACTCGACGACGGTGATCTTCGCTTTCATCTGCGGATGGTAGGCGCAGGTGATCTCGTAGGTGCCGGCCCTTGGGAACTCGAAGACGAACACATCGTTCTTCTTCATGTTGCCCGAGACGTTCTCCCCCTCGACATCCACGGTATGCAGGGCGGTCTCGCTGTTCTTGAAGTAGACCTTCTCACCAACCTTCACCGTCAGCTCGGTCGGGGAAAACTTCAGGTTGTCCTGGTCAACGAAGGGCGCGCCTTCGGGTATCTCGATGGTCCCGCCGCTGCGCTTGTCGGCGGTTCCGCCGTCATCACCGCTGCCGCCGCAGGCGCTGGCCAGCGCGGCCGAGAGCATCGCAACGGCCAGGACAAGCCCGGCCCGCCGCAGTTTGAACAGGTTCATCAGGTGTTTCTCCTCGGCGCCTGCACCGGCGCCGGTATGTGTGCTCCTTCCAGTTTGGCTGAGTACGTGAAAATTCGCACTACCGGCGGGTAATGGCGGCGTCACGGCCGCCTCCGCACCCGCACCAGCCATGCAGTTGGCCCGGAATGGCGAAGGCCCCCGATATTTCGGGGGCCTTCCGTCCACGAGGCGGGGTGAGCGACTCCGTGACGGCTGTATCCAGGCCCTGCCACCGCCCGGGCGGACCACCCAAACACAGCCGGAATCTACCGGGGAAATGCTAAATGTGTCAAGCGCCTTAGCCTTTCCACTTGACAGGCGCAGGCCAGTCTGGCGCAATCGATCAGTGATGGACTCGCGCTCGATCCCCCTCCAGCGTTGCCCTCGCTGTGGCGACCTCCTCGCCGACATCAAAGGCTCGCGGCTCGCGGTCTGCCGCCGTTGTGGCTACAAGGATGACTGCTGTTAGTTGCCGGCAATTCGCCCATCGTGGGGCGGCCAGGATCGTCCGCCGTCAGGCCGCGCGCCCGCTCTCGGCGTCCATCGCCGCAAGCTGCTCGCGGAGCCGCCGGATGCGGCGCAACCGGTAGCTCGAACCCACCGCGCTCGCATCATCGAGGAACACGGGCCCTGCGCAGCGCCCGCAGCGGAGAAGCTCGTCGGCCGCGGCCGGGGGAGTCGCCTGGTTGCGGAGCCCCGCCGCCGTCAGCGGCGCTCCTTTGGGGCCGACCCAGCGTCCCCTCACGAAACCACAGTGCAGACAGGTCACATCGCCGATTACCAGCATGGCGCTCCCTCCAATCGCAAGGGAGTATGGCGAGCCGCCTCTGCTGGCCGCATCGGGGGAAACCCGTGCCTGGCTGCACGGGAACCCGGAACTGCGGCCAGCCGTTATCTCCCTGCCTTTCATTTCGGCAGAGACATAGCAAAAGTTGATACGGGAATCGAAAAAAGGCGCTTAGCGGCCGTGGGAGATCGCGTCGATCCGGTAGCGCATCACGCCCTGCGGCGCTTCGACTTCCACTTCTTCACCGACCCGCCGGCCCAGCAACACCTTGCCCACCGGTGATTCCACCGAGATCTTCTTCTCGGCCGCGTTTGCCTCCCGCGCGCCCACCAGCTGGTAAGCCAGCTGCATGCCCTTGTCGAGGTACGTCACCGTCACCAGCGACCCGACAGCCGTCAGGTCATCCTGCTTCTGCGAACGGTCCACGACAACGGCACGCTTCAGGGCGCCCTCGATCCGCTTCTTCCGGTTGTCGGCAAACGCCAGGGCCTCACGGGCGGCGTGGTACGGGGCGTTCTCGCGGAGGTCGCCGTCCGATCGCGCAACTTCGATGGCCTTCACCATGTCCGGGACCTTCGCTTCCAGCTCGGCGAGCTCCCGCCGCAGGTCCTCGATCCCTTCGGCGGTCATCTCCAGCGGCGGCTCTTCGATCCGTACCGCAGACGTTCGCGAACCTGCCCGCTGGTTTGCGGGCTTCCGGATGCGGATGTGGATACCGAAGTTCTGTGAAGCGTAGTTTTTCTTCTTCAGGAATTGGAACCACGCCTTCAGGGCCGCCACGCGCTTGTCCGCGTTCGGGTCCGTGTGCTTGATGTTCATCTCGGCGTAGCTCTCGACCCGGCTGCCCGTCAGGTCCGAAACGGCAACGTCGGCCCCCGCGTGCTCAACGTACTTGCGTACGTACGCTTCGTAGTCGTGGCGGAGGTCAGGTTTCAGGGAGGCGAGGTATTCGCGGAGAGCGTCTCCGAGGCTAATCTGCACCACGGGTGCACCCCGGGATTCATTCATCATTGCTCCACTGTACCATCGATCGGGTGAACGCGCCCCGGCTTGTCCAGTGAATCTCACCTGGGATGACCTGCCTCGCCTCTTCCCCGGCCTCGGCGATCCCGTGGCCTGGCTCCCGCTCCTCCAGCGCCATGCGGCGCTTGTCGATGCCGCGGCCGGGCATACGCGCGTGACCGCCGTCCCGGCCGCCGAGGCCGTCCGCCGTCAGTACGCGGAATGCCTCGAACTCCTCCTCATCGCGCGGGCCGTTGTTCCCTCGCTGAGCCCTGCCGTCGATGTGGGAAGCGGCGGTGGCTACCCCGGCATGGTCTTCGCCATCGCCGCGCCCGACATGATGATCACACTGGTCGAACCACTCCAGAAACGCGCCCGCCTGCTTGAGTCCATGGCGGCCGAGCTCGAACTGCCGAACGTTACGGTCGTCGCTGCCCGCGCCGAGGATGCCGCCCGCGGCCCCTTGCGCGATTCCGCCGCGCTTGTCACCGCCCGGGCCGTGGCCGAGCTCCGCGAACTCGTCGAGTACACCGGGCCCTTCGCCCGGCCCGGGGGCTGGCTGCTCCTGCCGAAGGGCAGCACCGCTCCGGATGAGCTCGCCGCCGCCGCTACCGCCCTGGAAGCGCTTGGTTGCAGCCACCGCGCGACCCTCCCCATGCGCCCGCAGGTCAGCGAGACGCTCACCGTCCTGGCAGTAGAAAAGCATGGCCCGACGCCGCCGAAGTACCCCCGGAGACCCGGTCAGCCCGGCAAACGGCCACTTTGAACGGGTTAACGGTCTAAGCAGTTCACTGTTTGTTGCATGGCGTGCTATAGTCGCGGCGATCGCCGGGCGACCCATCCGGGTGAGCGCGCTCACCACGCCCGGCCACGCATGCAGGAGGCAGCATGGACCCCAATGCAATCATCAATCGGCTCATCCGGCTCGCGAAGCTGGATACATCCGTGTTCGACGAGGTCCGGGACGACCCCGCCGAACTCATCCCCGCACTGATCATCGCGGGTGTCAGCGCCCTTCTCGCCGGTCTCGGCGGGTTCCTGTTCTGGCAGGTTAACTTCGACTTCGAGCCCGACAACCTCTTCATCAACACGTTCATCATGGGCGGCATCTTCATGGCCGCGCTGTACGGCGTGTGGGTGCTGCTCGCGTACGTCGTCCTGGTGCAGATCTACAAAGCCAGCGCCGACCTCACCTCGCTTTTCCGCACCATGGGGTACGCGGCCGCGCCGCTCGCGCTCTCCGTCCTCATGTTCATCCCGGTGCTCTATCCGGTCTTCGCCATCCTCCCGCTGGTGCTGCTCTTTGTCATGTCCATCTATGCCGCCCAGGCTGTGACAAACGCCGACTCCACCCAGGTTGTCATGGCGAACCTCGTTGGCATGGCGGTCTTTGTCCTCGTCCTGAGCATGGTCGCGTTCTCCAGCGATGACGCGTACCTCGGCGCGGGGATCTTCGCGATGCTCTTCGAAGCGTCCTGACCCCCGCTTCGCCGCATCCACGGTGACCGTCAGGGAGCCAGCCCCCGCGGGGGCTGGCTCCCTGTGTCTTCCGGTGCACACACTCCCGGCCCTGACGGTGGCTCAATCGCGCCGATCCCCTACCCTACAGCCCTATGCCCGCGACACTCGCTGCAAACGCCCGGCGCAATGTGCGGCTCTACTACCTGTTCCTCTTCCTCATGGATTTCGGGTTCTGGATTGGGATCTGGATCAAGTACCTCACAGCGGTCCGCGAACTCGAGCTCAAGTACATCTTCCTCATGGACATGCCGTTCTGGCTGGTCATGGCGAGTCTCGAAGCTCCTTTTGGCGCCCTCGCCGACCGAATCGGCCATAGCCGCGTCCTCGCCCTCGGATCTGCCGTCTACGCGCTGACCATCCTCGGCTTCGGCTTTACCACCAACTACTGGATGCTCTTCGCCGACTACATGCTCTGGGCCGTTGCCGGGGCCTGCCGGAGCGGCGCCGACCAGGCGCTGGTCTACGACTCGCTGAAACAGGCCGGGCTTGAGTCCTCATTCTCCCGCGTCGCCGGCCGCGGATTCGCCATTTCCATCGCTGCCGGTACCTCGGGCGTGATCCTCGGCGGTATTCTGGCCACCATCACCAGCCTCGCCTTCACCGTCCAGGTCAGCTTCGCCGGACCGGTGGTTGCCTGCGTTGTCGCCCTCCTCATGGTCGAACCACACGTGGAACACGAGCCCCGCCGCTACATCGATCAGCTCCGCGAGGGCGTCTCCTTCGCCTGGAACACCCCCCGTATCCGGTACACCGTCCTCATGAGCGGCCTGATCATGATGGCCGCCTTCGCCCCGGTCGTCCTCATCCAACCGTTCCTCATCAAGCACGAGGTGGCCACCGGGCTCTTCGGCGTGTACCAGGCTCCCCTGCGCATCCTCTCGGTGATCGCGGCCATCGGCGCCTACCGCGTCGCCGCGCGCGCCGGCCGCCGCCGCATCATCGCGATGGCCTGTTGGGGCATGGTCGCCGGGTTCCTGGCGCTCGCCGTTTTCGATGCCCGTCCGGCGTTTATCTTCTTTGCCCTGCCGGCGGTCATCCAGGGGGTACTCCGGCCCACGCTCGATACCTATCTCAACGAGCACATCCCCAGCGATCGCCGCGCCACCGTCCTCAGCACGTCGTCACTCGTCCTCAGCGTCGGCCTTGCCTTCTTCGAGCCCACCATCGGCTTCATCATCGACGAGATCTCGATCCAGGCGGCATTCGGATTTGTCGCCTTCTTCTTCGCCGTGACCATGCCCGGGGTCTACCTGCTCTGGCGTCGGCACGATCTCCCCGTGAAGCCCGCCCAGCCGGCAGTCGCCCCAACCTGAGCTACACGAGCGCTCCCTGGAGCGCCTCGCACGCTTCGGCCACGCCACGCTTTCCTCCGTCCAGGATGGCCGAGAGCTGCAGGAACACGTGCGGCTGGCCGTCGTACACGCTGAGCGTCGCCGCCACGCCTGCCTCCTTGAGCGCCTGCGCGAACAGCCGCGAGTCATCGAGAAGCGGGTCGAGCGTGCCCACGATGAGCCGTGCCGGGGGAAGCCCCCGCAGGTCGCCGTGGATCGGAGCCACATACGGGTCCGTCCGGCTCGCTCCACCCGATAGGTAGTGCCCGTAGAACCACTCCATGGCCTGGCGGGTGAGGATCTTCCCCTCGCCGTTCGCCAGCACCGATGGCAGGTCGTTGTCCATCGTGTAGGCGCCGTACAGCAGCAGCTGGAGCCGTGCCTGCGGGCCGCCTTCATTCCGCAGGCGGAGCATCGCCGCGGCGGTCAGGTTGGCCCCGGCGCTGTCCCCGCCAACGGCGAACCTCTCGCCATCGGCCCCCAGGTCGCCGGCATGCGCCACTGCCCAGCGGATCGCTGCCACACAGTCATCGAGTGCCGCGGGCGCGGGGTGCTCGGGCGCGAGCCGGTAATCCACGCTGGCCACCACCGCCCCCGCTCCGGCCGCCAGCTCAGCGCAGAGCCGCGCGTGCGTCGCCGGTGAACCGATGACCCATCCACCGCCGTGCAGGAAGACCAGCAGCGGGAAAGGCCCCGGCCCGCCGGGAGTGAACACCTTGAGCCGGATGTCGCCCGCCGGCCCGGGGATGGAGCGGTCGGCGACCGCCACACCATCGGGCATCGGCTGGTTGAACGCCGCGAACGAAACCTCGGCGTTGGCCCTCGCTTCCGCTGCCGGGAGTTCCCACATCGCCGGCGCCCCCGTGGCCTCGGCCTGCGCCGCCATCATCTGCAGGAGCGCCGCAACCTGAGCATCCATCCGTTCATCCTCACTACGTCGTTGGCCCGGACTATACAGGGCAGCCGGGGCGCTCTCGTGTGAGGCGCGTGCGCGTGACGCTAGCCGGTTCCGTTGCTGCGCTGAGCCCTGGCCGCTTGTGTCGCAATGAACTCCGCGAGCACGCGCTGGACGTCGCCCGCCGCATAGAGCGTCGCCCGGTACATCAGCCCCGCGCCGATCGCCCCCGCGATGGTCGTCGAGAGGACCAGGCCCATGCGCAACCCTTCGCCCTCGCTCATCGCGAACTGGCCCTGGAAGTACTCCGAAACGAGCCCGACGATGACCGGCGCCAGCGCTCCGCCGAGAACCGCCAGTGCCAGCCCGAACGC
>CAZRUZ010000061.1:0-4181 GCA_964603275.1 uncultured Anaerolineaceae bacterium | reverse complement strand
GCCTCCTGCCCGCTGAACCCATACCTGCGTTCGAAAAACGCGGGGATCCAGAACACCACGCCCGAGAGCATGAACCCGAACGCCGCGTTCGAAAGGATCAGGTAGCGCAGTGTCCGGTTCCGCCAGATCGTGCCAAGGCTGCGCCTGAAGCCCCACTTGTCCTCGGGGTCCGTCAGGAACTCCTTGAGGAGCGGGTTGTCCACCGCCGCGTCCCTCAGGTCAGCCTCACCGCGCGCGGGCTCGCGGAGCCGCAGCGCCACCAGCCCCATCAGCAGTCCCGGAAGCGCCGCCGCAACGAATGCCCAGCGCCAGCTCGCCGCCGCGATGATCGCCCCGCCGATGACCGCCCCGAGCACCTGCCCGAGCGGGTTTGCCGCGCGGTGGTACCCTAGCGCCCGCCCTCGCAGCCGTACCGGGTAGTAGTCGGAGATCAGGCTCCCATGCGTCGGCCCGATTGTGCCCTGTCCGGCGCCGAGCAATGCCCGCGTGAGGAACAGCTGGACGAAGTTCTGTGCCCCCGCCGCGGCCAGCCCGGCCGTCCCCCACACGACCGCTCCCACGGAGAGGATGTACCGGCGGCTCCACCGGTCCGCCCAGTTCCCCGCCGGGAGCGATAGCAACCCGGTGATCAGCACGACCGCCAGCGGCAGCAGCCCAACCGTTGCATCCGAAAGCCCAAAGTCCACCCGGATCCGGTCGAGCGAGATCGCCAGCACCGCCCGGTCGAATTCGTCAATCGCGTTGAGGATGAAGAGCACGGTCAGCGGCCCCGCCCCCGCCTGGCGCAACGTCTGCGCACGGTGCGCCGAAACCTCCCCCTCTCCCGGCAGCACCGTCACAGGGCAAACGATACCCGAACCCGGCCGGCGGCGTACGTCAGGCTGGCGCGCTCTCGTAGAGGAAGGCGAGGACCTCTTCGAGGAACGCCGCCGGCTGCTCCTCCGCGACCAGGTGCCCGGCCCCCGGGATAGTGACATGGGCCGCACCCGGGATCGCGGCGGCGAGCACGTCCCCATCGGCGGGCGGCAGCGCACGGTCGCTCGCCCCGCTGATGACGAGCGTCGGCGCACGGATTGCCGAAAGGTCGGCCGGGGGCTCATCCATCCCGGCCCGAGCCATCGCCCGCACCGCGGCCGTCGTCCCCGGCAGCAGCAGCGGGTCGATGTACCCGCGCACAACGTCCTCGGTCGCGAATCCCGGGTCATGGATCATCCGCGGTAGTGCCCGGCGGCCCAGCGCGTACATCGCCCGCGGCGAGCGTTGTGCGAGTCCCGCCAGTGCGAACATCGGGCCGGCGAGTGCTCCCCGCCGCCGCTGGGGCGCTGCTCCCGCGTTCACCGCCGCCACCAGCAGGAGCCGCTCGACCCGCTCCGGGTGCGCCGCTGCCAGCCGTTCGGCAATGGCGCCACCCATCGAGTGCCCGATGAGGGTTGCCCGCTCAATGCGCAGGGCATCGAGCAGCGCCACCACGCGTTCCGCCTGCGCTCCCTGGCTGTAATCCAGCTCCGGGTTGCGGTCACTGAACCCGAAGCCGGGCAGATCCAGCGCGATCACCCGGTGGCCTTTCGCCAGGTCCGGGATGACGTGCCGCCAGCTGAAGGTGCTCCCCGCAAAGCCGTGAATCAGGATCACCGGCGGGCCGGCTCCTTCATCGATGTAGTGGAGCCGCGCCCCGCCGATGTCGCGGATGATCCCTTCGGGCAGCGGGGCCTGCCACGGCGCCTGCCGCTTCCACGCCACATACCCCCCGGTACCCACGGCGGCCAGTGCCCCGGCCAGCACGAGTGTCCTCTTCTTCAATGCCGTTCCTCCCGCAGGATCTCCCGCAATTGCCGGATGTTCGAGGCCATCCGCGCCCCGTACCACCAGAGCAGCTTCCCATCGATGACCCGCGCCGGCGCGATCGCTTCGAACCTGGCCCGGTGCGCCTCCGTGAACGGATACGGCTCGTCCGGCAGCAGGATCAACGATGGCGCAAGTCCGGCCACCTCGTCCATCGTCACCGCCGGATACCGCTCCTGGCCGGCGAGCACGTTCTTCCCCCCGCACCGTTCCAGCACATGGTGCCCGAATGTCGCGCTCCCGAGTCCGATCAACGGTTCCGGCCAGACGGCCACGAAGACCGGCAATGGCTCACCGGTCGCGGGCTCCTTCAGTGCCTCCGAGGTCTCCCGGCAGATCCGCCAGCCTTCGTCCTCGTTCCCGACGCGGATGGCGATCTCCATCACCATCGCCATCGCATCTTCGATCGTCACCGGGTCCGTCGCCATGACGTCGATTCCCGCCAGCTTCAGCGCTTCGACGTCCTCCCGGCGGTTTTCCTCCCGGTTGGCGATGACCAGGTCCGGCGCCAGTGCCGCAATGCCAGCGACATCGGGGTCCTTTGGCCCGCCCAGCGCCGGCGTCAGCAGCACGTCCGCCGGTTCCGTGCAGAACTGCGTGCGCCCGGCCAGCGTCTCCGGCGCAATGACCCGGACCAGCTCGGTCAGACTCGGCACCAGCGAGACCACGCGCACCCGCCCAGCGTACTCCGTGTGCATGAAGAAGGCCTCCCGGGAGGCCTTCTTCCGCGCGGGCTGGTGGGAACGTCCTACTCCGGCGGCGTCCCGAGGGTCACCGTCGTGGTCAGCTTCTTGCCATCGCGATAGAACGTCACCGTCACCTTCTCGCCCGAGCCGTACTTCACGAGCGCCACCGCGAGGTCCGCCTCCGTGTTGATGTCGACGTCCTCGATCAAGACGATCACATCGCCGCCGCGCAGCCCGCCGCTGGCGGCAGGCCCGCCCGAAGTCACCAGGTCGAGGACGACTCCGCCTTCGTCCGGGATACCGAGTTCCTTCGCCCGCGCCGAACGGAGCGCCTCGAAGTTCGAGATGCTCAGGAACCCGCGGTTCACCCGGCCATCCGCCTTCAACTGCTCCATCACCGCCCGCGCGACATCCGCGCCGACCGCGAAGCCGATGCCGGCCGCCTGCGTCCCCGTTGTCGGGTCGGGCGCAATCGCCGTGTTCACCCCGACCACCTGACCGTACAGGTTCAACAGCGGCCCGCCGCTGTTGCCGTGGTTGATCGCCGCGTCGGTCTGGATCGCCCCGAGGATCTGGGTGGTCTCGCGGATCGCCCGGTTCTTCTGGCTCACAATCCCACGGGTCACGCTGAACGCCCCGCCTTCACCGCCCTCAAGGTCGAGCGCGAACCCCATCGCCACCACATCCTGGCCGATCACCACGTCGTCCAGATCGGCGAAGGTCAGGGCCGTCAGCCCGCTTGCATCGATCCTCAGCAACGCCAGGTCCGATCGGGCGTCGCGCCCAACGATGCTCGCGTCGTAGGTGGCGCCGTCGCTCATGGTCACCTCGATCGTCGTCGCGACGCGCCCGTTGGTCCCGACCTCCACCACGTGGTTGTTCGTCAGGATGTAGCCGTCGCCACCGACCACGAACCCGGTCCCGACGCCGCCGTTTGTCTCGATGCGGACAACCGCCGGTTCCGCGAACTCGACCAGCTCAGCGGTAGTCATCTCCCCCGCGGTGCGCGCCTGGCCGGCTGGCGAGGCGGCCGGTGCCGCAGTCGTCTTTTCCGCCGCCGCCGGGATATCGCGTTCCGACGAGGCCTGTTGGTTCTCGTTTGCCGATTCCGAGCAGGCGGCCCCGGCGAAGATGGTCAGTGCCACCAGCCCGGCCCCTGCTACGCGTGTAAGTCGAATCATCGGTCACTGTGCTCCAGTCGAGTGCTCTGGAAGACAGTGTCGCGCCCCACCCGGTTGCGCGCGGTAAACAGCCCCCCGCCCTCAAACGGAAAGGTAAAGAAGCCGCTAGCCGTGCAGCGGTTGCCCGCGGGGGCTAAGGCGGGGTCAGTGCAACCGCCGTCAGGTACTCGTTCATCAGGTCGAGGCAGATTGTGCAGAACTCATCCCGAATGTTCCGCATCTTGCACGTCGCCATCGGCCGGTAGTTCTTGCAAGGGTCGTAGGAAGCTCCCTGGAACGCCCCGATCTCATTCGGGGACGCCTGGTTCACCGGCAGATGGTTTGCGGGTAACTGCTGTTGGCAGGCCGCGTTGAGATAGATCTTCCCGGTCCCTCCCCATTGCGGAGCCCCCGGCGTGTTTGTCACGTTGGCATAGGACTGGATGTTGGTGAACTGCCCCGCGAGAGGCGAGTCGTATTCGTCTCGCAGTCC
>CAZRUZ010000060.1:11855-14819 GCA_964603275.1 uncultured Anaerolineaceae bacterium | reverse complement strand
CGGGCCGGCTCGCCTTCGACCATCATCGCGCCGGACCCGATGCGCCCGGCCTGGTAGCCCCGCGGAATGTGACTCACCTCCGCAGCTTAGCAGGCGCGGGGGCCGCTTTCGGCCCCCGCGCCTCAGTTCACCCGACGCTCGATGCCCCGCCAGTACTGCTCGCGGATCACGAACTTCTGCAGCTTGCCGGTCGCCGTCCGCGGCAGGACTTCGACGAAGTCCACGCCGGTGGGGCACTTGAAATGAGCCAGGTGGTCCCGCGTAAAGGCGATGACCTCCTCCTCGGTCGCGCTCATCCCCTCGCGCAGGACAATGAGCGCCCGCGGCGTCTCGCCCCACTTCTCGCTCGGCACGCCCACGACCGCGCACTCCAGCACCGCCGGGTGTTTGTAGAGCGCATCCTCGATCTCGGACGAGGAGATGTTCTCGCCGCCCGAGATAATCACGTCCTTCTTGCGGTCGACGATGTTCACGTTCCCGAACTCGTCCCACACGGCCAGGTCGCCGGTGTGGAAGTACCCGTCGTAGATCGCCTTCGCCGTCTCCTCCGGCTGCTCCCAGTACCCCTTCAGGACCACGTTCGAACGCGCGCAGATCTCGCCTACCGTCTTGTTGTCCATGGGGACCGGGTTCCCGTTGTCGTCGAGCACCTGGATGTCGACGCCAATCGCCTCCACGCCGGCGCGCGCCCGCCGCGCGTAGTCCACCCCCTCCGCGTTGTGGAAGTCGGGGGTCGAGACCGTGATGATCGGCGCCGTCTCCGTCAGGCCGTAGATCTGGATGAACTCCCAGCCCAGCTCCTGCTCCAGGCGCTGGACGAACGCCGCCGGTGGAGGCGCGCCCGCGATCGTGAACCGCGGGCGCGTCGTGACCGTGTACTGCCCCCGGTCTTGGAAGTTGAGGATCGTGCTCAGCACTGCCGGGGCCATGCAGCCGAAGGTGACCTTCTCGTCCTGGATCAGCCGGAAGATCTCCGCGCCATCAACCGCCCGCAGGACCACATGGGTCGCGCCCATCGCCGTGATCGCATACGGCCCGCCCCAGCCGTTCGCGTGGAACATGGGCAGCGTCCAGATCTCCCGGTCTTCATGCCGGATGCGCAGGTGGGCGATGAAGTTGTACGCGTTGATGTAGGCGTTCCGGTGGGTCAGCATCACCCCCTTCGGCCGCGACGTCGTCCCCGAGGTGTAGTTTATCGTCGCGACATCGTTCTCGTCCTGCTCGATCGGCGGCGTCGCCGTGACCGGCTGGTGCGCGACCAGCTCATCCCAGTCGGTCCAGCCCGCCGGCGTGCGCTTCTCCGGCCGCGGGTCGGCGACGATCCAGTGCTCGACTGTCTTGAGGTTCCCCCGGATCTGGTCGACCACGCCGGTGTACTCGTAGTCCACCAGGACCGCCTTCACCCCGGCGTGGTTGATGATGTACTCGTGGTCCGCGGCCGCCAGGCGGTAGTTCAACGGCACCAGGATCGCGCCGACCTGGGGCGCGCCGAAGTAGGACTCCAGGAAGTAGTGGCTGTTCGGGCTCAGGATGCAAACCCGGTCGCCCTTCTCGATCCCGAGGGCCCGCAGCGCATGGCCGAGCTGGTTGCAGCGCTCCTGGTATTCGCGATACGTGAACCGCTCGCCGCCATCCACGATCGCCTCCTTCGTGGGGTACAGCTTTGCGGCTCGGCGCAGGAAATCACTGACGAGAAGCGGCACTTCCATGGACGGTCTCCCGGGGGGAATGTGCCCGCGATTCTAGCACCCGCCCCCGCGCCGATGGGTCTCAGCCGCGCGCCCTCCGCGCGGCACCGGCTGCGAACTGGCTGACCGCCTGGCAGAGTGCCTCCACGCCCCTCCGCGCGACCGTCACCAGCGTCAGACCCTCGGGCCGGTCCTCCGTGTACACCTGCGAGACCCGGTGTGGCAACTCCGTCGAGGCCCAGACCACCAGTAGCTGGGCCCACGCCTGGTCGGGAGCCGCGGTCCGCCGGGTCGGCCGGTCGTTCCGCCCATCGATGATGCGCCACTCGATCGGACTGCCCGCGGTCAGTTCACGGATCTCGGCATGCGCCTTCCCGCTCCCCCCGACGAGGAGGATGCGTTCGAGACCGGCCCCCGCGCAGGCGGCGACCATCTCGGGGGCGGCCCTCCGCGTGTTCGAGCCGCCGCAGTTCGCGCACCGGTCACGCGCCGCCAGGACCACGGGCCGGGTGGCGCCGCGCGCGGCCGCCTGGCAGCCGGGGCTCGCGCAGAGCGGGGTCACCCCCGCCCAGAGCGCTTCGCGGGCCCGCTCCAGCTTCTGGTTGGCGATACGCTGCTTCCCTGCCCGGGTCAGCCCGGCGGCGGCGAGCACCACGCGCGCTTCGATGCGCCCGGGAGCATCGAGGATGCCCTCGTCCGCAAGCCACTCGTCGATGTCGGTATCGGCTGCCATCCGGGGACATGGTAGGCGGGGGGAGCAGGCTTTGTGCACCGCAGGGGCCGGGATGCGCCACCTACCCACCAAAGGCCGTGAGACCGAACGTGGCAACCACGGTGGTCGACCCGGACGCGGCGGCAGTCAAGGCCGGGTTTCGATGTTATCCGCGACCTTCAGAAGCACATCAAGCGGCTCGTCGTAGGCCTGGACGAACCAGAGACGCCACTCATCATCGAACCAGTTGAGAGAGGAACGGACGCCCGCTTCGACCGGGGCACCGGGTTGATTCACCCACTCCTGGAACACACCTCTCTGGCCGAGAACTTCGACCTTCACGACAGGCTTGCCGGTCTGCCCACTCGGGAGCTGGTTGCCGGTGGTGAGGGCTGGTAGCGGGTGGGGCGCCCGGAGCGTCCAGCCGATACTCAGGTGAGGCGAGAACGGCCGTGTGGGGATTCCAGTCCGGCCGTACTCAACGACGCAGTCCACAATCCGCCCGTCGCTTTCAATCGCCCAGACCCCGAGGACCTCGTAACCGGCCGGGACGAAATCCACCGC
>CAZRUZ010000060.1:6491-11755 GCA_964603275.1 uncultured Anaerolineaceae bacterium | reverse complement strand
TGAAGGGCGGCAAGGAAGAGGAGGAGAACGACTCCGCCGATCCGGGTGACCCCTCTCTGGACCATCTATGACCTCCGTCGGCCTGCCAGCCTGCCGGCAAGGTACCACCGCCGTCTGCCCGCTGCTATACGACGCCCTCGCCATTCTGTATCCTTCCGCCCACTTGCCGGTGGATTGTGCCCCGCCGCAGGACTCAACCCTGGACCCTGGAGATCCGCCCATGAAAGTCAAAGTGAACGCAGATATGTGCGAAGGCCACGCCAAGTGCGAACGGATTGCGCCGGAAGTCTTCAAGGTGGGCGACGACGATGTCAGCGTCGTCCAGCTTGAGGATGTCCCGGATACCCTGGCGCCCAAGGTGGAACAGGCCATCCGCATGTGCCCCCGCCAGGCCATCGCCTGGGTCACCACCTAGCCCTTCCTGCCCGGTCTTCCGTGCATCCTCAACGCCCCGGCCGCTGATCTGCGGGCAGCGGCGCTTTCCCCAGAACGAAGGATGACTACCCGATGAGTGCCCCCAACCTCGACCTGAGCGCGATCAACCTCAACGACCCCGAGCTCTTCCAGCGCGAAGGCGCCCATGAAGTGCTCCGCTTCCTCCGTAACAACGACCCCGTGCACTGGAATCCTCCCGGCGAGATGTCCAACGGCTTCTGGTCGATCACGAAGTACGAAGACATCCGCTACGTCTCCCGGAACCCCGAGCTGTTCATCTCGAGCAAGGGGATCGCGGGGCCCGGCATCCGGCCGGAGGCGCTGCAGAACCTGGACTTCGCCAGCCAGCAGCAGAACACCGGCGGCAACGCCAGCATCATCACCATGGACCCGCCGCGCCACGTACAGATGCGCCGCCTCGTCAACAAGGGCTTCACACCCCGCGCCGTGAACGCCATGGAGCCCGAAATCCGCCGCACCACCAACGAGATCCTCGACCGCATCGATGGGCGGGACGAACTCGACTTCGTCCTCGAAATCGCCAGCCAGCTCCCCCTCGCGGTCATCTGCGGGATGATGGGCATCGGCCAGAAGGACTGGGCACTCATGTTCGAGCTGACCAACAAGGTGCTCGGCTCCGGTGACCCCGAATACCAGACCGAAGTCCCCGAAGAAGAGCGCGGCACCGGCGCCGCCGCCCGCGCCACCGCCATGAAGGGCCTCGCCACGATGATGGAGTACTTCCGCAACGTGCTGGAGGACCGCCGCCAGCACCCCCGCGAGAACGATCTCCCGACCATCCTCCTCGAATCCGAAATCGACGGCGAAAAGCTCACCGAAGGCGACATGCTGGCCTTCTGCTTCCTCCTCATCGTCGCCGGCAACGAGACCACCCGGAACGGCATCTCCGGCGGCTTGCGCGTGCTCTGCGAACACCCGGACCAGAAAGCGAAGCTGCTCGCCGATATGTCACTCATGGAGTCGGCCGTCGAGGAAATCCTCCGCTGGGTCTCGCCACTCCACCACATGGCCCGCACCGCCACCGCCGAAGTCGAACTGCGCGGCAAGACCATCAGGCCCGGTGACCGCATCCTCATGTGGTACCCCTCGGCCAACCGCGATGAGGAGATCTTCCCGGACCCCTACCGGTTCGATATCGCCCGCACGCCCAACGAGCACCTGGCCTTCGGCATCGGCGAACATTTCTGCCTCGGCGCAGGTTTCGCCCGCCGCGAACTCAAGGTGATGTTCGAAGAGCTCTTCCGGCGTTACCCCAACATCGATCTCGCCGGTGAACCGGGACGTCTGCGCTCGAACTTCATCAACGGCACCAAGCACCTTCCCGTCCGCCTGGGCGGCCGCGCGTAAACCTCCGTCTTCCCCGGTAGCGCACCCGGCGGCATTTGCCGTACGCTATCGACCAAACGGTAGTTAACGAGGTTTCTCCTCGATAACCCGGCCAACAGAAACGGAGCACCGCCGTGACCGCACCAGCCCTCAGCCTTACCGACATCGACCTGAACGACGATGGCCTCTTCGAACAGGGCCTCGCCCACCAGGCCTTCAAGGTCCTGCGGAACATGGCGCCCGTCAGCTGGACGCCCCCGACCGAAAAGGCAAAGGGCCACTGGAACCTGGTGAAGTACGAGGACGTGATGCACGTCTCCCGCCACCCGGAGATCTTCAGCTCCGAACGCGGCATTGTGCAGTTCGAGCCGATCGATGCCGATGAGGCCACCGCCGCATCGGCCGGGAACGGCAAGATGCTCATCACCATGGACCCGCCGCGGCACGTGAAGATGCGCCGCCTGGTGAACAAGGGCTTCACCCCCCGGGCCGTCGCGCTCTGGGAGCCCAAGGTCCGCGAGACCACCAACATGCTCCTCGACCGGATCGCGAAGAAGGGCGAATCCGACTTCGTCCTGGACGTCGCCTGCAACATCCCCCTCGCCGTCATCTGCCAGATGCTCGGCCTGCCGGAGAGGGACTGGGCGCTCATGTTCCAGCTCACCAACAAGGTGCTCGGCCCCGGCGACTCCGAGTACCAGACCGACGTCCCCGAGGACCAGCGCGGCACCGTCGAGGCAGCGCGCATCACCGGGAACATGGGCACCATGCAGATGTTCGGCTACTTCGCCCAGGAGCTTGCCGCCCGCAAGACCGCCCGCCGCGAGGACATCATCAGCCTCCTGGTGGACTCCGAAGTCGAAGGCGAGCACCTGACCGATGAGGACATCCTCTGGTTCTGCTTCCTGCTCATCCTCGCCGGCAACGAGACCACCCGGAACGGCATGTCGGCCGGGCTCCTCACCCTCTGCGAACACCCCGACGAGAAGCGCCGGCTCCTCAACGACATGTCGCTCCTCCCGGGCGCCATCGAGGAGATCCTGCGCTGGAACTCCCCCGTCACCCACATGGCGCGCGTCGCCCTCGAAGACACGGTCATCCGCCGCCAGCCCATCAAGAAGGGCGACCGCGTCGTGATGTGGTACCCCGCCGTCAACCGCGATGAGGACGTGTTCCCCAACGCCGACGTGTTCGACATCACCCGCACGCCGAACGAACACCTCGCCTTCGGCATCGGCGAGCACTTCTGCCTCGGCGCCGGCTTCGCAAGGCTCGAGCTGCGCGTCCTCTTCGAGGAGCTGTTCCGCCGCTTCCCGGATATCGAGCTCGCCGGCCCGCCCCAGCGCCTGCGCTCAACCTTCATCGGCGGGATCAAGCACCTCCCGGTCAAGTTCACCCCGGAACGCTAACCCTGCCGCAACCCGAAAGCAGGAAGGGGGCGCTCACGCGCCCCCTTCTTTTCGTCCTTCAGGAACCCCGGATTCGGCGGCCTACCGCCCATCGCAGAGCGCGGCCAGGTCACCGTGGTAGAGCAGCACCGTGTACGCCGGGAAGCAGACCCGCGCCGGGCCTGCATCGTCCGCCGCATCCGCCTCCGGCTCGTGGCCAAGGAAGCGGTTCCACAACCCGCCGAGAATGCTGATCCCGCCTTCTTCCCGCACCACCTGCCAGTTGCTCGCGCCCAGGCCGGCAAGCCGCGCCGCCTCGGCATACGCCTCCTCGCGGTCAGCCGTCCCATCGATCAGCTTCAGCTCCTGCGCGGCCTTGTTGTCGTACACCAGCGCGCCGATCTTCTCCCGGATCTCCGCCTCCGGGATCTTCCGCGAATCCGCCACGTGCTTCACGAAATCCGCGTAGGTGTTGTCCACGCCCTGCTGGAGCACCCGCACTTCCTCGGCGGTCAGCCGGCGGTAGGGCGCGCCCATGTCCTTCCCACGCCCGGCAGTGATCGCCTGGAACTCGATCCCGTTCCGCGTAGTCACCCCGCCACCCAGCAACCCGCCCTCGGTCGCGTACAGCCCGTCCCAGTATTCGAACGCCCCCATCGTCACGCCGATGCTGCCGAGCAGGCTGCCATGGCCAGCGAGGATCAGGTCCGCCGGCGCCATCGCATACATCCCGCCCGAGGCCGACATCCCCGCGACATACGCGACCACCGGCTTCCCGGTCTTCTCCCGGTACTGCCGCACCCCGTCGGCGATCGCTTCCGACCCGAAGACTGTCCCGCCCGGCGTCTGCAACTCCAGGATCACCCCGTCGATTGAGCTGTCCTCCGCGGCATCGAGCAGCGCCTCCTTGATGGAGTACCCGTACACCACGCCGCCGCTCCCGAAAATGCTCGTCTCGTCCGGCTCTTCGCCGAGGATGACGCCCCGCACCGGGATGGAGAGCAGCTTGTTCCGGTTGCCCTCATCACCGTAAACGAACGCGTAGTCGTCGCCGCCATCGTTCCCTGCGGCCACCCCGATGATCGCCGCCAGCACGATCAGCGGGAGGATCAGCGCGAACCCCACGCCCACGCCAAAGCACCCCGCGGCCACCGTCGACTTCAGGGCCGTGCGCCAGATCATCCGCCAGGTGCCTTCCCCGGCCGAGCCGATCCCGGGTGGCGGGTAGGGGCCGCTATACCACGCCTGCCCGGCGGGTGGGGGAGGCGGCGGTGGCGTGTGCGGAGGGATAGCCGCCGCGGGTGGCGGCGGCTCAGCCGGTGGGGTCGATTGCGGTGTGTCGCTCAAGGTAGACGCTCCAGGCCGTGATTGCCGCCACTGCGGCGAGCCTGCCGCGACAGTACTTCAATCGGCCGCGCCTGGGAACCTGTGCGACCCGCCGTCAGCTCTCCCAGGGACTCGCCACCTCCACCCCGAGCGGGGCGAAGTCCGGGACGTTCCGCGTGACCACGGTGAGCCCGTGGAGGGCCGCCGTCGCGCCAATCATCGAATCAATGACCGCCGGCGGGTTCCCCGCAATCCGCAGCGGCGCGTACAACGTACCCCAGGCGAGCGCTTCGTCCGGCCCAAACGGGATGACGCGCCCCTGGTAGAGCGCCCGGACCGACACCAGCCAGCGCTGAAGCACGTTCCGGGAGACCGCATCGCGCGCCAGCTCCACCCCCTGCTGCAGTTCCCCGAGCGTCAGCGCGCTGATAAAGAACTGTCCCGTCCGGTTGGCCTCAAACCAGCGCACGACCTCCGGGTTCTGGAGCGGCCTCCGCGAGGCCGAGACGGTCACCGTATCGAGCAGGAACCGGCTCATACCTCGTCGTCTAACCTCGGCAGGGGCGACGAGTCGATCGCCCGCGGCGGGAGATCGAGCTCAACCTCGGCGTTTTCGGCCGCCCACTGCCGCATCGCCCTGAGGATGGCATCGCCCTGGGACATCCCCTCGCTGGGGGACGAAAAGGTTCGCGCATCAACCACCACCGCCACGTCTTCGCCCCGGAGCGTCACTACCTGCGGACCCTCGTCACGCGCCCGGCGGACCAC
>CAZRUZ010000060.1:0-6391 GCA_964603275.1 uncultured Anaerolineaceae bacterium | reverse complement strand
CCCCGCCTGCCGCGCCCAGCGGTACTTCGCCGCGAGTGCCGCAACCGGGCGCTCCGCCGCGTACGGATACGCGGGCACGCCCCGCTCTTCCAGGTAGCGGCACGCCTCCTCCACCTCGACATCGCCCACCAGCGACGCGACTACCGGCTTCACCTTCCCCGCCGCCTTCGCTTCCTCCAGGACTTCGCCGAGGAGCCGCGCGAACACCATCGGGGGCGTAATGATGGTGTGCCAGTACCCGAGGATCAGCGAGTGCACCCGGTCGTCCATCAGCGCCAGCCGGATTGCCTTGCGGTACGTCTCGGGCGGTTCGCCACCGGTGATGTCGATCGGGTTGCCATAGGCGCCGAACGGCGGGATCAGTTCCTTGAACTGCAGTCCCAGGTCGTCCGGCACCTCCATCAGCGTCAATCCGTAGTCTGAGCACGAGTCCGAGAGCAGCACCCCGGACCCGCCGGCACCCGTCACGATCAGGACGTTCTCCCCCTTCGGCGCGGGGAGCATCGAGAGCGCCCGGCTCCAGTCCAGGAGGTCTTCCAGGGTGCGCGCGCGGATGACCCCCGACTCGCGTAGGGCAGCGTCGTAGACACGGTCGGCGCCGGCCAGCGCGCCGGTGTGCGAGGCCGCCGCCCGTGCGCCATAGGCCGTGCGCCCGGCCTTCAGCACCACGATCGGCTTCTGCTTCGAAACCCGGCTCGCGGCGTCCACAAACGCCCGCCCATCCTTGATGTCTTCCACGTGCATGGCGATGACGTCGGTGTTCGGGTCCTCGCCGTAGTACTCGATCAGGTCGTCCTCATCCAGGTCGCTCTTGTTGCCAAGCCCGACAATCGCCGAAACCCCCATCCGGTGGGAGCGGCTGAACCCGATGATCGCCATGCCCACCCCGCCGCTCTGCGACGAAAGCGCCACCGATCCGCGCTCCGTATACGGCGTGCAGAACGTCGCGCAGAGGTTGGCCGGCGTGTAGTAGTAGCCGTAGATATTCGGTCCCATCACCCGGATGTTGTGCTTCCTGGCCACGGCGATCATGTCGTCCTGCAGCTGCTGCTCGCCGATTTCCGCGAACCCCGAGGGGATGAGGATGGCGCCGGCGACACCCTTCTGCCCCGCTTCATCCAGCGCCGCCGCCACGCGCGCCGCCGGAACCGCGAAGACGGCCACATCGACCTCGCCGGGAATTTCCATCACCGACGTATAGGACGGAAGACCCTGGATCTCGCCGCCTCTCGGGTTTACCGGGTAGAGATTCCCTTCGTACCCACCATCGATAATGTTGCGGACGACCGAATAGCCGATCTTGCCTTCTTCGTTCGATGCGCCAATCACCGCGATCGCCCGCGGCATCATGATCCGCCGCATCGAGGCCAGCACCTCCTCGCGCGGCGGGCGCGGCCGTCCGTCCCGCTCCGAGCTTCGCAGGGCAATGCGCGCATCGACAGCCAGGGCCCCATCTGCGTAGGCGATGACCGGGTTCAGGTCGAGCTCGTCGATCTCCGGCAATTCGCTCACCAGCTGCGAGACCTTTTCGATGATGCCGGCCAGGGCTTCGATGTCGGCTGGCTTCTCACCGCGCACGCCTCGCAGGATGGCCGCACCCTGGATCTCGCCCGGCAGCTCGAGCGCGCGGGCCGCGGAGACCGGAGCCAGCGCGAACGTCACATCCTTGAACGTCTCGACGAAGATGCCGCCCAGACCGAACATCACCACTTTGCCGAACGTCGGGTCAGTCACCGCGCCAACGATGACCTCCCGGCCCGGCCGCGCCATCTGCTGGACCAGCACCCCCTCGATCGTCGCTGAGGGGTCGTACGCCCTGGCCGAGGCGACGATCCGCGCATAGGCTTCGCGCACTTCACCCTCGCCCGCCAGCCCGAGCGCGATCGCCCCGGCATCGGACTTGTGGATGATCTGCGGCGAAAGCACTTTCAGGGCCACCGGGTAGCCGATCTCGGTCGCCGCGGCGGCGGCGGCAGCGGCATCGCTCGCCACCCGCTCCGCCGGGAGGGGCAGGCCGTAGGAGCGGCAGATCGCTCCAGCCTCGTCGGCGGTGAGGTTGGTGCGCCCCTGGCTGAGGGCTTCGGCGATGACTGCGCGCGCGGATTCCCGGCTCATGATGACCTCGCTGATTCGTGGTGTGGGGTGTGACTCGCACCCGCGTTATGAAAACGGATGCCCGTTGACTTTAACGTACACGTCCGGGTTGCAGCCAGCACCCCTCGCGCGATGCCGCCTTCACCACGCCCCCCCGCCGCCGCGCGCTTCGAGCACCCGCCGCACCTCCCGCTGCAGCTCGATGCAGGGGACTTCCATGGGGTGGCGGTCGTGCCGGAACCCGCAGCGCAGCTGCCCCCAGAGGTAGCGCCCGTAAAACGCAACCCGCCCGAGATCCCGCCCCTGCTGGATATGCATGACCTCATGGGCGATGAGCGCGCGACCCCGCGGCGTGTCCGGCCGGTACTTCCCCGCGCGAAAGATGACGAACGGCGCGAACGTGATCGCGCTCATCCTCAGGACCACGGGCAGGTAGCGCCAGGGCCGGCCGGTGACAACCCGGGCCGCCCGCAGGTCCCGCTCCGGGACAAACTCCGCAAGTACCCCGGCCGTCGCGTCATCGATCCTCACCCGGCGGCTACCTCCAGCGCTGATCAACGAAGCCCCGGGTTCTCCGGGGCTTCGCCAGGATGTTCCCACGCCCGGGCTACAGCCCGCGGCTCACCAGGTACGAGCAGAGGTCGCTGATCCGGCAGGCGTAGCCCCACTCGTTGTCGTACCACGCGGCGACCTTCACCAGGTTCCCGCCGACGACATTCGTCGACTGCCCGTCAACGATGCTCGAACGTTCGTCGCCCTTCATGTCCATGGACACCACGGGGTCCATGGTGAAGCCGAGGATGCCCTTCATCTTCTCGGCGGCCGTGTCCTTCAGCAGTGCGTTCAGGTCGTCCTTCGTCGTGTCCTTCTCAGTCAGGGCGACGAGCTCGACGATCGAGACGGTCGGCGTCGGGACACGGTAGGCCAGGCCGTCCAGCTTCCCATCGACCTGCGGGATCACGAGCTTGAGCGCGCGCGCTGCGCCGGTCGAAGTCGGGACGATATTCATCGCCCCGGCCCGCATTTCGCGCAGGTCGCTGCCGGCCGCCTTGTCGAGGATCTGCTGGGAGTTCGTGTAGCTGTGGATCGTGGTCATCTGGCCCTTCACCAGGCCCAGGTTGTCAACGATGACCTTCACCACCGGTGCGAGGCCGTTGGTCGTGCAGCTCGCGTTCGAAATCACATGGTGCTTCGCCGGGTCGTAACTGTCGGCGTTCACCCCAAGCACAACGGTCACGTCCTCGTTCTTCGCGGGCGCGCTGATGATGACCTTCTTCACCGAATCGCGCCGGTGCGCAGCCGCCTTCGTCGCGTCGGTGAACAGGCCGGTCGACTCGATCACGATCTCGGCGCCCACGGAGCCCCACGGGATCGCCCCCGGGTCGCGCTCGGCGAACACCTTGATCGCGCGGCCGTCGACCACGAGCGTGTCGCCTTCGGCGCGCACATCCCGGTCCCAGCGCCCGTAGTTGCTGTCGTACTTGAGCAGGTTCGCGTTGACGTCGGTCGCGACCAGGTCGTTGATCGCCACGACCTCGATCTGGCCGGCGTACCGGTCGGTGATGGCCTTCAACACCTGGCGCCCAATGCGCCCGAACCCATTGATGCCGACCTTTGTGACCATGGAAAGCCCCCGCCTGAGAGTGATGCGATCAGCCTACCGGCCTTCGCCGCCTAGGCCAATTTCACCGCCGTGCCCGAGGCCGTGATCATCAGCATCTGCCCGCCGACCGTCTCGTAGTCAATCTTCACCCCGACGACCGCGTCGGCACCGGACTGTTCGGCGAGGACGACCATTTCGGCAACCGCGCCATCACGGCCTTTGCGCAGTTCCTCTTCGTACTTGCCCGAACGCCCGCCGACGATGTTCCGGAACCCGGCCGCGATATCCTTGAAGACATTCACGCCGAGGATCACTTCGCCCGCGACGATCCCCTGGTATTCGACGATGCTCCGACCCTCAACGCTGGGGGTGGTGGTAACCACAACTGCCATCTGACGACTCCTCGTTCGACGTTGCGCCAAGTCTACTGCCCCGGGGTTATCCGTGTGACACGGTTACCCGGTATCAACCAAGTCATAGCCAGTAACGACCGATACATACGCTGTGGCTATGCCTTGCAAGGGAGACATCCGCAACTCGGGCTACCTCCTGGCAGTCGCGGGGGCGATCCTGAAGCAAGAACACCACCAAGGAGACCACCATGACCCGCCGCATCGTCGTCTGCCCCGCCTGTGACCTGCGCTTCCTCTCGGCCCGGCCGCGCACCTATTGCCCGGGCTGCCACCAGTTGGTCGAGCCGAAGGCGCCCTAAGCCCGCGCCGCCCAGCACCGCCGCAGGTCCGGCAGGACGTCCCGCGGAGACGTGATCATCCGCCCGCCACGCTCGGCGCCCGGTGACCATCCCGCGCAGAACGATGCCATGCCCGCCCTGCCCGCCGCATCGCGGTCGCGATTGTCCGGCCCGATGTAGGCGGCCTCGCTCACTGGCCACTCGAGGAAGTCGAGGCAGATCCGGGCCGTCGCCACGGGGTTCCAGGCCTGGCCATCTCCCGTGCCCACCAGGATTGCGAGGAACCGGTCGAGCCCGGTTGACTCGGCCTGCTTCATCGCCTGCGCCCGGGGCAGCCGGCTCACTGCCGCGATATCCACCAGCTCCCCGCGCAACGCATCGAGCGCCATCCCCACACCCTCGTGCACGAGCAGCCGCTTCAGCGCGCTCCGCCGGTACATCTCTCCCGCCAGCACCGTGCAACGCTCCATCAGCGCGCGGTCCTCCAGCAGGATCGCCATGGCATGGCTGAACGGGCGGGTGTGATACTCCTCCACCAGCGGGCCCGCATCTATCCGCGCCCGGGAGAGGCTCGCCACCGACTCCTCGACGGCGTACCGCCAGGCCCGCCGTGGGTCGATCAGGGCACGGTCGAAATCGAAAATGACCGCCCGCGGGTGTGGTTTCCCACTCCCCACCAGGGGCATCGCTAGCTCCCGAGGCCCGCCCGGCGCCGCGCCGCCTCGTACTCCCCGGGCGTATTGAACGTGAGGTCGAGCAGCTCGCCCGCATCGACATCGCCGATCCGGTCCGCGTGCGCCCGGAGGACTCCGTGCAGGCCTTCGGCTTCATCCGTCGCGGCCATCATCTCCTCACGGAGGCTCCCATCGACGACCACCGGGTGACCGTGCTTGCCGGCATGGACCGGCCGGGTCACGGCATCCGAAGCCTTGCGCGCATCAAGCAGCGCCCGGATGAACGAGGCCGGACGCGGCTGATCAACATCCACGACCACGATCGCCTCCGCATCCCGGTTCACGGCCTTGGCGCCGATCCGGAGCGAGCCCGCCCGCCCGTGCTGGTGACGCGGGTTCATCATGATCCGGCAGTTCAACGAACGCATCTGGCGCGATACATCGTCTGCCTTGTGGCCCAGCACGACGATCACTTCGTCGCACCCCGCTTCGCGGAGCTGGTTGACCTGGTAGCAGATGAGCGGTTCACCCGCCCAGTCGAGCAGCGCCTTCGGCGACCCCATCCGGCTCGAACTCCCGGCGGCAAGCACAATCGCGGAAATCATTGGATCGGAGTCTACCGGCGCGCCGGATTCCGGGCGAACGCCTCAGTTACCCGTGCCGATCACACCCGCCGCCGCGAGCGCCTCGACCTCGCCCGCCGCGAACCCCGCCTCGAGCAGCACCTCGCGCGAGTGCGCCCCCAGCACCGGGGCCGCCCGCACCGCCGCCGTCGCCGAACCCGACATCCGCACGATCGGCCCGACCACGCGCTGCGGCCCGGTCACTTCATGCACCAGCTCCGCCATCATCCCGGCCGCCTCCACCTGCGGGTCATCCGCCATCTCCTCGGCGAACTGCACCACGCTCGCGGGCACGCCCGCCGCCATGAACCGTTCGACCCACTCCTCCGCGGGGCGCTGGAGCAGCCGTACCTGCAGCTCCTCGCGCCATTCATCGATGCGGCGGCGGTTTTCGGCATCGCCCGCATCGAAGTCCGGATCATCCGTCGTATCGTGGAAATCGAGGATCTGGCGGATGGCGTCCCGGTTCTGGCGCGTGAGCGCCCCCAACACCAGCGCCCCGCGGGCGGTGTGATAGCCGCCGTAGTACAGCCGGTGCGAGGCGAACCGCGGGCCCTGCCCCTTGCGGAAGGCGATCATCTCGTCGTAGCTCGCCCCGGCCGCACGCTGCTGGCTGAGCCGCGCAATCAGCGGGTCGCGCAGGACCGTATCGTGCACGGGCTCGCGCATCACCCGGTCGGACTGCAGCTCCAGCGCCGTCTGCAGC
>CAZRUZ010000059.1:0-14864 GCA_964603275.1 uncultured Anaerolineaceae bacterium | reverse complement strand
CTTCAGCCTCGATGTCGTGCGGGGGCAGGCGTTCGAGCTGAGCGAGGGTCATGCGCGGAGGAGGAGACCGGGTGCGGGCGGGATGCGCCAGCGGTTACGGGGAAGACCGGTCCCTATCGTCCTCCTTTCGCGAGTTATTCCGCAGTATCCGAATCGGCGGCGGATTCGCCGGGAGCGGGTTCGCCAGCGGCCTTCGCCTCTGCTTCGGCGCGGTACTTCGCTTCGGCGGCGGCCTTGGCATCGGCCTCGGCCTGGGCGGCGCGCTCGGCCATGAGCTTTTCGACAACCGGCCTGGAGGCCTCATCGGGCACCACATCCACCGTCACATCAACGGTGACATTGCGGGTGAACTTGATGGTGACCGGGCGGGGGCCGATATCGCGGATGGGCTCGGGGAGGAGGACGATGTGGGAGTCGACCTCGACGCCGGCCTTCGCGGTAAGGGCCTCGGCGATATCGCGGTTGGTGATCGAGCCGAAGAGGCGGCCGGTCTCACCGACGCGGGCTTCGAGGGTGACCGTGTAGCCTTCGAGCTTGCCGGCGACGCCGCGGGCTTCGCCATCGAGCTTTTCCTGGCGGCGGGCTTCCTTCTGGGCGAGCGAGTTGGCGCGCTGGAGGTTGTCCTTGGTGGTGGCGCCTGCGACACCACGGGGCAACAGGAAGTTGCGGGCGAAGCCGTTCTTCACTTCCTTGACTTCACCGACCTGCGCGGTGCCTTCCACGTCTTCGAAAAAGACGACTTTCATACTGACTCCAGGGTTCGGGATGGCCGGGCCGGGACTCGGCGGGGTGAGGGACCCGCCCGGTGCAATCCCGGGGGCACCGTAGACCAATCAGGATAGCCGAACCATTGGTTATCGTCTTGTCGCCGGTTCCTTGATGGAGGATTCACGGAGGTCACCGGTTATGGATAGCGTGGGACCGCGACAGATCGTGTCGCGAAAGGCAGGGCGGCAGCCGATCGCGGCGCGTCGCGGCCACGGACCGGGGGCCGTACGCTGTGGGCATGGCCTACGAACGCCCGGTGCTCGTGATCTTTCATGGCGGGACCGGGGATGGCGCCGCCGAACGGATGATGGCCACGGCCCGGGTAGCGGCGGCGCGCGACACGGCGCGTTCCGCACTGGCGGCGGGATTCGAGGCGGTGATCATCGCGACCGACGACCCGGGAGCATTCGAGCCCGCATTCGCCGGGCTGCTGACTGATAGTGACGGCCGGGACGCGCCATTCGACTTCGCGGCACGGTTGCGCGGGATCGTCGCGCGCTACGGACTGGACAAGCCGGCAGTGATGGGCTCCGGCTCGCTGCCGCTGCTGGGCGTGGATGAGTTCCGGCTGGTGGTGGAGCAACTGGACGCGCGGGATGCGCGGTTCGTGACAAACAACTTCTTCTCGGCGGACCTGACGGGGTGGACGCCCGGCGATGCAATCGAGCGGTGCGGCGAGTTCGGGCGGGACAACGTCCTTCCGCGGCGGCTGCGGGATGATGCGGGCCTATCGCTGGTAACCCTGCCCCGGACGACCGCAACGCAGTTCGACCTGGACACGCCATCGGACCTGGCCGTGCTTTCGCTGGTGGAGGGGCTGGCGCCGGAACTCGCGGAGGCGGCCCGCCCTGCATCTGGCGCGGCGGTGCGCTATCGGGCGCTGATGCCATTCCTTTGCGACCGGACGGCGGAGGTGCTGGTGGCCGGGCGGGTGGGCAGCCAGGCGTGGCAGTATCTCGAACGAGAGACGGCGTGCCGGGTGCGGGTGATCAGCGAAGAGCGGGGAATGGCGGCGGCCGGGCCGGAGCATCGCGCTCGGTCGGTGCTGGGGTTCCTGCTGGAGGAGGTCGGTCCGGAGCGGTTCTTCCAGCGGATGGCTGAGCTTGGCGACGCGGCGGTGATCGACACACGGGTGATCGAGGCGCACCTGGGGGTGACGCCATCGCGCGAGGACCGGTTCCAGAGCGACCTGCTGGCAGCGGAGGCGATCGAGGACGAATTCCTGCGGCGGTTCACGGCGGCGGCGGCGCGGGCGCCTATCCCGGTGCTGCTCGGCGGGCATTCGCTGGTTTCCGGAGGGTTGATGGCGCTGAACGACGCGGCGTGGCTGGAGAACGACCGGCGCGTGGAGTAGGGCACGGGCGGATATACTGGCCGCAATTCACGCCGGGCCGGGAGATGCATGGGCGAGGCAGCGCAACCACGGATCATCAGCGGCGAGGGGATTGCGCTGCGTCCGTGGGATGAGGAGCTGATGCGGCAGATGGCGGCGTGGCGGGAGCACGGGTTCCCTTACCACGCGTTCGACCTTTCGCATCTTTCGGACCCGCAGCAGGCGTCGGCGATGCTGGCGCGGACGCGCGAGGAGGGCCGGCACCGGTACTTCATCGCCTGCGAGGGGGACAGGGCGGTTGGGCGGGTGGCGGTGAACCTCCGCGATGCCAGCGGGCTCTACCTTTGGGGCGTGCACGTACCGCCCGAAAACCAGGGACGCGGCGTGGCCCGGCGGATGCTCTCGGCGGTGATGCAGTGGCTGGAAGAGGAGCACCCGGGGCCGGATTTCACGCTCACCTCGAACGGCTATGCGGAGCGGGCGCACCGGACCTACCGGGCCCTGGGGTTCAAGGTGGTGGAAACTCGCTGGCACTATGACCGGGAGGTGGCGGAACGGCTATGGCGCGTATCGCCGCGGGAGCGGGAGGCGGTCGCGCAGCATGTCCGCTTTCAGGGCGGGCGCTGGCAGGTGCGGGCGCACATCTTTTCGCGGCCGCAGGGGGTGCGAGCGTCCGGGGCGGACGCGCAGGCGCTGGCCGCGCAGGGCGAACGCCGGTAAGCGCGCCCCGCTATGCTGCCGGGAGCATATTGCGACGGCATGGGAACTCCGTACCATTCGGATTGCAGAGGGGGCGCGGGGACACCGTGCCCGTGGAGGCATGACGTTTGACTACTCCTGCAACGGGCGAAGTTCTGGCCGAAAAGGGATATACCGGCAAGATGCTGACGGTGAACCTCTCCAGCGGAGAGATCACGGTGGAGCGGCCGGACGAATCGCTGTACCGCAAGTATCTGGGCGGGTACGGCATTGGCGCACGGATGCTCTGGGACCGGGTGCCGAAAGGCGCGGACCCGCTCGGTCCGGAGAACATGCTGGGGATGTTCGCGGGGCTGCTGACCGGTACGCCGCTCTTCGGGCAGCGCTGGCAGGTGGTGTGCAAGAGCCCACTGACCGGGGGCTGGGGCGATGCGAACTGCGGCGGTGACTTCGGCGGGGTGCTCAAGCTCTCCGGCTGGGACGGGATCATGTTCTTCGGCAAGGCCGCGAAGCCCGTCTACCTGGTGATTGAAGATGACCGGGTTGAGTTGCGCGACGCTGGCGACCAGTGGGGCCAGGGCGCAATCGAGAATGAGACGTTCCTGAAGGCCCGGCACGGGAAGCGGGCGAGCGTGGCGAACATTGGCCCGGCCGGTGAGAACCTCTCGCTGATCAGCGGCGTGTGCAATGACCACGGCCGGCTGGCGGCGCGCTCGGGCGTGGGCGCGGTGATGGGCTCGAAGAACCTGAAAGCGGTGGTCGCGATCACCGACCGGAAGGTGGTGGCGCAGACGCCAGAGACGATCAAGATGCTGCGGGCGAACCTCGACGAGTTCGTGAAGCCGCTAAAGGACTTCTTCCACACGTTCGGGACGACCGGGATCACGGCGATGAGCGCGCTCAACGGCGACTCGCCAGTGAAAAACTGGGGTGGTGTCGGCATCGTGGACTTCCCGGCCGAAGTGAGCGGGAAGATCAATGGCGGGACCGCGATCAATCCGAAGATGGAGAAGTCGTACGGCTGTTGGCGGTGCCCGGTGGCGTGCGGGGCCGAATCGATCGAATCGACGAACGAGAAGTACCCGTATCCGCACCACACGCACCGGCCGGAGTACGAGGCGATGGGCGCCTTCGGGACAATGAACCTGATGGCCGACCCTGATGCGCTGATCTATGCGAACCACCTGAGCAACGAGTACGGGCTGGACGTGATCAGCGCGGGGGCGACGATCTCGATGGCCATCGAGTGCTACCAGAACGGGTTGCTGACGAAGGAAGACACCGACGGGCTCGAACTAACGTGGGGCAGCCCGGACGCCGTGATCGAGATGCTCAAGATGATCGGCGAGCGGCGCGGCATCGGGGCGGTTTTCGCCGATGGCGTGAAGGTGGCGGCGGAACGGCTCGGCCGTGGCGCGGATGCGTATGCGATGCACGTCGGCGGGCAGGAACTGCCGATGCACGACCCGAAGCTGCAGCCGGAGTACCACGCGACGTACAAGCTCGACCCGACGCCGGCGCGCCACACGCAGTACGAGGGCAACAAGCGGCTCGGCAAGATCCCACCGGCGCCCGCCGACAAGGCCGACTACAGCGGCCGCGGCGAGCACCACAAGGGCGCCAGCGAGTACATGCACGTCGTCAACTCGGGCGGCATGTGCCAGTTCGTGATGATGGCGGCCAACACCGCGAACATGCCCTCGTGGTTCAACGCGGTGACGGGTTGGGACATGACGCTCGACGAGATGATGACGATCGGCGAGCGGGTCGCGAACATGCGCATGGCCTATGAGGTGCGCGAAGGCGGCAACCCGCGCAAGCGGGCTGTCCCGACCCGGGTGACGGGCGAGACGACGGAGGCGACGCACACGGGGCCGCTGGCGGGCGTCAAGCTCGACACTGAACGGCTCGAGATCGACTTCTTGAAGGCGTGCGACTGGGACACGGAGACCTGCGCGCCATCGAAGGCGAAGCTCGAGTCGCTGGGGCTCCCGGAAGTTGCCGCGGCACTCCACGGGTAGAGGCCTGGACCATGACACGGAGGGGCCAGCCACAGGGCAGCCCCTTCGTTGTCGGGGTAATGGCGCGAAGATTGCCGCATAGCCGGTATTCCGGTAGCGTTCCGCAATGCCTTTCGCCCGTTGCAACAGGATCAACCTGTACTACGAAGTCCACGGCCGGGGAGAGCCCGTGCTACTGATCGCGGGGAAGGGAGAGGATCACCACGCCTGGGACGGTATGCGTGACGAGCTCGCGGCGCAGAACCAGGTCATCGTCTACGACCAGCGCGGGACGGGGTGGAGTGAGGGCGCGGAATGGCCGGAACCGGAAACGCGAGAGCTCGCGGGCGATGCCATCGACCTGCTGGACTACCTGGGGCTCATCCGAGCCCACTGTTTTGGGGCCGGGACCGGCGCGGTGGTCTGCCACGCGCTGGCGATGGTGTACCCGGAGCGGGTGGGCGCGGTCGTGCTGGATTGTCCACCCGCGGAGGATTGGCTGAAGACCGGTCGGGCGGGTCTCGCTGGAGGGGGTAGCCGGCCAGCGCGGCTGGCGGCTGGCCTCAGTTTCGCGGAAGTGGCCCCCGGCGCGAGGGAGGGACGGTTGCATTCCGCCGTGGAAGAAGCGCACGATACGCGCGACGGATTAGTGGAGGTAGCGGGCCCCGTACTGGTGATTCATGGGACGGAAGACCCGATCAACCCGGTGGCCGGCCGGGCTCCACTAGCGGAACGTCTTCCGGGCGCGGAACCGAACCTGGCCGAAGTCGGACGGCACGGGTATTCGTTCGAGCACCGGGAAGCAGTGAGCAGGGTAGTCTTGGACTTCTTGCGACGTTACAGGCTGGGATAACGCACATGGAAGCAAACCGGAAGGTAGTTGGGTTCACGAAAGATGTCACGCGGCGGCTCCAGGGGGCGCTGGGCGATGCGCTGCTCGGGGTCTACGTGCATGGTTCGGCGGCGATGGACGCCTTCGTCTATCCAACGAGCGACATCGACATGCTGGCGGTTACGACGCGGGAGCTGACGGACGAGGAGCGGCGGCGAGTGGGCGAAGTGCTGCTCGACCCGGATATGCCGTGCCCGGGCGCCGGGCTGGAGCTGACCGTCGTGACGGACGAATCGCTCAACATCCCGAGCCAATCGCCGGCGTTTGAGCTGCACGTCTGCACCGTGCCGGAAAGCCGGAAGTTCGTAGACGGGCGCGGGCACCCTGGAGACCCGGACCTGGTCCTGCACTACGCGGTATGCCGAGGGAGGGGCGTTGCCCGTTTCGGCCCGCCGCCGGAGGAGGTCTTCCCGCTCATCGACCGGGCGTGGGTCCTCGAGGCGATGCTGGACGAGCTGGCCTGGGCGTACGAACACGCGACGCCGGCCTACACGATCCTGAACGCGTGCCGGGCGGTGCAGTACGCGGATACGGGTGAGCTGACCAGCAAGTTCGAAGGGGCCCGCTGGATGATCGAGCAGCGGAAGCGGCCGATGATCGTGCAGATCGCCCTGCGCGAACACCGCGGCCGCCCGAAGGCAGGCCCGACGCGCGACCAGGCGAAGTGGTTCGTGGACTACGCCACGGAGCGGCTGAGCGCGGCACTCGACGACGAGGAGTAGCGGGGGCGCAAGGAGCGGGCCCGGATGCCATACTGCGGGTATGGCGGTTGTTCGGCTGGCGACCCCTGGCGATGCGGACGAGCTTGCCCGGCTGCGGTATGAGTTCCGCGCGGCCATGAACGCCCCCGAAGAGGACCGGGAGGGGTTCATGGCGCGCTGCGCCGGCTGGATGGAGGAGCGGCTCTCGGAAGGCTCCAGCTGGCGGTGCTGGGTGGCCGAGGCGGATGGCGCCATTGCCGGGCACCTGTGGCTCCAGCTCATCGAGAAGATCCCGAACCCGGCGCCCGAGCGCGAGGCGCACGGGTACATCACGAACGTCTACGTGCGCCCGGAGGCCCGGGGAGGCGGCACGGGCGAGGCGCTGGTCGCGGCGGCGATGGCGTACTGCGCCAGCGCCGGGGTGGATTCGGTGATCCTCTGGCCAACGGAGCGCAGCCGGCCGCTGTACGCCCGGCACGGCTTCGCCGAGCCGACGGACATCCTCGAGGCTGTGCTCGATAGGGGGCGCGACCTCCACTGAGGCAGCAGGCCTACTGTTCGCTCGGCGGGAGCGGCTGGATCCAGCCATCGGGATGCGGAGGGAACGGCGGTGGCGTCGGGATGTTCCAGGGATTGGCCGCGGCTGACGGCGTTGGTGTGGGCACCGCGGGCGACGGCGGCGCGGTGGGCGTGGATGGCGCAGGCGTGGCGGGGGGATCCTCCACCGGCGGGTTATCGGCGGGTTCGGGAGTGGGAGACGGTTCGGGAGTCGTGCGGGCAGTTGGGGCCGAGCTTGATGGCGGGATGTAGGCGGATGACGGCGCGACCGGCGGGCGGGGGAGCTGCCGGACCTGGTCGAGCGTGAGCCTCACGGCAGGAGTGATGGCAGCGGCCACCGACGGAGTCGCGTGCGCATCCTGCGTCGCGTGAGGGTCGACTTCGCCGTGTGGTTCGGGGGTGGTCTTCTGGGTTGCGGAATGGGCGAGTTCGGGCTCGGTAGCCGCAGGTGTGGAGGGGGACTCGATGGAACGCCCGGAGGCTCCGGCCATGGTGCCGTGGTAGGCGATCGCGCCGGAGGCGATGCAGGCTCCCGCGAGGATGATGACGCCAGGTTTCACCGGACCTCCCGGATTGGGGATCGGCAGGCGGGAGACGCGCATGGGGCGGGAGGAGCGTATCGCGGCGGTGTCGGCCGGGTGAACGCGGGTAGCCGGGAGAAACGAAAGCGGGTCCCTGCCTGGAGGCAGGGACCCGCTGGTGAGCTGGCGGAACGGAGCGCGTTAGCGCTTGGTGAACTGCGGCGCCTTGCGCGCGCGCTTGAGGCCGGCCTTCTTGCGTTCCTTCATGCGCGGGTCGCGGGTGAGGAGGTTTTCCGGGCGCTTGAGCGCGGGCTTGACCGCGGGGTCCGATGCCACGAGGGCGCGGGCAATGCCCATCTGGATGGCGCCGGCCCAGCCGCTGGTGCCGCCGCCCTCGCACTTGATCTGTGCGCTGAAACGGCCTTCACGGCCGAGGCGGGTTAGGGGCGAGAGGATTTCGGCGCGGTGGGTATCGCGGGTGAAGATCTCTTCCATCGGCTTGCCGTTGACGACGACTGCGCCGGGGCCGGGGTAGAGGCGGACGCGCGCGACGGCGGTCTTGCGCCGCCCGGTCCCGTAGAAGTACTGCTCTGCCATGGGTTACTCCTCGCTCGTTTCAGTCTTGGCCGTCGAGCGGCGGCGGGTGGTGGTCTTTGGCGCTGTTTCCTCGGCCGTCGCCGGTTCAGCGGCGGCGGCAGCCTTGCGGCGAGTCGTCTTCGGCGGGGCCTCGGCGGTGGTGCTCTCCGCCGTTTCGGCCGTCGCGGCCTTACGGCGGGTGGTCTTCGGGGCAGGAGCCTCGGCAGCCGGAGCCGGTGCAGCCGGGGCTTCAGCGGCGGGCGCATCGGGAGCGGCGGGCTTGCGGACGCGGGCCCGGGCTTCCTTCGCGGCGACAGCGGCCGGTGAAGGGCCACTGGCGACAGCGGCGGGCTCGACCTCAGACACCTGGGGGACGCTCAGCGGGCGAAGGCGAGGGACCTTCGGGGCGGTGGTGGAGAGCGCCGCGGTGGCGGCTTTGCGAGCCTCCTGGGCCTTCTGGCTGCCGGCGATCTGCGACTGGTGCGGGTGGTTCGGCCCGGCGTAGACCTTCAGATGCTTCAGCATCTTCTTGCCGAGGGGGCCACCGGGGAGCATGCCCCAGACCGCCTGTTCGATAACGCGGTCGGGGAAGCGCGCCATCTGCTCGGCGAAGGAGCGGGCGCGGAGGCCGCCGGGGTAGCCCGAATGGGTATAGTAGGTGTTCTGCTCGGCCTTGCGGCCGCTCACCTTCACCTGGGAGGCATTGATGACGATCACGAAATCGCCATCGTCCAGGTGGGGCTCATACGTGGGCTTGTGCTTGCCCTTGAGCAGCGAGGCAACCTCGGTAGCGACGCGCCCCAGGGGGCGTCCGGCAGCGTCAATGACGTGCCAATCCTTGTAGACCTCAGAGGCCTTGATGCGGACTGTTGTGTTCATACCACGTATCCCTCGTCGTACCACACACGCTCGAGGCACAGACCGTGGGGCGGGGCGGTTGCCGCCAGCGACCCGGGCTGTGCCTGACTGAGCAGGCGGACGAAATCCTCCACTTTGGTGGCTCGGCGGCCGACCCTGATGAGTTCGCCGGTAAGGCGGCGGACCATCTGGGGCAGGAACGCGTCTGCCTCGATATCGAACAGGAGGGTGCAGCCTTCGCTGCGCCACCCTGCGGCGAACACGGTGCGCACCGAGGTGCGACCCGGTTCGAGCGGCCCGGAGCACGCGATGAAATCGCGCGTTCCCGGCAGGGTGCCGGCGGCCACTTGCATGGCCTGAAGGTCGAGGTTGCCCTCGACGAACCAGCCGGTGCGGCGCGCGAGGGGGTCGCGCGCTTCGCCGTTGGCGATGGTGTAGCGGTACCAGCGCCTGCGTGCCCAGCGCCGCGGATCGAATTCCGCTGGCACTTCGCGCACGGCGCGGACTGCTACATCTTCCGGCAGGTTGGCGTTAAACGCCTTCCTGACGGTTTCCGCCTGGTGCCGCGTTTCGGCGGAGAAGGCGGCGACCTGGCCCCTGGCATGGACACCGGAATCGGTGCGTCCGGCCAGGGCGACGCGGGTGGGAGATCCGAAGAGCACCCCGGCCACACGTTCCAGTTCTTCCTGGACGGTCCTGGGATCCGGCGAACGCGGTGCCGTCGTAGGTGACCGTGGCCGCGAAGCGTTTCGCGGTCACGGGGGCTATGCCTCGGCGCCTTTGTCCTCCTCGGACGCGAGGGCGGAATCATCAGCAGCGGTCTCGGCGGAAGCCTCCTCCGTTTCGGCGGTGGCTTCTTCTGCTTCGACGGCGGCAGTGGCTTCTTCTTCGGCAGCTTCGGCCACGGCTTCTTCGGCGGCCGGTGCGGGTTCTTCCACGGCCGCGGCCGGGGCGGCAGCAGCCGGAGCTGCGGCGCGGACGGACGGCGCGGCGGTCACGCGCTGCGGGCGCGGAGTCGGTGGCGCATCGACGACGTCAACGAGCTCGATGGTGGCCATGCGCGCGCCATCACCCTTGCGGGGTTCGAGGCCGGTGATGCGCAGATAGCCGCCGGGGCGGGTGGCCATCCGCGGGCCGATGTCATCGAAGACCTTCTTGACGACCTTGGGGTCGTAAACGAAGCGCATCGCCTGGCGGCGGGAGTGGAGATCTCCCTTGCGGCCGAGGGTGATGATGCGCTCGGCCATGGGGCGGATTTCCTTGGCCTTCGCTTCGGTGGTGGTGATGCGCTCGTGCCGCAGGAGGTCGGTGACCAGGTTGCGGTAGAGCGAGAGCCGGTGACTGGTTTCGCGGCCGAGGTGGCGGCCGGCTACACGGTGTCGCATGGTGGTTAGTCCTCGTCGTCGGCGCCGATAAGGTCCTCGGCGCTGCCGTCTTTCAGGAGTGCTTCCTTGAGGGCCTTGCCAAGGGCACTCAGGTTTTCTTCTTCGTCTTCATCGTCCATGACGACGGCGCTGGTGCGGACGGCGGTGCGTCCGGGGCGCGCCGGGGCGGCGGGGCGGGCGCCGCGGCCGGGTGCATCGACGATCGGGACGAGGCCTTCGGCGTTGCCATCAACGTAGCCGAGCTCGATGAGCCGGTCGCGCAGTTCATCGTAGGACTTGCGTCCGAAGTTGCGCAGGCCGAGGAGTTCGTCCTCGCTCTTCTCGAGGACCTGGCCAACCGTCATGAGGCCACTGCGCTTAAGGCAGTTGTAGGCGCGGACGGAGAGGGTGAGGTCCTCGATGGGAGTGTTGTAGCGGTCGGGAGCCATGAGGAGGCCGCTGGCGGAGGAAGGCCCGAACGACGGGGTGATGCCGTGGGAGACGGGGGCATCGGGGCGGCCCATCTGGCTGAAGAGCGCGAACTGGTCCATGAGGATATCGGCGCTCTGGCCGACCGCGTCGATGGGGCTGACGGTGCCATCGGTCCAGATTTCGAGGACGAGGCGGTCGTAGTCCGTGGACTGGCCGACGCGGGTTTTTTCGACCCGGTAGTTGACTTTGCGGACCGGAGTGAAGACGGCATCGACGGGGATGACGCCGATGGGGAGGCCTTCGACGGAGCCAGCGGGGACGTAGCCCTTGCCGAGTTCGGCGTGGAACTCGACGTTGAGGCGGCTCTTGGCGGTATCGAGGGTCGCGAGATGCAGGCCGGTATTGACGATTTCGAAATCGGCGGGGACCTGGATATCGGCGGCGGTGATGGTGGCCGGGCCTTCAACATCGAGGGAGAGGGTGCCGGAGCGGTTGCTGAGGGCGCGCAGGCGGATCTCCTTGACGTTGAGGAGGAATTCGGTGGAATCCTCGGACATGCCGGGGATGGTGGAGAATTCGTGCTGGACCTGGTCGATGCGGACGGAGGTGATCGCGGCGCCCTCGAGCGAGCTGAGGAGGACGCGGCGGAGGGCGTTGCCGAGTGTGATGCCGTAGCCGTTTTCAAGTGGTTCGGCGATCAGGCGTGCGTAGCTCTCGGTCTCTTCATCGACCGTGAGTTCCGGGATGACGGTCTCAACCGTCTGGCCGATCAACTCGAGGGAATCCATCATGCTGGTGTGTTCCTCAACTCTCGCCGGAGGCGGTGCGATTAGCGCGAGTAGTACTCGATGATGACGTTTTCGTTGAACAGGTGGGTTTCACCCTGGGCAACGGTTGGGGGTGCGGTGAGGCGCCCGGAGACGTTGGCGACATCGAGTGCGAGCCAGGTCGGCGGGTTCTTGGACTTGAGCGTTTCCTGGACGATCTTGTAGTACTCGCTGCGGATGCCGCGGGGGGTAAAGGCGACGGTATCGCCTTCCTTGAGGTGCGCGGAGGGCACATCGAGCTTGCGGCCGTTGACGGCGATGAGGCCGTGGCGGACGGCCTGGCGGGCCTGGCTGCGGGAATCGGCGAGGCCGAGCCGGTAGACGACGTTATCGAGCCGGGTTTCGAGCAGGCGGACCAGGTTTTCGCCGGAGACGCCGGGGCGGCGGATGGCTTCCTTGTAGTAGCGGACGAACTGCTTTTCGAGGACGCCATAGGACGCGCGGGCGCGCTGCTTTTCGCGCAGCTGGAGGCCGCGGTCGCTGACCTTGCGGCGGCGGGCCGGGCGCGGGCCGGGCGGGTTGGGGCGGCGGTCAAAGCTGCACTTGGGGGTGAAGCAGCGTTCGCCCTTGATGTAGAGCTTTTCGCCGTGACGGCGGCAGAGGCGGCAGACAGGGCCGGTGTAACGTGCCATTGGTGTGTGGCGCTCCTAAACCCGGCGCCGCTTGGGCGGGCGGCAACCGTTGTGGGGGATTGGGGTGACATCGCGGATGGCGGTGATGGTGAGGCCGGCGCCCTGAAGCGACCGGATGGCGGCTTCGCGGCCACTGCCGGCGCCGCGGACGTAGACCTCGACGGACTGGAGGCCGTGTTCCATGGCACGGCGGGCGGCGTTTTCGCCGGCGAGCTGGGCGGCGAAGGGTGTGCCCTTGCGCGAGCCCTTGAAGCCGGAGCCACCGGAGCTGGCCCAGGAGATGACGTTCCCGTTGGGGTCAGTCAGGGTGACCAGGGTGTTGTTGAAGGTGCTCTTGATGTAGGCCCGTCCGCGAGGGATGGACTTCCGTTCACGCCGCTTCAGGCGGCGAGTCTTATCGGCGGCACCACGTTTTGCGTCAGCCATGCTTGGTCAGCCCCTCTTACTTCTTTCCTGCGCGCTTCTTGCCGGCGACGGTCTTGCGGGCGCCGCGCTTCTGGCGTGCATTGGTGCGGGTGCGCTGGCCGTGGACCGGGAGGTTGCGGCGGTGGCGCTGCCCGCGATAGCAGTTGATTTCGATGAGCCGCCCGATGTTCTGGCGGACTTCGCGGCGGAGGTCGCCTTCGACGATGTAGTTCTTATCGATGAAGTCGCGGATGCGCAGGACTTCCTCATCGGTGAGGTCGCGAGCGCGAGCATCAGGGCTAATGCCGGTCGCGGCGAGGATAGCCTGGGAGCGGGTGAGGCCGATGCCATAGATGTACGTCAGCGCGATTTCCATGCGCTTGTCGTTTGGGATATCGACTCCTGAGATACGTGCCATGTGGGCTACCCCTGCCGCTGCTTATGCTTTGGATTTTCGCAGATCACCATGACGCGACCGTGCCGGCGGATGACCTTGCACTTGTCGCAGCGTGGCTTAACTGATGCTCGGACTTTCATGGTTCTCCTGTTGGCAGGCTGGCGGGAGGGCCGGCCTACTTGAAGCGATAGGTGATGCGCCCACGACCGAGGTCATAGGGCGAGAGTTCGACGAGGACGCGGTCGCCGGGGAGGATCTTGATGAAATTCATCCTGATCTTGCCGCTGATGTGCGCGAGCACTTCATGGCCGTTGGCGAGTTCGATCCTGAACATGGCGTTCGGGAGCGGCTCTGTCACGGTCCCTTCGACTTCGATGGCGTCCTTCTTGGCCATACACTCTCGTATTTCGCACAGGCGGGTTTACGGGAGTGTGAGGACTTCGGCCTCACCTCCCGGCCGGATGGCGATTGTATGCTCGAAATGACAGCATAAGCTACCGTCTTTCGTGACTACAGTCCAGCCGTCCGGTCCTTCGCCGACATCTGGCCCGCCGGCGGTAACCATGGGCTCGAGTGCGATGACGAGCCCGGGCTGGAGCTCGGGGCCCCGGAACCGCTGGCGGAAGTTCTCGATGTGGGGGTCTTCGTGCATATCACGTCCCACACCGTGGCCACCATAGCCCTTGACGATGCCGAAGCCGGTCGGGCGGATGGTGTCCTCGATGGCGCCGCGCACATCGTTGAGGCGGGCGCCTGCCCTGGCGGCATCAATGCCGGCCTTGAGGGATGCCTCGGTGACATCCATCAGCCGCCGGGCGAGGGGGCTGATCTCGCCGACGCCAACAGTAATTGCCGCATCGCCAACGTAGCCGCGATAGGTGGCGCCAAGGTCGAATGTGACGATGTCGCCTTCCTCCAGCTCGCGGTCGGTGGGGATACCGTGCACGAGCTGTTCGTTGATGCTGATGCAGATGTTTGAGGGATAGGGCGGGTAGCGGGGCGAAGGCGTGTAGTTGAGGAACGTCTCTTTCGCGCCGGCCCGCTTGAACTCATCGCGGACGAAGCGTTCGACTTCGAGCAGGTTGAGACCGGGACGGACCATCTCGCGGATCTGGGCAAGCGTGTTCGCCACGATGCGGCCAGCCTCGCGCATGATCTTGATCTCGTCGTCGGACTTGAGCTTGATGGGCATGACGCTACCTGATCGCCTCCAGGAGGGCGGCGGTCACGTCATCGAGGGAGCGCTGGCCGTCGATTTGCTTGAGGACGCCGGCGGCGCGGTAGTGTTCGATCAGGTCAGCCGGGGGCTTTTGCTTTTCGAGGCGGGCGCTGACCACCTCGGGGCGGTCATCTTCGCGCTGGTAGAGCTCGCCGCCGCAGGCATCGCAGACGCCGGCTTTTTTCGGGGGGTCATTGCGCTCGTGGTAGAGCTTGCCGCAGCCGCGGCAGATCCAGCGGCCGCCGAGGCGGGCGATCAGCTCGTCATCAGCGACGCTGATGAGGAGAGCGTGGTCGACGCGGGCGCCCGCGCCGCTGAGCGCGGCATCAAGCGCCTTGGCCTGGACGACGTTGCGGGGGAAGCCATCGAACATGGCGCCGGCGCGCGCGTCATCACGCGAGATGCGTTCGAGGAGCATCTTGATGGTGACTTCGTCGGGTACGAGTTCACCCTTCGACATGTACTCGTTGGCGAGTTTGCCAAGCGCGGTCTGGTTCTTGACGTTCTCGCGGAACATGTCGCCGGTGGAGATATGCAACAGCCGGGTCGCAGCGGCGATGCGCTGTGCCTGCGTGCCTTTTCCGGCGCCAGGGGGGCCAAGGAGGACGATGTACACGTTAGCGAATGAACCCTTCGTAGTTGCGCATCAGAAGCTGGGCTTCGAGCTGCTTCATGGTGTCGA
>CAZRUZ010000058.1:0-14950 GCA_964603275.1 uncultured Anaerolineaceae bacterium | reverse complement strand
GCATCGTCAAGTGCTGGACGGTAAAGAAGGCATAACCGGAGATGGTCACCACCACCTACGCCAGTCCACGTATACTTCGCCTTCCATGAACGACTCCCGTTATGCGACCTGGCCGGAGGACTACGCGGGCAAGCTGATGGAGCCGGCACGAGCGGCCGAACTGGTGCGGTCCGGCGATACGGTGGTCATCCCGATCGGGGCGATCACGCCGAACCTGTGCGCGGCAATCTGGGAGCGGCGCGATGAGCTGAGCGATATCGACATCCTGACCTGCGCGCCGTTCGTGGACCCGGGCTGGTTCGAGCCCGGGCACCCGGCCTTCCGCACCCACGTTGAGCTGTTCAACACGACACCCGCCCGGGAATCCGTGCTGCGGGGGCAGACGGACTTCGTCTCGGTGCCCTTCAGCAGGCGCTTCAAGGGCGAGGATGAGCGGGGCGGGGGAGCGTTCGGGTGCGATATGGTGCTCGTGGGGGTCTCGGCGCCGGACCGGTTCGGGTTCTGCAGTTTCGGGACGAGCCTCTGGAACAAGCTCTCCTACGCGCGGCGGGCGCGCACGGTGCTCGCCGAGGTGTACCCGGGGTACCCGCACACGGGCGGCTCGAACCGGATCCACGTATCGGAGATTGCCGCGTTTGTCGAAGGGGGTGAACTGCCGCCGGTGCGGGCCACGCGCGGGATCGCGCCGTTCCCGAAGGCGATCGCCGGGTTCGTGAACGAGCTGGTAAAGCACGGCGACACGATCCAGGTGGGGACCGGGATGATGACGGCTCAGCTGGCGAACAACGGAGCGTTCGATGGCCTGGTGGACCTTGGCGTGCACAGCGAGGTCTCGACGCCGGGGTTGAACGACCTGGTCTACCGGGGGGTGATCACCGGGTCGCGGAAGACGCGGCACCCGGGCAAGTTTGTCGCGACGGCGCTGGTGGCCGCCACGCCCGAAGAGGTGGAGTTCATCCACGAGAACCCGGTGTACGAAGTGCACGAGGTGCACTACACGAACGACATCGGGCTGATCGCGGCGCACGACAACATGGTGGCAATCAACAACGCGATGACGGTCGACCTGCTCGGGCAGGTGGCGGCGGAGTCCATCGGGGCGGACCTGTGGAGCGGGCCCGGGGGCCAGCTGGAGTTCGTGATCGGCGCGATGCTGGCGAAGAACGGGCGCAGCATCACCATCCTGCCTTCGGCGGCGAAGGATGGGGCGATCTCGCGCGTAGTTGCGCAGCACCCACCGGGGACGGTGGTGACCGTGCCGCGCCAGTTCGTGGACTACGTGGTGACCGAGTACGGGATCGCGAGTCTCTTCGGGAAGAGCGACCGGGAGCGGGCGCGGGAGTTGATCGCCGTCGCCCATCCAAACCACCGCGAAGAGCTCCGGCGGGCATTCGCACACGAAATCTGAGCGCCTGCTAAGGAGATCCGTGAAACCCCTAATCGCGGGCCTCACTTTCACCGAGTAGATTGGGTTTTGCAGGTGACAAGCACACAACACTGGACTGGTCCGGGCGCGGTTTCGGCCGCCGGCTACCGGCTGCTCTTCGAGCGCGCGGTCGAACCGCTTTTGCTCTCGGACAGCGCCTCGCGGACGCTGGATGCGAACGCGCGGGCCTGTGAGCTGTTCGGCTACTCGCGGGCGGAGATGGCGAGTCTCGACCGGCCCCTTATCATCGACGTCACCGACGAGCGGCTCGGGCCGCTGATGATCGAACGGGCGGCGCAAGGCTGGGTAGAGGGCAACCTCCGGATGATCCGGCGCGGCGGGGAACCGTTCGAGGCGCGCATCTGGTCGGCCCTGATCCACGAAGAGGACGGCGAGCCGCGGGCATGGATGGGGGTGCGCGACCTGACGCCGGAGATCGCCGCCCGGGCGGCGCTGACCGAGGCGAACGCCATGCTCGAGGCGCAGTTCGATGGTTCGCCGGACGGGATCCTGGTGATCGATAGCAAGCAGCGCGCGGTGCGGGCCAACCGGCTGTTCCGGGAGATTACCGGGCTGGGGCCGGACTGGATGAGCCTGGAGCCGGAACTGCGGCGCGTGGCGCTCCGCGCGATGATGGCGGACCCCGGGGAGCTGGATGAGTTCCTGACGGCCTGGATGGGGAACCCCCAGGACGCGCTGGAGCGGCAGATCAGGATGCTCGACGGGCGCATCATCGAGATCCGGACGCTGCCGTTGCAGCTGAACGAAACGGGCGAGATGGGGCGCATCTTCCTCTATTCGGATGTGACCGCCCGGGAGGCCATGGCCGCGCGCCTGCGGGAGAACGAGGAACTGCAGCGCACGGTGATCACCTCGCTGGCGGAAGGGGTGGTGCTGTTCCGCGCCGACGGGACGATCGGGGCCTCCAACGACACGGCGTGGGAGGTGCTTGGCCGCAAGGCGCAGCGGAGCGCAAGCGGAGACTGGGGGCAAACGCGGAGCTGGCTCGTGGGTGAGGACGGCCGGCCGCTCCCGGGCGAGCAGAACCCTATCGGCATCAGCTTCAGGACAGGCGAGCCCTGCGACAACGTGCTGGTTGGCGCGCACCGGCCGGACGGGTCGTTGCGCTGGCTGCTGGTGAACACGCGGCCGGTCGGCAGGCCGGAGGAGGCGCCGTGGGGAGTGGTCGCTTCGTTTCTGGATGTGACCGAGCGTCGGGCGATGGAGGCGTCGCTGGCGCAGGCGCGGCACCTTGAGAGCATGGCCGAACTGGCCGGCGGGCTGGCCCACAAGCTGAACAACCAGCTGACCGCGATCATCGGGAACTCGTGGATCGCCGGGATGGCGGAGGGCGTCCCGGAGGACATCCGCAAGGCGCTGGACGAGATCGCCACCGCGGCTACGGACGCCGGCGAGCTGGTGCAGGACCTGCTGCGCTTTTCATCCGCCCAGGTGCGCCGGGACCAGACCGTCCACCTGAATGACTGCGCCTGGGCCGCGCTGGGGGCGCTGGCTCCGGAAAAGCAGGCGCGGACCGAGATCCATCCCGGGGCGGACCTGCCGATGGTGCGGGGCGACATGGAAGCTCTGCGCGTGGCAGCCCGCAACCTGATGGACAACGCGCTCGACGCCGACCCCGGGAAGGTCCGCGTCGCGACCGGGGTCGCCCGGAGGGAAGCGCCCCTGCGGGGAGCGATCTATGCGCCGGCCCCGCCGAAGCGCGGCTGTTGGCTCTACCTCGAAGTGACCGACCACGGTGAGGGGATCGCCGCGGAGAACGTCTCAAGGGTCTTCGACCCGTTCTATACCACCCGGTTCACCGGGCGGGGACTCGGGCTGCCCGGGGCGGCCGCGGTGGCGCGGGACCACGGTGGCTGCATCGAGCTGGTCAGCGCACCGGGCGAGGGCACCACGGCACGTCTGCTGCTACCGCTCAACCTCAACCCGGACGACGATTGCGCGCTCAGGGACGGTGCAGAAGCGATTCCAGATAGTCAGACGTGAGGTAGAGCGGGGCGGCAGAACGGCGCACGCGGGCAAGGAGCAGGGCACCTTCGAGGGAGGCAATCACGAAGGCGGCGAGTCTCTCTGCTTCGTCCCGCGGATGGCCATCGGCCACAAGGCGGTTCGCGACCAGCGACTCCCAGGCAGCGAAGGCCGCGGCGCAGGCTTCTTCGACCTCCGCGGCGCCGAGCGAGGCCGCTTCGAGCGCGGTCGTGGCGACGGGGCAGCCATCGCGGTAGCCAGAGGCGGTGAGGGCGGAATCGTAGAAGGCAGCGAACTGGCGGATGGCGGCGGGCGTGCCCGGTGCGCTCGCGAGGGCCGCCTCCATCACGCTCGTGACGCGCTGGCCGGAGTGGCGGATGGCGGCCGCGGCCAGTTCATTCTTACCGCCCGGGAAGTGGTGGTAGAGGGAACCGCGAGGGGCGCCCGCTGTTTCGAGGACTTCGTGGAGCCCGGTGGCGGCCATGCCACGGCGCTGGAGGAGGCGCGCGGCCGCGGAGATGAGACGCTGGCGGGTGGGGTTCTCGGGGGCCATGTGAAGCAGGTTACCGTTACTAAACCGACTGGTCTACTATGATCCCGGAAGGGCTGGCGCAAGGCCAGCAGGAGGCACGACATGACAGTGAACTACGAAGTCCGCGGCCCGGTGGCCGTGGTGACGATCAACCGGCCGGAGGCGCGCAACGCGATCGACCGGCCGACCGCGACGGCGCTGGTGGAGGCATTCCAGCAGTTCGATGCGGACGCCGCGCTGGCGGTGGCGGTGCTGACCGGCGCCGGAGGGACCTTTTGCGCCGGCGCCGACCTGAAGGCGGTGGCAACCGGCCGCGGGACCCGGGTGACCGAGGAGGGGGACGGGCCGCTTGGCCCAACGCGGATGCTGCTTTCGAAGCCGGTCATCGCCGCGGTCGAGGGCTATGCCGTGGCCGGTGGAATCGAGATGGCGGCCTGGTGCGACCTGCGCGTGGCCGCGCGGGACGCGGTGTTCGGCTGTTTCGAGCGGCGCTGGGGTGTACCGCTGGTCGATGGCGGGACTATCCGGCTTGCGCGCCTGCTCGGGCACAGCAACGCGCTGGACCTGATCCTGACGGGGCGGCCGGTCTCGGGTGACGAAGCGCAGCGGATGGGGCTTGCCAACCGCCTGGTGGAGCCGGGGACGGCCCTGGCCGAAGCGATGGCGCTTGCGGAGCAGATCGCGGCCTTCCCGCAGACGTGCCTTCGGCAGGATCGGCTCTCGAGCTACGAGCAGTGGGGGATGGAGATGCCGGACGCGTTGCGGAACGAGTACCGCCGCGGCCGCGTCGTCCTCGAAAGCAGCGAAGTGGCGGAAGGCGCCGCGCGGTTCGCCGCCGGCGAAGGGCGCCACGGCAGGTTCTGACGGCGCCTCAGGCGGGGACGGTGAGCGTGATTGCCGTCCCTGCCCCGGGCGCGCTCTCGATATGGAGCGTGGCGCGGATGCCCTGGGCGCGCTCCCGCATCGACTGGAGACCAAGGTGTCCGGGGAAATCGCCCGATGGGTCGAAGCCCTGGCCATCGTCGCGGATGTGGAGGCTGAGCGCCTGGCCCTCGCAGGCGAGCGAGAGGTCGACGCGGGTGGCGCGGGCGTGCTTGACGGTGTTGTGGAGCGACTCCTGGGCGATCCGGTAGACGGTTTCCTTGGTGGCGATGGGCAGGTCGGGCTCGTCGCAGAGGGTCGCATCGACGGTGATGCCGTAGCGCGCCTGCGTGGCAGCCACCTGGCGGCCGATCGCGGCGATGAGGCCCTCGGTGGCGATCGATTCGGGGCGGAGCTCGAAGATGAGCGCGCGCATCTCGGTGAGCCCGGCCTCGGCGAGAGAGAGGACGTAGTCGAGCGGCTCGGCGATTTGGGCGGGGGCGGCCTCGCCGAGGCGGCGGCGGGCGGTGCGGGCGCCAAGGGCGATGCCGTAGAGGGCCTGGGAGACCGAATCGTGCAGCTCGCGGGCGAGGCGCTGGCGCTCTTCGAGCGCAGCCGCGGCGGAGGCGCGCTGGTAGAGCCGGGCGTTCTCAATGGCGAGCGCCGCCTGGTCGGCGATAGCCTCGATGAAACCGGCCTCTTCCCGGGGGGGCGGGCTGTCGCCCGGGTAGGCGACGGTGATGACCCCGCGCGGGCGGTCGCGGTAAACGATGGGCACCATGTAGACCGAATCCCAGGTCTCCCAGGCGAACATCTCCCCGACGGGCGAATAGCGGGGGTCTTCAATGCGGCCCAGGCGGATGTTGGGGCTGAACATCGGGCGGTGCTGATCAATGGCGGCATCAGCGGATGAGCCGGCGCCGATGTCGAAAGCCTCCTGGATCGATTCGCGGTGGTGGTCGGGCAGACCGGCGAAGCCCACGAGGCGGTGCGGGCGGATCGATTCGCCGGACGAGACGGTGATGACCACGAATGCGCCCCCCGTGGCGTTGAGCACCTCGCCGGCGATGTCATCCATGAGCTTTTCGATGGTGTTTTCGAGGGTGAAGCTGGCAGCGATGCGGGTGATCGCCTCGAGCTGACGGACGCGACGCTCGGTCTGGTCGAAGAGGAAGGCGTTTTCGATGGCGGTGGCGGCCTGGCGCGACATGGCCATCACCAGGCTAATCTCCCGCACATCGGGCTCCGCGCCGGGGAGGTAGTAGAGCTCGATGGTGCCCAGGTCGCGCTCGCCAAGCTGCATCGGCACGATGACCACCACATCCCACGGTTCGTCGCGGATGACTTCGTGGAGCGCGGCGTACTCGGGCTCGGCCAGCGTCCGGGCCATGGCGTGGTGGATGACGTAGGGCTTCCCGGACCGCAGGGCACGCTGGTTGGGGCGGGGGGCGCCGCGCTCATGGCCGGCCCTGACGGCATCGAGGTACCCCGCCGGGAGACCGTAGGTGCCGCCGAGCAGGAGGTGGCCATCGTCCGTCACCGTCGAGATCGAGCAGGCGACGGCGCCGGTTGACTCGACGACCCGCTGGGCGAGGTTGTCGAGCGTGCCTTTGAGCGAACGTTCCAGGTCCAGCGAGGTGGCGACGAGGGAAAGGGCCGTCATCTCCCGCGCGCGGCGTTCGGCCTCGGCGAAGAGGCCCGCGTTCTCGATGGCGATGGCCGCCTGATTGGCGATGGCCATGCCGAGGTCGGCTTCACGGCGGGAAAAGGCGGCCGGCCTGTCAGAGGAGAGGGCGATGAGGCCGAGGAACGCGCCCTTCCGCATCATCGGGAGTGCCAGCCAGGAGGTGACCCGGGAGAAGGTGGTATCGAGGAGGCCGCCGGCGAGGCGACGGAAGTCCCGGGCGATTTCCGAATCCTCGCGGACATCGTTGATCATCACCGGCTCGCGGTGGAGCAGGCTGACCCAGACGCTGTTGCCGGGGTCGGCCGGGAAGCGCTGGTTAGCCGGGATGGGAATCGTCCGGTTCGATTCTGGCCCGCGGGCGTACCGGACGACCAGCTCGCTGCCCTCCTGGGCGAGGAGGGAGGCGCCCGTGTAGGGGATCACGTCGCGGACCTGGTCGAGGACCAGCGCGAGGAGCTCGTTGGGGTCGAGCGTGGATGAGACGTTGCTTGAAACCTGGAGGAGCGCGCGGAGCTCGCGGGTACGTTCCTCCACGTGTTGTTCGAGGCGGCGCTGTTGCTGGGCTTCCTCGGTCACGTCGCGGACGACGGCCATGATGTGCTGTGAACCCTGGAAGGTGACATGCGTGCCGAGCACCTCGGCGATGAAGGAGGACCCATCGCGGCGGCGCTGGATGGCGCGCGCGCGGTACGGTTTCCCCGCGGAGAGCGTGCCCAGGTAGTCGGGGATGTTCGGGCGCGAGCGTTCGTGGACGAGGGCGAACGGTTCGAGCGCTCGGAGCTCATCGAGGGTGTAGCCGTACATCTGCAGGGCGGCCGGGTTGGCATCGACGATGCGGTCATCGAGGGTGGTGATGAAGAGCGCGTCACTGGTGGATTCGAAGATGTTGCGGAAGCCTTCCTCGCGCTCGGCGAGGGCGGCGGTGGTCCGTTCGCGTTCGGCAATCTCGCGTTCGAGCGCCTCGTTGCGCGCCCGGACCTCCTCGATCATGCGGTTGAAGGAATGGGCGAGGTCCCCCAGCTCATCATTGCTGCGCACGGGGATGGAGGCATTGAAGTCGCCCGCGGCGACGGCCCGGGTGCCGCTCACCAGAGCGGAGATCGGGTGGATGAAGACGCGGCGGTTGAGCCACGCGCTCGCGACGAGGGCGATAGCGAGGAGGGCGGCGAGGTCGATCAGCACGAACGCCACGGTGCGGTTGCCTTCGGAGCGGATGGCCGCGGCGACGGTGTCGGCCTCCTGGTTGATTTCATCGACCGGCGCGGCGAGGCCGAAGCTCCCGCCGACATCGGAGAACGGAGCATAGGCCACGAACATCTCGCGGCCGCCAAGCACGACCCGGTCGACCCCGGCGCGACCGGCCAGCATGTCGCGCGCCACCACGGAGAAACCGCCCTCGCCGGCTTCGGCCATGGCGGCATCAATGAGCTGATAGGCATCGGTTTCCAGGACCTTGCCATCACGGTCGACGTAGAACGCGAACCCTGACGCGGTCGGCCGCAGGGAGTTGATCTGGTCAACCAGCCGCGCGATGGACAGGTCAACGCCGATGACACCGAGGTACCCGCTTTCCGCGTAGACGGGGGTGTAGGCGCTGATGACAAGCGTTTGCCGCGCCTCATCGCGGTACGGGGCGGACCAAACGGACTTGCGCGAGGGGTTGGCCGCAGGGCCGGCAATGGCGTTCAGATCGAGCATCACCGCGGCTTCGGCGCGGAGCATGTCGCCAGTCGCCGGGAAGTAGCGGCGGGCGCCACTGGGACCCACGAAGTAGATGGCGATGGGGCGGAAGTCATCGGCGGTGAGCCGGCCGGGGTAGTCGGTCATCAGGCTGGGGAAGATGGCAACGAGCGGCGCCGAGGCGAGGAGGTCGGCCATGGCGGCATCGAGCGGCACGCCGGCCGGGACGAAGATATCCGTCACGCGATCGCTTGAAGCATCGTGGAGGTTGCCGCGGGAGTCGGGCGTGAGGTGCGGGACCGCGGGCAAGACGGTGGCGGATGAGGATGCCATGAAGTTGGCGGCCTGGTGCCCCCATTCGACCGCGGGGAAGAACTGGAACTGGCCGACGGAGGAGTGGACGCCGGCATCGCGGCGGAGGGTATCGACACCCTGGCGTTCGAGGCCCTCGCGGCTGGTATCGGTGGCGTTCTGCTGGGTGCGATCGAAGCCGAAAAGGAGGAGTACGACGGTGGCGGCGCCGATGATAACGATGACGGCCAAGAGCAGGAGGTTGATTTTCGGGCCAAGGCGGAGGGGGATGCCGCGCACGGGGGCCTCTTTCGGGGGCTAATCGACCGGGCCGAGCCCGATCTGGCGGGCATAGAGGGCGGCCTGGGTGCGGCTCTGAACACCGAGCTTCACGAGGATGTTCGAGACGTGTGTCTTCACCGTGTTCTCGCCGATGAAGAGTTCGCGGGCGATCTCCTTGTTGGCCTTGCCCTGGGCGAGGAGGCGGAGGACATCGGTCTCGCGTTCGGTGAGCGACTCCGGGTTATCGGGTGCGCGGACTTCGCGGACGAGGCGCGCGGCGGCCTGGGGCGAAAGCTGGACCTGTCCATTCGCGGCGGCCTTGATCGAGCGGATCAGCTCATCGGCCTGGGTGTCCTTGAGCAGGTAGCCGATGGCGCCCGCCCGGACCGCGCCGACAACGGAGGCATCTTCGAGGACCGACGTGAGGGCGATGACCTCGGTATCGGGGCATTCCCGGCGGATGTGGCCGATCGCGGTGATGCCGTCCATCACGGGCATCAAGAGGTCCATGAGGATCACGTCGGGCCGGAGCTGGTGAGCAAGGTCGCGGGCTTCGGAACCGTTGCAGGCCTCGCCCACAACTTCGAAATCCGGGTCATCCAGGAGGAACATCCTGAGGCCCTGGCGGACGACCGCGTGGTCGTCGGCGATGACTAGCCGAATAGACATGGAGTACTCCGTCGGGCCGGGGGCCGGGGGAGCGGCAGGCCGGGCCCGCAGGCGAACTATAGCACTGGTCCGCGGGGGATGAACCTCATTCCTTTGGCGGAGGCGCGGGTCATACGAAGTGCTCGTGCCGGAACCAACCGGGGGTGGGAAGCTGCGGCATCCCCGGCCGGGTTACCGTACGAGAGTGATCCAGATGCGCATCCGGCTCCTGCTTGTAGACGACGAAGCACTGGTCCGCCGGGGTCTGCGGATGTGCATCGCCGGTGAACCGAACCTGGACGTGGTGGGAGAGGCGGAAGAGGGCGCTGAGGCTATCGCCCTGGTGGCCGCGCTCCACCCGGATGTCGTGGTGATGGACGTGCGGATGCGGGGACTGGACGGGCTTTCGGCCACACGCGAGATCCTCGCGCGCTCCCCCCGCACGCGGGTGGTCGTCCTTTCGATGCAGGACGATGCGCGGACGCGGTCGGCCGCGAAGGAAGCGGGAGCCGCGGCCTTCGTGGGAAAAGGCGAGGGCATCGGCAGGCTGCTCGAGGTCATCCGGGAGCTTGCCGGCTAGGGCGGCGCGATCCTGTATCCGGTCGCGGCTTCGTGGTTCAATAGCGGCTCACCGCCCGCAGGAGGACCACAATGGATTTCGAACTTTCCGAAGAGCACCGGATGATCAAGGACACGGCGCGACGCATCGCGCGGGACGTGGTGGCGCCGCGGGCGAAGGAACTGGACGAAACGGGCGAGTACCCGGAGGACATTTTCCAGGCGTTCAAGCAGGCAGGACTCCTGGGGATGGCCATCCCGGAATCGATGGGCGGCACCGGGAACGGCATCCTGCCGCTCTGCCTGGCGATTGAAGAAGTGGCCAAATATGAGTGCGGCGCCGGGCTGATGCTCGTGCTGAGCGGCTTGCCCACACGCCCGATCATGTTCGGGGGGACTGCCGAGCAGCACCAGAAGTGGCTCCCCGCGCTCTGCAGCGGCGAGCGCAAGGCAGCGTTCTGCCTGACCGAGCCCGACCACGGCTCCGATGCCGCGAGCCTGCAGACGCGGGCCGTGCGCGATGGCGATGACTACATCCTGAACGGGAACAAGGTCTACATTTCCGGCGGCACCGTCGCCGACCAGCTGACCGTCTTTGCGCGGACCGGCGGGCCCGGGGCGAAGGGGATCAGCGCGTTCGTGGTGGATGCCCACGCCCCGGGCGTGGTGATCGACCGGACCGATGACAAGATGGGCGTGCGGAGCGTGCCGACCGCTCACTTCAGCTTCCAGGACGTTAGGGTGCCGGCGGAGAATCTGCTCGGCGGGGCCGAGGGGGCCGGTTTCAACCACGCCATGCTGACCCTGAACTCGATGCGGCCAACGGTTGGCGCGCGCGGTGTGGGCCTGGCCGAAGGCGCCGCCGGGTACGCGATGGAGTGGGCACGGGAGCGTAAGGCGTTCGGGAGCTCGGTGATCGACTTCGAGGCGATCCAGTTCATGTTCGCGGAGATGGCGATCCAGATCGAGGCGGCGCGCAACCTCGTGTACAAAGCGGCGTGGCTGGTGGACCAGGGGAAGTTCGGCAAGGAATACGCGCACAACCTCTCGATCGCCAAGGCCTACGCCACCGAGATGGCGAACCGGGTAGCGTTCGACGCGCTGCAGGTGCTCGGGGCGCAGGGGTACATGAAGGACCACCCGCTCGAGCGCCACTACCGCGATGCGCGCCAGCTGACAATCGTGGAAGGGACGAGCCAGGTGCAGCGGGTGGTGATCAGCCGCTCGATGATCGACCGGAACCTGGTGTACGGGTAGGACCGGAGCCGTTCTGGTACCATGGTGCACATGACAGCACCCGCGTCGGCGCGTCCATACACGGCCGAGGAATTCCTCCACATGCCCGAGAACGAAGGGGCGGAACTCGTGGACGGGCGAATCGTGGAGGTACCCATGGGGAGCATCTCAAGCTGGCTCGGGGGTGAACTCCTGTTCCTCGTCCGGCTCTTTCTGCGCTCGAACGAGCTCGGGTGGGTCTTCCCACAGGAAACGGGGATGACGATCTGGCCGGACCGGCCGGGCCACGTCCGCAAGCCGGACCTGGCGTTCGTGCGCAAGGGCAGGCTGGCCGGCGGCAGGCCTCCCGCGGGGTGGCTCACGGTCGTGCCGAACCTGGTGGTCGAGATCGTATCGCCGGGGGACGAGATTGAGGCGTTCGAGACCAAACTGGACGAGTACCGCGCGGCCGGGATCCCGCTGATCTGGGTGATCTACCCGGGCACCCGCAGGGCGCACGTGCTCGGCGCCAACCGGCCCCGGACGGAGATCGCGCCGGACGGCGCCCTGGACGGCGAAGACGTGCTGCCCGGGTTTAGCTGCAACCTCGCGGAACTGTTCAGCGCGGCCGAGCAGGCCGACTAGCCATCCGTGGCCGGCGGTTCCCGGGACGACCCGATGGAACGGCCAACAGCGCGCGTGCTGCTGCTCGATGAGCGCGGACGGACCTTGCTGTTCACCGTGGACGAGCCGGATGAGGAGACCGGGAAACGCTTCTGGTTCCCGCCCGGGGGAGGCGTTGAGCCGGGCGAAACCCACGAGGAGGCAGCCCGCCGGGAACTGCTGGAAGAGACGGGGATCGATCGCGAACCGGGACCGTGCATCTGGGTGCGCGAGCCGCATGTCTGGTACTTCAAGCCCCATGAGACCTGGTACCGCTCGATTGAGCGGTACTACCTGGTGCGGGTAGAGAAACCGGAGGTCACCAGGGACCGGTGGACCGAGCTGGAGATCCAGGTCATCGCGCGGTTCCACTGGTGGCCGCTCGAGGAGATTGCCGCTTCCGGGGACATCTTCGTGCCGCGGCGGCTGGCGGAGTTGTTGCCCCCGATTCTGCGGGGCGAGATGCCGCGGGAGCCGCTGGCGATCGGGGTGTAGGGCGCGGCAGGGCTGCACCGGGCCGTCACCAGATCACATCGACTCCTAACAACGGAATCTTCCGGTCGCCCGTTACAAGCGGGAGTCCCTCGGTGAGTGCCTGGGCAGCGAGCATCCGGTCGAACGGATCGCGGTGAACCCACGGAAGGCGCGCCGCAGCGTATGCGTGCTCAAGCGTGATACCCAGGATCGCGGCGTCCATCTGTTCGCAATGGACGTGAACGAACTCCTCTAATGGACCTTCAAGTTCGAGACGTTGCCTGCCGATGGCAGTGCCCAGTTCCCACGCGGTGACGACGCTCACGACGATGGGATTGCCCCCGTCCTGCAGGGCCGTGCGGGCGACGGATGAAAGCCGCTGAGGTTCGAATGCCATCCAAAGAAAGACATGCGTGTCGACGAGCAGCTTCAACCTGCCCGGGTCCCTTTCGTTGGTACAGCGAGACGCTCAAGCCCTTCGATTGGTGCTTCCCACTCCCTGAGTTCGTCCTCGCTCATTGGTTCGTAGAACGAAGGGTCGACCTTTATCTTTCCGGCCCATTGCCCGAACACCCGCTTCTTGCTCGGGGCTGCTTGCCGGTCAACGGCGGTAACGGTTGCCACCGGCTTGCCGCGGCGGGCGATGATGATCTCCTCGCCGCGCTCGACGGCGGCGATGAGCTCGGAGAAGTGGGTCTTGGCTTCGTGGATATTCACCTGGCGGACCATGTGATGATGGTACCACAAGTGGACTAAGTCTACTTAGTCCACTTGGTCCACTCAGGGCTCTCTGCCAGAGGCCCGGCCCGTGACGCGCCCGAGCGCTAGGATCGGCGGGTGGCCGCCAACGAAGAGACCGCCCCCCCTGTAGCCGGCACGGCGATCTCCCCGGAAGACGAGGCGCGGTACAGGCGGGTGATCCTCGCAATCGCTTCCGGCGCGTTCCTGGCGAGCTTCGCGATGAACTTCTGGTGGCCCTTCCTGCCGCTCTTCTTGCTGGAAATCGGCGCGACGAGCGATGCGAACGCGCTGTTCTGGGTAGGCGTGGCGACCACCGTGCAGGGGATGGCGCGTCTCGTCAGCGGCCCGGCATGGGGTGTGCTCTCGGACCGCTACGGGCGGAAGTTGATGCTCGTCCGCGCGCTCTACGCGGCCACGCTCACGACCGCGGTCGCGGCGGTCGCGCACGCGCCGTGGGTGGTGGTGGTCGCGCTGGCGATGCAGGGGCTGTTCTCCGGGTTCATCCCGGCGGCTATCGCGTTGACGAGCGTCAGCGTGCCGGATTCGCGTCTGAACCGCTCGCTGGGCGTTGTCACTGGCGGCCAATACCTGGGGAGCACGCTCGGCCCGGCAGTCGGAGCCCTGCTCGCGGCCGTCATGGGCTATCGCGGGGCAATTGTGATGAGCGCGCTTCTCCCGGCCCTGGCGGCGACGTGGATCATCTTCGCGGTGCCGCGCGATGCGGTGGCGCCCCGCGCTGCGCGTGCCGCGCACACGGCGGCGACGCGCCGCGAACGGTCCACCGGGTGGATCACGGGGTTCTCCGGGCCGTTCTGGGTGGCGGTCTTTCTCTATTTCGGGCTCTTCGCCCTCAACCAGTTCGTGCGGGTGGCGACCCCGATCGCTCTGCAGGACATCGCAGGGAGCGACCGGGCGCAGGCGGTCTCGGGCGTGGCGTTTTCGCTCGCCGGCGCCGCGGCCGTCCTCGGCGTGACCGTCGTGGCCCGCTGGATGAGCGGCCGGACGACGCTCAGGCAGACCCTGATCGTTTTCACAGTGGGCTCGGCAGCGGCCATGCCCGCGCTGGCGATCGGCGGGAGCGCGTGGGTCTACGGCGGGGGGTTCCTGGTGTTCGCGCTGGTGAACGCTGCCTCGATGCCCGCGACCAACACGCTCATCGCCGAGACCGTGGAGCCCGCACGCCGGGGCACCGCGTTCGGGCTGGCGAGTTCGGCACAGGCCGTGGCGTTCATGGCCGGGCCTATGGGCGCTGCCGGTTTCGCGGCGTTCTCGCTGCCGGCAGGCTTCCTGTTCTGCGGGGCGGCGTTCCTCGGCCTCGCCGCGCTGGTGGCGGCCACCGGGCGGGCGCCCCGCGGGACGTAGGCTCGCGCTATCATCACGGCCATGAAGACGGCACCGGCGAACGGACTCTCGATCTGCTACGACACCTTCGGCAACGCGGGCGACCCAACCCTCCTCCTCGTGATGGGACTCGGGGCACAGATGACCCAGTGGGCCCCGGAGTTCTGCGAGGCGCTGGCCCGCGAGGGCTACCACGTGGTGCGGTTCGACAACCGGGACGTGGGCCTATCGTCGAAGGTCGAGGGCGGACCGGCCCCGGACCTGGCGAAGGCGATGGCGGGCGACCATTCCAGCGCTTCGTACACGCTCTGGGACATGGCCGATGATGCGATCGGGCTGCTCGACCACCTTGGCGTGGAACGCGCCCACATCGTTGGCGCTTCGATGGGCGGGATGATCGTGCAGTGCGTGGCGATCCGGCACCCCGGCCGGGTGGCATCGATGACCTCGATCATGTCGACTACCGGCGACCCGGCGGTCGGCCAGGCTGCGCCCGAAGCGCTCGGGGCACTGCTTTCGCCACCGCCCGCCAGCCGGGACGAGGCGGTGGAGCAGATGGTGAAGA
>CAZRUZ010000057.1:12267-14964 GCA_964603275.1 uncultured Anaerolineaceae bacterium | reverse complement strand
CGGGTGAGCTTCGGGGGTCTCGTTATCCCCGTGGCCGCCATCGGTGCGATCGCGGCGATCGAGACGGCCCGCACCACCGATGCCTCGCGCGAGGTGTTCTTCAACATCAGCACCCCCTGGCTGATGTACTTCGTCTTCCTCCTCTCGATGGCCGTGATCATCGGGGCGTTCGTGCAGCGCGCGCGCATCTGGCGCCTGGGCAAGCCCCGGCCGGTCCTCAACAACTTCGGCGCGCGGCTGACGAACGTGCTAACCGCCGGCGCCGGCACGAGCCGCGTGAAGAACGACCGCTACGCCGGCGTGATGCACGGGCTCATCTACACCAGCTTCGTCGGCCTCTTCATCGTCACCATCCTCCTCGCGCTTGATGACTACCTGCCGCTGATCTTCGGCTCCGATGCCGAGCACGCCTTCCTCAAGGGCTGGGTCTACCTCGTTTATAGCCTCGCCGGAGACATCCTTGGTGTGATGGGCCTCGTGGGCATCGGCATGGCGGTCTACCGCCGCCGCATCGCACCGCCGGACAAGTTGACCTGGGACAAGCGCGCGAGTGAGGACGCGATCATCGTCGGCCTGCTGGGCATGGTCCTCTTCACGGGCCTCGTGGTCGAAGGCCTCCGCATCGGCGGCGGCGAGATCCCGGCCGGAAATGAAGACTGGTCCAAGTGGTCGCCCGTCGGCTGGCTCGTGGCCAAAATGCTCGGCGGCGTGAGCGAAAGCGCCCTGCTCGACTTCCACGTCGGCTTCTGGTGGGTCCATGTGGTTGGCGCGTTTGGCCTGCTCGCGCTGATGGGTGTGACCAAGTTCCGGCACATCCTCCTGGCGCCGCTGAACGCCTTTTTCAAGCGCCCCGCGACGCCGCTCTACCTCGCGCCGATGGGCGATATCGAAAAGCTGATCGAGGAAGGCGCCGGTCTCGGCGCGGGCCGGCTGCAGGACTTCTCCTGGAAGTCGCTCTTCGATGCCGATACCTGCGTCCGCTGCGGCCGCTGCACCGAAGTGTGCCCGGCCTACACGGCGGGCCAGCCGCTTTCGCCCATGGCCCTGATCCAGGACCTCAAGATGTACATGAACCACGCGGGGCCGCTGCTCATCGCCGGGAAGGACCCGGAGACCGAGCTCGCCGAACCGCTGGTCGGTGGCTACATCAAAGATGAGACGCTCTGGGCCTGCCGCACCTGCGGCGCCTGCATGCAGGAGTGCCCGGTCCTTATCGAGCACGTCCCGAGCATCGTCGATATGCGCCGCTATCTCGTCATGGAACAGGCGCGCGTGCCCGCGACCGCGCAGGCGGCCCTCCAGAACCTGGAGCAGCGCGGCCACCCCTGGCGCGGCACCCAGCTCACCCGCGAAACCTGGATCCAGCAGCTCGGCGAAGAAGGCATCGAAGTGCCGATGTTCGACGGGACGCAGGACTACCTCTACTGGGTGGGCTGCTCCGGCGCGCTCGTCGAGCGCAACGTGCCGATCACCAAGTCAGTCGTGAAGCTCCTCGTGCAGTCGGGCACCAGCTTCGGCGTGCTCGGCCAGATGGAATCCTGCAACGGCGACCCGGCCCGCCGCCTGGGTAACGAGTTCCTCTTCGCCACCATGGCGCAGTCGAACGCCGAGACCTTCGCCGAGCTGGGCGTGAAGCGGGTGATCACCGCCTGCCCCCACTGCTTCAACACCTTCAAGAACGAGTACGGCGATTTCGGCGGGGACTACGAAGTCACCCACCACGCCGACTTCCTCCAGTTCCTCGTGGCGAAGGGCGCGCTCAAGCCGAAGGAGATGGTCGGCAAGACCATTACCTACCACGACAGCTGCTACATCGGCCGTGGCAACGGTATCTACGACACGCCGCGCCAGGTGCTGGAATCGATCCCCGGGGTGAACCTGGTGGAGATGCCGCGCAGCCGCGAACGCGGGCTCTGCTGCGGCGCCGGCGGCGGCAACATGTGGCAGGAAGAGGCGGGCACCCGCGTGAACCACCTGCGCGCGGCCGAGGCGGCCAACACCGGCGCGAGCATCGTCGCAACCGCCTGCCCATTCTGCATCCAGATGTTCGACGACGGCATCCCGGCCATTCAGCCGGATGAGGAGAAGCGGACCATCCGCGCCATGGACATCGCGGAGCTGCTGGAAGTCAGTGTCCAGCCGGCAGCGATGGCCATCCAGGATGGCTCTGGAGACGTCCCCTCCGGCGTGGCCTGAGCCGCCGGCGAGGAAGCACGCAAGGGGCCCGTGACGTCTGTCACGGGCCCCTTCTTCTTTATGGCGCCCGGGATGGGGGGTTGCGTTCCGTACGGAATAGCGTACGCTTGTTTTCATGAAGACGATCCCCGTCACGCGAGCGCGTGAGCAGTTGTACCGCTTGCTGGATGAGGTCTCGGAGTCTAGCGAGCCTGTTCAGATTTCCGGCCCCCGTGCTGACGCGGTTCTCGTGTCCGCGGACGACTGGCGGGCCATTCAGGAAACGCTCTTTCTCCTGTCGATCCCGGGGATGCGTGATTCCATTCGGGACGGCATGGAGACGCCTCTCGATCAATGTGAAGACTCCCCGGGCTGGTGAGTACTTGGCGCGTTGTCTTCACCAGGCAAGCGAAGAAGGACGCGGCTCAAATCGCACGCTCCGGCCTCCGCGAGAGGACCGAGCTGCTACTGGCAGTCCTTCGTGAGGACCCGTATCAGAATCCTCCGCAGTTTGAGAAGCTG
>CAZRUZ010000057.1:1034-12167 GCA_964603275.1 uncultured Anaerolineaceae bacterium | reverse complement strand
CGCGCGCAGGAGGGCGAGGCTCGCCTGCCGCTGGAGCGCGAAATCGGCGAGCAGCCATTCCTTCCGGTCGCGCGACCGGTTGCGGCCCGGTTCCCATGTCCCCGGGTCGAGGAAGCGGATGGCCGGGGTGTCCTCCGCGAGGATCCGTTCGAGGTTCAGGCGCATGGAGAGCGACTCGCCATCGCGCAGGTGCGCAAGGATGGTGCGCGTGCTCCAGTCGCCTGCGAAAGCCATGTCGAGGCTCTCCTCCGCCACATCGACGAGGAGGTGGGCGAGCGCCCCGGGCGTGGCGGCAAGGCGAGCGATCACGTCATCCATGCAGACACTCTAGCGGGGCTGGCGCGGCGAGTCGCGTGCGCCCTCTTGCTGCCTATACTGAGCCATGCGCGAACCGATTGGATTCCAGGCACACGTCAATGGTGTGGGCCTGCAGGTATGGGAGTGGCCCGGCGACGGGCCAACGGTCTTTTTCGCCCACGCAACGGGCTTCCACGGGCGGTGCTGGGACCGCGTCATCGAACGGCTGCCGGGGGTCCACGCCTACGCCGTCGATATGCGCGGCCACGGGCGAAGCGAGAAGCCCGAACCGCCCTATCCGTGGGTGAACTTCGGGCGCGATGTCGCCGCGCTGGGCCGCCACCTGGGACTCGATGGGGCGCTCGGCGTGGGGCATTCGAAGGGCGGGCATGCGGTGACGTTTGCTGCCTCGCTCGAGCCGGGCCTGTTCGCGAAGCTCCTGCTGGTGGACCCGGTCATCGGCCCCCGCATGACGCACCCCCCGCGCGTGGGCGAGGGCGACCACTTCGCCGCCAGGCGGCGGAACGAGTGGGCCTCGGCCGATGAGATGTTCGAGCGGTTCAGCGGGCGTCCGCCGTTCAGCAACTGGGACCCGGCCGTGCTGCGCGACTACTGCGAGTACGGACTGTTGCCCAACCCCGCCGGGGAAGGGTTCGTCCTCGCCTGCCCGCCGCGCATTGAGGCGGCAACCTACGCCGGCGCGTACACGATCGATATCTACCCCGCGATCGAGTCGCTGACCATCCCGGTCCGGGTGTTGCGGGCGCGGTCCCGGACCGAGGGCGGGCCAATGGACATGAGCAGCTCGCCGACGGCGCCGGACCTGGCCAGCCACTTCGAACACGGCGAAGACGTCTACCTGCCCGAATACAGCCACTTCATCCCGATGGAAGACCCGGGGCTGGTGGCCCGGCACGTCCTCGAGCTCCTCGGGTGAGCCTTGTCGAGCGCCTGCCGGCGTTGCGGCACCGCGATTTCCGCAGCCTCTGGATCGGCAGCGCGTTTTCGAGCATCTCGCTCTGGACCATGCTGCTGGGCAACGCCTGGATCGTGTACCGCCTCAGCAACTCCTCCGCGTGGGTGGGCGTGTCGACCTTCGCCTCGATGTCTCCGTACCTGATGGCGCCCCTGGGTGGCATGGTCGCGGACCGGGCGGAGCGGCGTATCCTCGTCCGTTCGACGCGGCTCGCGACCTTCTGCACCACGCTGACGCTCGGCGTGCTGGCTGCCACCGATGTGATCGCCGTCTGGATGGTGGTGTCGGTCGCGTTTGTCCAGGGAGTCATCCGGGCGATTGAGATCCCGTCGGACCAGGCGCTGCTCGCCAACGTCGTCCCGGTTGACGACCTCGGGAACGCGGTAGCGCTCACGAGCATGACGCAGCACGGGTCGCGGGCCGCCGGTCCCCTCCTGGCCGGCCCCCTGCTGGCCACCGTCGGCGTCGAAGGCGCCTACGGGATCTCCGCGTTCTTCGCGTTGCTGTCCTTCTCTTCCGTACGGAGGGTGCGGGTCTCATCGCGCGGGGGCGTGGCGAACCTGCGCGAAGTGGGCAAGAACATGCGCGAGGGTCTCGCGTACATCCGGCGGACACCGGAAGTGGCCTCGATCTTCGTGCTCGTGTTCGCCCACTGCGCCCTGACGATGTCGTTCGATGCAATGCTCCCCGGCTTCGCTGAGACGCGGCTGCACAGCCCTTCCGGGGGCTTCACGATCATGACCTTCGGGGTCGGCGCGGGCGCTCTGGTGGGCACCTTTGTCCTGGCGGTGATGACCGGCGCACAGCGGGGCCCGCTGCTGTTCTGGACGGCGATGGCGAGCGGCGTCTCGCCCATGCTCATGGCCGGGGGCCACCACGTCTCGCACGGTGCGGCGGGCGCCATCCTGATGGGCAGCTCGCAGGCCATGTTTATGGCCCTCAGCGCGGTCCTCCTGCAGGAGGTCGTGCCCGACGACATCCGCGGCCGGGTGATGAGCCTCTACCTGATGTTCGCAGGCGGCGTGATGGCGTTCATGAACCTCGCCTTCGGTGCGCTTGCCGACCGCACCGGCGCGCCGATCCTGTTCTTCCTGCCGGGGGCGGCATTCGTCCTCATCACGCTCGCGAGCCTGGTCACCGGGCCGTGGCTGCGGCGCATCTACCGGACCGGCACGGCCGCCGCGGTGGCCTGAGGGGACTGCGAAGGACGGAGTGCGAAGTGCGCCTTTTCCGGAACCGCGACCGGCAGGGAGCTGCACTCCGGCACACCCCGGCCGATTCGCGGTAGCCAGCCCCGGGAAGTGCGAAGGGCGAGGTGCGAAGTGCGCCGGGTGGGCTTCCGACTCATGGTTCACGATTCGGCGACGGCCTCAGCCCTCTGGCCCATCGCCTACCACCTGATCCGAGGCGCGCCAGGCATGGCGCGCTGGGATGTGTCTCGCTCGGACGTAGTTGTAGGGGCGTATGGCAATACGCCCCTACAACTACGGGGCGAGGTGCGAAGTGCGCGAGCGTGTTCCCGGCCGTTGGGTGCTTGCGATTGTTCGCGGCGGTTCGTGTCCCGTCCCTGACGGTCGGGGCTCGCGGGGCGGTCGATCGTCCTTCGCACTTCGCACTTCGCACTTCCCCTCGCTTCTCCCTTCCCCCTTCTCCCTTTACGCTCTGCGGCATGGGTAAGCTCGAAGGCAAGACAGCGCTGATATTCGGAGTGGCGAACGACCATTCGATCGCGTGGGGGATCGCGCAGGCGTTCCACCGCGAGGGGGCACGGATCGGGTTCTCGTACGCGATGCCATCGCTCGAAAAGCGGGTGCGCCCTCTCGCCGAGAGCCTGGGCTCGGACTTCATCGAACTGTGCGACGTGACGGACGACAGCCAGCTCGATGCGATCTTCGCGAAGGCGAAGGAGCACTTCGGGACGATCGATATCCTGGTCCACGCCGTTGCCTTCGCGAACCGCGAGGACCTGATGGGCCGCTTCGTCGATACCACGCGCGAAGGGTTCTTGCTGGCGCACAACATCTCGGTCTACTCGTTCGTGGCGATGGCGGCGCGCGCCCGCGAACTGATGCCGAACGGCGGCAGCATGATGACGCTGACCTATTACGGCTCGCAAAAGGTCGCCCCGAAGTACAACGTGATGGGCGTCGCCAAGGCCGCGCTGGAGGCGAGCACGCGCTACCTGGCGTGGGACCTCGGGCCGGAGAACATCCGCGTGAACGCGATCAGTGCAGGGCCGATCCGGACCCTTGCCGCGAGCGGCATCTCGGGCTTCCGAGATTATCTGAAGCAGTTCGCCAGCATCGCCCCCATCCACCGCAACGTGACCATCGAACAGGTGGGCGAAGCAGCGGCCTTCCTTGCGGGTGACGGCGCGAGCGGGATCACCGGCGAGGTGATGTACGTGGACAACGGCTTCAACATCATGGGGCTGGCGAACGAAGACCGGGAATAGCGCGGCGAGCTCCATGAGCGACGGCCCACTCCGAATTGTCGCGTACAGCCGCGAGCACCACGGCGATGGCCCATGGCGCGTTGTCTCGGCCGTGTTCGAGGAGTACGGGTTCCCCTTCGCCGAGAGCGACTACGACGCGGACCTGTTGCGGCCCGAGGAGTTCTACGACGGCAGCCGGGGGTGGTTCTGGGTGGCGGAAGATGCGCGGGGCCAGGTGGTTGGCTGCGTCGGACTTAGCGATGAGGGCGGCGGCGAATTCGAACTGCACCGCCTGTACGTGCTGGCGGGCGCGCGCGGGCAGCGGCTCGGCGAACGCCTGACCCGGCTGGTGATCGAGCGGGCGCGGGAAGCGGGCGCCCGGCGGCTCGTCCTGTTCAGCGATGTGCACTTCAGCCACGCGCACGGGGTGTACCGGCGGTGCGGGTTCCGGAACGACCGCTTCCGCTATGCCCCTGACCCATGGCAGAGTCGTGAGTGGGGATTCGTGATGGAGTTCCCGGAAGGCGAGAGGGGATAGATGGCTCGACCACGATGCGTGTGGTGCATGGAACCGCCCTACCAGGATGTGGCGGTGCTGAAGTGGCGGGGCGAAGAGCGCGAACGGCTCACCATCCCACTCTGCCGCAAGCACCTGATCCGCCTGAAAGAGGCGGGCCAGGCCGGCCGCGAACACAAGGGCTGGTTCTACAAAGACGGATGGTGGTAGGGGCGGGCACGCCGCTCCCGGGCCCCTACTTGAAGTGAGGCAGCACCGTTTCGGCGAAGAGCTTTGCCGGGGTGATGGTCTCGCGGCCGAAGAACTCGATCAGGAACATCGTGCAGCCAAGGTCGATATGCTTCTGAATCTGTTCGCGGACGCGCTCCGGTGAGCCGGCGATGCCGAGCGGACCGGTGGGGTCACCCATGTGCCCGCCGAAGATCTTCTTCGAGGTTTCGACCATGGGCCCGGCGCTGGCCTCGTCCGGCGCGATGGTCACCAGGCACTGCTGGCTGACCACGATGCTCGAGGGATCGCGGCCGACACTGGCGCAATGCTGCTTGAGCACCTCCACTTTCTGGGGCAGACGAGCCTGGTGGACGGCCATGTTGTTCCAGATGGCGGCATGCTCGGCGGCGAGCTTCAGCGTCACTTTTTCGCCCGCCCCGCCGATGAGAATGGGCGGCGTGCGGACCGGTTTCGGCTCGCACACGAGGTTGTGGGCCTGAGCGTACTTGCCTTCGTAGGTGACCGAAGGTTCAGTCCACATCTGCTTCAGCAGCTCAACGGTCTCGCGGAGCTGGCCCAGGCGCTGCCCGGTGGAAAGGAAGGGGACGCCGAAGTCGGTGAACTCGCGCGGCATCCAGCCGGCGCCGAGGCCGGGGATGATGCGCCCGCCGGCGATGTTGTCGATGGTGGCAATCACCTTGCCGAGCTGGGCCGGGTTGCGCATCCCGGCGGGGGTGACAAGGGTGCCGATCTCGACGCGATCGGTGATCGCGGCCACGGCCGAGACGAGCGACCACGCTTCGAGGATGGGGATCGAGGGCGACTGGGGGCCGTAAAGGTGGTCGCACACCCAGAGGGAGTCGTAGCCCATGGCTTCGAACTCGATTGAGGTGGATTTCGCCTCGTCCCAGGTGCGTTTGATCTGGGGGATGGTGACGCCGAAGTGGACGGCGGGCATGGCATGAGCTCCTGGTTGAGATGATGGTGGATGGCACGATAGCGGGCGTCCGCGCCGTTGTCAGGTCGATCACTTATCGCGAACCTGTACGCTCTGTTCCATGACGATCTACCTGGTACGGCACGGGCAGGCTGCGGCCGGGTCCGAAGACCTCGACCCCGGCCTCGCTGAGATAGGCCACCAACAGGCCCGGGTCACCGCGGAAGCGTTGCGCGGACGCCGGGCAATACGTCTCGTGGTCTCGCCATTGCGGCGGACACGGGAGACCGCCAGGCCCATCGCCGACGCCCTCGGGCTCACCGCTGAGATCCGCGAGGAAGTGGCCGAAGTGTTCGCGCCCGATATGCCCGCCGACCAGCGCGTGGCGATGATCGGGCCGTTCATGGCGGGGCGCTGGAGCGAGCAGCCGGAGGCCTTGCGCCAGTGGCGGCAGCGAGTGGTGGACACGTTGATCGAGGCCGGACTGGACGCGGCCGCACGGGACGGCGACCTCGTCGTGGTCTCGCACTACATCGCCATCGGTGTGGCGATCGGCGAGGCGCTGGGCGACGACCGGGTAGTGCCGGCGCCGATGGCGAACTGCGCGATCACCGCGATCGAGGCTGGGCACGGGGGGCTCACACTCGTGGAGGCGTGCTCCATTTCGCACCTGCCGGCGGAGCTGGTGACAGGCGCGGGCGAAGCGAGGTTGCGCGGGCAGTAAGACAGGGCGCCGCCCGGCTGGCGCCCCGAGACATGGACGAGCCCGCGAGCGGGCGAAGCAGGCGGTTTCTCACGTTGCCCCATGGTAGACCGCTGCCGGACCGGTGGAGCTTGCCGGGTGCTGGTTAACGGACAGTGTCGGACGGAGGCAGGAGTTAGCGGCCCTCGAACACCGGCGCACGCTTTTCGAGGAACGCGCGGCGGGCTTCCTTTCCGTCCTCGCTGGCGAAGGCCATGCGGATGCTGCCGAGTTCGAGGCGGCATTGCGCTTCGAGGTCGATCGCCGTGGTCGCGCGGACGAGGGTGCGCTTGGTCAACCGCATGGTGATCGGCGAGACCACGGAGCAGAGGTGCTGGCAGTATTCGGCCAGGCGCTCATCCCAGCGGTCGTCATCGACCACTTCGCCCACGAGGCCGAGGCGGAGCGCCTCTTCGGCATCGACCGTCTTGCTTTCGAGCAGGAAGCGCATGGCCTGTTCGTAGCCGAGCGCCTGCGAGAGGGTGAAGGTCATGCCGCCATCAGGCGAACCGCCGATGCGCGGGTATCCGGCGAGGATGCGGGCGCTGCGCTTCATCAGCCGAATATCCGTGGCGAGGGCAAGCGAGAGCCCGGCGCCGACGGCGACGCCGTTGAGACCGCCGATGATCGGCTTTTCGCAACCCTGCCGGAGCGTCAGGAGGAACTGCGAGACCCAGCCAAGGTCATCGAGCTGGGCGTTCTGGGCCGTCCGCGACGAATACTCGCCAGTGCCACGGAGATCGAGGCCGGAGCAGAAGGCATCGCCGCTACCGGTCAGGCAGACAAGCCAGACGTTGTCATCGCGCATTGCCGCATCGATGGCGTCGACGACCTTCCAGGCGAGCTCGGTGTTGACCGCGTTCTTCACTTCGGGGCGGTTCATGCGGATCGTGCGGACGTGGCCGTCATCGGAAACCAGGACGACGTCAGACATGGGGTACTCCAGGGAAGCAGGGATGTGGTGGGCCGCAGTATAGGCCACCGCAGGCGCCTCAGGGGGTGGTGGCGCCGGGGATGGCGTCGTACTGCGGGAGGTAGGGCTTGATATCGAGCACGGGCGTGCCGTCGATCGCGTCGAGGCCGCGGACACGGAGGGCCGTGCCATCGCGCGAGAGGAGCGGCACTGCGGATACGCCGAGGTGGTTCGGCCGGAGCTGGCTGCGGGTGGCGAAGATGCCGTAGGTCCGGCCGCTGCCGAGCGTGAGCTGCTCGGGCTTTTCCGGGGCGTCCGCGGCGACGTCCATGGAGAAGACAACGAGGATGTGGCTGTAGCGTTCGAGCCCCTCACACCGCGCCGCGTGCTCCGGCAGCAGCTCGATGGTGCTTTCCACCTTCTCCCAGCCGCGCGGACGGGGCTTCGCCACGCCGTTCCGGACATGGCCGATGGCGTGCAGCGTCACCGATTCAGGTGGGTCCGGCCGGACCCAGTCGGCTTTCCGGCGGCGCCAGAACACGGAGGGCTAGTTACCACCCCGGGGGCGGGCGGCCGCGGGGTCCATGCCGAAGGAGGTGGCAAGCCGTTCCCACATTTCGCCCGAGCGCGGGCCGGTGGTGATGCCGCCATCGACCACGATCGCCTGGCCGGTGACGTAGCTGGCCTCATCGCTGGCGAGCCAGAGCGCGGTGTTGGCGATGTCCTCGGGCACGCCCGAGCGGCCGAGGGGCGGCCAGCTGGAGAACGCGGCATCGATCCGGGGGAGGGCCGCATCTGCGGCGGCGCCCTGGAGGCCGAGGGGGTTCGTGAAGATGTGGGTGAGGACCAGGCCGGGACAGATCGCGTTGACGCGGATGTTGAAGGGGGCGAGCTCGGCCGCGAGACACCGGCTGAAGTGGGCGACTGCCGCCTTCGCCGCACTGTAGGTGACCGGGCCGAAACCAGATTGCAGGCCGGCGATGCTGGCGGTGTTGATGATGACGCCGCGCCCCGCTGGCTTCATCACCTTGACGGCGTGCTTGGCGCCGGTGAACACCCCGCGCAGGAGGACGCCCATGGTGCGGTCGTACGCCTCCATGTCGAGGTCCTCAATCGGGCCGGAGACACCGCCGAAGCCGGCGTTGTTGAACATCACATCAAGGCGGCCCCAGCGGCTCATGGCGAGGTCGACGGCGGCGGCAACCTGCGCCTCGTCGCTCACGTCGGTCTGGAGGAAGGTGGTCTGTGGGCCGAGTTCTTCGGCGAGCTGCTGGCCGCGGGCCTCCTGGAGGTCGGCGATGACGACGCGCGCGCCCTCGGCGGCGTACTTGCGGACGGTGCCTTCGCCAATGCCGCTGGCGCCCCCGGTGATGATTGCAACGCGATCGTGAAGGCGAGACATGAGGCTGGCTCCGTGAAGGTGTGGGGGGAGTGTACGTGGGCCGGCAGGGATTGTCGTGGGCGGGTGATAGGATCGCGGCGTGATCCGGGTTGATTCGCACACCCATCTTTTTCCGGCGGCTCAGCATGCCGGGCGGGAGGACATCGCCCGGCGCGACCCGGCCTTCGCCGAGATGTACGCCGCACCCGGGGCGAAGATGGCGACGCTCACCGACCTGCTTGCCGCGCTCGATGAGGCGGGGATCGACCACGCGGTCTCGGCGGGGTTCGCGTTCACGAACGCGCGCGACATCGAGGAACAGAACGCCTGCCTGCTCGATGCGGCCGCGGCGGCGCCGGGGCGGGTGACCGCGCTCGCGACGCTCAACCCTGGGCTCCCCGGCTGGCACGCGGGGGCGCAGGCGGCGCTCGATGCCGGCGCGCGGGGGTTTGGCGAGCTGCGCCCGCACAACCAGGGGTGGGACCCGCTGGGACCGGAAAGCCGCGCCCTCTGCGGGCTGGCAGGCGATGCGGGGGCAGTCCTGCTCTGGCACGTGAGCGAGCCGGTCGGGCACCAGTACCCGGGCAAGGCAGGGGGCATCACCCCGGTGGAGCTGTGCCAGCTGGCGGGGGCATTTCCCCGCACACTGATGGTTGGCGCGCACCTCGGCGGAGGGTTGCCGTTCTACTTGCAGATGCCGGAAGTGCGGGCGGCGATAGAAAATGTCTATTTCGATACCGCTGCCGTGACGCTGCTGTATGATGAGACGAGTATTGCGCGGCTCGTGGACCTTGCCGGCCGGGAGCGCGTGATCTTCGGCTCTGATTACCCGCTTCTTTCGCCCCGGCGCCAGCTGCAACGCATCCTCGGGCAACTCCCGGGCGACGTGGCGCAAGAAGTGTGTGGCGGCAACGCCGAGAGACTCTATCGGATTACGACAAACTCATGACTGACAATGCCCAGGACCACGTCCGCCTGTTCGTGGCCTGCGAAGTCCCTGAAGAAGTTAAGGACGCCATCGGCGACACGATCGAGACGCTGCGGAAGAAGAGCGGCCCGGCCGTGCGCTGGATCAAGCCGGAAGGCGTTCACGTGACCTTGAAGTTCCTGGGCGAAGTCCCGGTGAAGAAGCTCCCGGCGGTCAAGCTGGCGATCCAGGAGGCGGTGGTCGGCCATTCGCCGTTCGAACTGGAGTTTTCGAGCATCGGCACCTTCGGCGGGCGGGAAGGCCTGCGCATCATGTGGGTGGGCATCGCGGGCGATGTCCTCCGCCTCGAGGCGCTGGTCCGCGCGGTCAACGCCGCGCTCGCGGTGGTGGGGTTCGAACCCGAGCGGCGCCCGTTCCGCCCCCACCTGACGCTCGGGCGCGTGCGGGATGAGATCGGGACGCGCCACCGCGCGGAAATCGAAGTGGCGGTGGGCAAGACAGATGTCCCGGATGTGAGCTGGAGGACGGCCCAGGTCTCACTCATGCGGAGCAGACTCGGCCCGGGTGGCGCGAGCTACGAGGTGCTCGCCACCTTCCCGTTGCGCGTGGTCCAGGCGCCGGTCTGAACAGCGGCCTTCCGCCGGTCCCTCGGCTATAGTGTTCGGACATAGCGCCGCCGCGTGGCGGCTTTGCCGGTGGTGGGATGAGCAAGCACGGGAAAGACGAGAAGAAAGCAAAGAAGCAGTCGCACGGGAAACGGGCACAATCCGGCCCGCCGGATGCGACCCGGCCAGGAGCCGCTGCGCAGGCGACTGAACTGCCGGCGATCGAGGGGCCCGGCCGCGCGATGGTGATCATGGCCCATCCGGATGACGCGGAGTTCATTTGCGCGGGGACGGTGGCGAAGTGGTGCGCCGAGGGCTGGGACGTGTACTACGTCCTCGTGACCGGCGGTGACAAGGGCACCCACGACGACACCATGCACCCGGAAAAGCTCGCCGCGATCCGCGAAGAGGAGCAGCGCGCCGCATGCCGGCTGCTGGGCGTGAAGGAGTGCATCTTCCTCGGCTATCCCGATGGGTTCACCAGCGAGAGTTCAGAGCTGCGCGGGCAGATCGTGCGGCTGCTGCGGATGTACCGGCCGGACGTGGTGATCACCTGGGATGCGTTCCGGGGGACATTCAACCACCGCGACCACCGCAACGTGGGCCAGGCGACCATGGACGCGATCTACCCGATCGTGCGCGACCGGCTGTTCTACCAGCACCACGAGGACGACGGGCTCGACTCGCACCAGGTCAACGAAGTCCTGCTCGGTGGCGCGGCGAACCCGGACTACGCGGTCGATATCACCGAGCATTGGGAAAAGAAGGTCGATGCCATCCTCTGCCACACCAGCCAGATCGGCGGGCGCACGCGTGATGACTTCCTGAAGGAGCGGGCCGAGCGGGAGAAGCGGGAACCGGGCAAGCCCGTGCTCGAGCAGTTCCGCCGCTGGAGCATCCGCCGGCCGATGCGGCAGGCGCAGGCCGCCGAGGCGAAGAAGGATGCGGAAGCACCGGCGGGAGCCGAACCGCGGCCGAAGCCGCAACACGTGGCCTAGTGCGTCCCGGTTCCCGTCTGGCGCCGCCAGCCGCCCTGTGCCAGAATGCCGCTCATGGCAAACGGTGGTTCCGGCGGCAGTTCCGGGGGTTCGGGCGGGAACGCGAACAAGGTCGGCGCTCTCCTCCTCGGTGCCGGCTTGCTTGGGCTCATCATCCTGGTCGGTCCCGGGCCCTTCGACGGCGACGACGGTGGT
>CAZRUZ010000057.1:0-1024 GCA_964603275.1 uncultured Anaerolineaceae bacterium | reverse complement strand
TGCGCCACCCGCCACAACCGTGCCCAGCGCGGCGTCCGGGGGCGGCGGCCCGCCCCCCACCTCCGCACCGGCCCAGCCGACGGCACGCGGGGCTCCGACAGGGCGGCCAGCGGCCACGCCTACGCCGGCCGATGAGGCCGTACTCCGAATCGTGGCCTACGGATTGCCAGCGAGGGTATCCGCGCACCTGCGGCCCGGCGAAGAGGGCATGCGGACATACTTCCCGAAGTCCTGCGCGCCGGAGGATATCTTCCCGGACCCGTGCGTTGCGGAGTACACCGTCAAGAAAGGGACGACCGTGGTCGTTTCCGCCGGCGATGCGCTGGCAGGGTATTGGCCCGGACTTAAGTCATTGAAGGGTCCGGGTTGCGACATCGTCGGCCCGGTGCCCCGGGATCAGGAATGCACCCTCACTCTCGTCGGCGACGTCGAGCTCGTGGCCGTGTACTTCGGGAGCGAAAGCCCTCCGGCCAGGGAGTTCCTCTACCCCGAGTGCCCGCACAGACTTGGCAACAACCCGCCCGCATGGTTGAGTCGCTGCAAATAGGTCTGTCAGCGCCGTTGGTCGGCGCCAGCGTGCGGCCTGTGCCAGCTACCAGTTGCGAAACGGCTGGCTTCGGTCCGCCCGTCAGACGTGAAGAAGGGGCCCTCGCTGGGCCCTTTCGCAGTGATCGCGGTTGGCTGGGGACGAGGGATTCGAACCCCCACATACAGATCCAGAACTCGATTATCGCAAGCTTGCGTGGTCGAAGGCCGGCGTAGCGATATTCATACTCAGGAACCACTTGAAGAGCAGGTCGTACTGGAGCCGTTCGCAGGACTGGCGCTCGGAACGGATCGGGTAGAGCGCCATGAGGCTGCTCGCCTTGAGCAGCGGCTCGGGTGCCACCGAAGGCCGTCCGATGTCTGAGTACATCTCGGCAAAGGCAGGGCTCAGTGCTTTGAGGCCGCGTCGGTGATCGCCCGAATTCGCCGAATCGGGTGATCCCTCGGCACTAACGCATCCGGCGTGATGCTCAGCAGC
>CAZRUZ010000056.1:0-15005 GCA_964603275.1 uncultured Anaerolineaceae bacterium | reverse complement strand
GCTGGTGGGCGATACTGGATTCGAACCAGTGACCTCTGCGATGTCAACGCAGCGCTCTAACCATCTGAGCTAACCGCCCCAACGCGGAAACCCCAGTGTACCACGCCCCCGCCATCGTTCCACCGGCCCGCTTCCCTTGCTGTGCTACACTCTCTTCCTGCGGCCAACCACCGCACCACAACTGAAGACACCGGCTGTGACCGGGACGAGTAGCCCGCCACCCTTTCCAGAGAGTCCGCGCCACTGGCTGAAAGCGCGGCAAACGGCAGGCGAAAACCACCCGCGAGCCTGCTCCGAAGCGCGCCCCGCTCAGGGTTCGATAAGGACGCACGCCTGGGCCCCGTTACCGGCCCGCAACGAGTCCGGGGCCTCGCGCCCCGGTGCAGTTGGGTGGAACCACGAGCGCGTCTCTCGTCCCAGCACGGGAGGCGCGCTTTTTGCCGTACGCCAGCAGCCATTCTCTGCACCGAGGACACCCATGCCCGAACCGCTCGAATCCCACGTCGACCTCAGCGCCCTCCCGAAGGAGGAGCGCCTCGCCCGTATGCGCCATTCGGCCGCCCACGTCCTCGCCGAGGCGATGGTCGAGCTCCTCCCCGATGCCGAGCTCGGTATCGGCCCGCCGATCGACACCGGCTTCTACTACGACTTCCGCCTCCCCCGCTCTCTCACCCCCGATGACCTGGTCTGGCTCGAAGATCGCATGCGCAAGAGCGTGAAGGGCAGGCACCCCTACCACATGGCCGCGATTACGAAGGCCGAAGCCATGGATCGCTGGAAGGACCAGCCTTTCAAGCTCGAACTCCTCGCTGAGCTTGAAGAAGGCAACGTTACCCAGTGCACCCATGCGGCGTTCACCGACCTCTGCCGCGGCGGCCACGTGAATCACACCGGCGAAATTGGCGCCTTCAAGCTCATGAGTATCGCCGGCGCCTACTGGCGCGGCAGCGAGAAGAACCCCCAGCTCCAACGTGTCTACGGCGCTCTCTTCGAGACGGCCGATGACCTCGCCGCTTACGAGCAGCAACTCGAAGAGGCGCGCCGCCGCGACCACCGCCGCATCGGCAAGGAGATGAAGATCTTCGAGCTCTTCGATGAGGTTGGGCCCGGCCACGTCGTCTGGCTCCCCAACGGCGCAACCATCCGCCGTGAGCTCCAGCGCTGGGTCGAAGACCTCGAAATCGAGCTCGGCTACCAGCACGTCATCACCCCCGCCGTGGCCAAGCGCGAGCTCTACGAGCGCTCCGGCCACTGGGCCCACTACCAGGACGCCATGTACCCGGTGATGGAGCGCGACGAGGAACAGTACGTCCTCCGCCCGATGAACTGCCCCTCTCACATCATGGTCTTCGCTTCCGACCTGCACTCCTATCGCGAGTTCCCCATCCGCATCGCCGAATTCGGCAACATGCACCGCTGGGAGAAGAGCGGCCAGGTCACAGGGATGTCCCGCGTCCGCATCATGACCCTCAATGACGCCCACATCTTCTGCTCCGATGAGGCCATGGTGGAGGCCGAGGTCGAAGGTGTCCTCCGCCTCATGGAGCGCGTCTACGGCACCCTCGGCCTCAAGAACTACAGCTACCGCCTCTCCCTCGGCGACCCGGAGAACAAGGAGAAGTACGTCGATAACCCACCGATGTGGGAGATGGGCGAGGCGCTTCTCCGCCGCGTCCTCAATCACGTCGGTCTCGAGTACGTCGAAGCCAAAGACGAAGCGGCCTTCTACGGCCCCAAGATCGACGTACAGTTCCAGACCGCCCAGGGCAAGGATGAGACGCTCGTCACCATCCAGGTCGACTTCCACCTCCCCAACCAGTTCGGTCTCGAATTCGTCGGCGAAGATGGCGAACGCCACCGCCCGATCATCGTCCATCGCGGCGTGATCTCCACGATGGAACGCATGGTCGCCTTGCTCATCGAAGAGTACGAAGGCAACTTCCCCCTCTGGCTCGCGCCCCAGCAGGCCGTCGTTATCCCCATCGCCGACCGCCACATCGAATACGCCCAGGCGGTCGCGGCCCAGTTGAAAGCCCAGGGCGTTCGCGTTGAGGTCGACGCCCGCGGCGAGCGCATGAACGCCAAGATTCGCGATGCCCAGCTCCGCAAAGTGCCCTACATGCTCGTCGTCGGTGACCGCGAAGCCGAGGCCCAGGCTGCCGCCCTCCGCGTCCGCGGCGGCGGCGACAAGGGCGCCGTCCCCGTCGCCGAGATCGTGGGGCGCCTCCGCCGCGAGCGCGATGAGAAGGCGCTCACCCTGTGGGATTGAACCTGGATACCCCGGAGGCAAGGCCGGGAAAGGATGCCCTTGTGAGGCGGTCACTCCTTGTGCTGCTCTCGTCGCTCGCCATCTCCGCCTTCAGCGCCTGTGGCGGCGGCGGCGAGTCCGACCGGGACCATACCGCTACGCCCGGCTCGCCTGCCCCGGCGACCGCGACCACCGTCACCGCCCGCGCGACGCCATCACCCGTCGACCTGCAGCGCCTCTCCACGACCGAAGTGCCCGGCTTCACCCGCTCCGATAGCCGCGTCGTCGCCTCGGCCGCCAGCAGCACCTACTCGGCCGTCGCGAAGACCTCCGGCGGCGCCAGCCTCGTCGCGACCGTCCGCATCTCCGGCTGCGATCCCTTCATTTGCGCCACGCTCGACCCGAAGGACTACGAGTCGGCCGAGGCGCAGCGCAACCTCAGATCCGTGCTTTCAACCGCCCTGGCGGAGAGTCCCGGCCTCATCTGGGAGTTCGGCGCCGTCGAACTCGCCCCCGGCAAGGACGGACTCCACACCTATGCGGTCGGCTACCTCGAGCAGACTTCCGCCTCCGGGACTTCGCGCGTCTCGACCAACGCCTATCGTGCGTGGTACCACGACGGAAGCCTGTATGTGTTTATCGAGGTGGCCGCCCGGGGCGCCAGCACTCCCCGGTCGCTGGACGAAACGAAGGCCCTGATGTCCGCCGCCGAAACGGAGAAGGCAGCAACGGAGATCTTCGCGGCCTTCGCAGGCGAATTCGGCGGGTAGCTGCTCTACCGGCTCTCGAAAAAGGACCAGGCCGCGGCTGTCGCATCCAGCTCCTTGCTTGGCACACCCTGCACCGAGGCAGTGCGTTCCGGCATCTTCCCACCGGGCCACGGGTGGTCCGCACCCGCGATCACCACAAGCACCGCCGTCGAACCCCCTTTGCAGCCGCTCCACGTCGTTGTCGTGAGGGCCCCGTCGGTCTTCGCCTCCGGACCGGCGGCGCACCCGAACCCGGTCGTCCACAGCCGCATCGATTCCGCCATCGAAACAAAGGCGACGTTGGCGATCGAGCGCGTGCCCTCGCCACCCTCGATTGGGTGGTTCTTGTCCGAGTCACCGTGGATTGCCAGCAAGTCCACCGGCGCCGAGGGCGAACACCCCGGGATCTCCAGGGAGCCCGCGACCGGCGCCACGGCGGCCACCTTGCCGGCCTGTTCGCAGGCGAACCGGAACGTCATCATCGCCCCGTTGGAATGCCCGGTCATGAACACCCGTTCCGGGTCCACCGGCAGCGTCGCTTTCAGTCTGTCGATGAGCGCCGCCAGGAACCCTACGTCATCGACATTGTCGCGCGCCGACCCGCCGCAGCAGTTCCCAGCGTTCCAGGTCCGCCCTTCCCCGTCCGGGAAGACGACGATGAACCCTTCCGTCTGCGCGGTCTTCTCGAACTGTGAGTTGTCCGCGAACTGGTCACCCGAGCCGAGTCCCCCATGGAGGGCAACCACCAGTGGCATCTTCGTATCCGCCGTCGCGCCCGCGGGGATGAACAGCCGGTAGGTCCGCTCTTCCCCGTCGTGTTTCAACGTCCCATGGCTTGTGCCGGTGGTCAGCGGAGCGGGCTTCGTCGTGGCGGTCGGCGAAGGGTCACCCGGGCCGGGAGTCGCGGGCGTCCCGTCGGCAACCGGCGTCACCGCGGGACTGGATGCCGCCGGGGCGGGCCCTCCGCCAGCATCCCGGTCCCGGCATGCCCCAAGAAAGACGGCGGGGACCGCGATGAACGCGATCCCCATGATGAAACGCAGCTTTACCATGCCATCAGTATGGCGGCTGTCGCTCAGGAGGTGACGGCCACCGCCTCGCCTTCCACCACGGATTCACCGTTCTGGTTCACCGTCACGACCTTGATCGTGGCCAGCCCGTTTTCCACCTTCGTGACTTCGAGCTGCGCCGTGAGCGTATCGCCCGGCCAGACCTGCTTGGTAAAGCGGACGCCGTACTTCTTCAGCGCCGTCACACCGAGCCAATCGGTCAGCGCGCGGCCGGTGAGGCCCATTGAGAGCATCCCGTGGGCGAACACCGAGGGGTAGCCGGCCATCTTCTGGGCCGCGCCCTCGTCGTGGTGCAGTGGGTTGAAATCCCCGCTCGCGCCCGCGTACTTCACGATGTGCGTGCGGTTCACGTTTTCGATCACGACCTGCTCGTGCTTGTCGCCAACTTTGAGTGCCATGTTTGTGCCCTCCTCTACTGGTCCACGGCGCGTTCGGTCTGCACACCGACGCTGGTTGCGGTGACGCAGAGGACGCCGTCCTGGTTGCGGTACTCGGTGACGCTCTCGGAGAACAGCAGCTTCCCGCCGCGGCGGCCCTCTTTCTCCCAGCGGTTGCCGGGGCGGTTGGTCACCGTCAGCGTGTCGCCTTCGTGGATCGGGTGGTGGTACTCGTAATGCTGCTCAGCGTGCAGGCCGCGCCCGAGGCCGCCACCGCCGCCGCCCGGCGCGTCGCCGCGGTGCGCCGGGGCCGGGCCCTTCCGCGGCCGCGTAAGGTCCAGCGGATAGTTCGGCTGCCAGTGGGCGCTGCACTGCACGAACGTCGGCGGCACAACCATGCCGCCAACGGCCTTGGTCGCCGGGTCGTTCGGGTCCGAATACTCGGGGCGGATGTCCAGCACCGATCGCGCGAACAGCATCACCTGCGTGCGGTCGACCGGGAACTCAAATCCCTCGTCTGCCATGGGGCTCTCCTTTGAGCTTGTAGTGCGTTGGCGATGGTACCGGAGCGCCCCGGACTCTGCCACAGCTGGGGCGGCTACGCCCACATTGGTGTTCCGGTGTAGTGGTGTTCTGGTGCGATGGTGTAAGGCTGTTCTCATGGCACGACTCACCATCACCCTCTCTGACCAGCGCCACAGGCAGCTCAAAGTGCGTGCGGCGCAGTCCGGCAAGTCCATCGGCGAAGTCATCGAGTCCGAACTCCAGGCCTCGGAACAGCTTGCCCGGGAGCGCATCACCCTGATCCTGGAGGCCGCCTGGGCCCACGGCGATGCGGCTCGTCCAGCCGCCTCCGAGGACGAAGTTGCGAACTTCGCCCTCGAACTCGAGCGCGAGGTCAACAACGACGGCCGGACAGAGCGGAAGAATGTCTCGACCTGATTCGCCCCGGGTCATCTTGGATACCAACGTCTTGTTCAGTGCCATTGCCCATCGCGAGGGCACCCCGGCTCGGGTGCTTCTTGCGGTGATGTCCGGCCAGATGCTGGTGAGCCCGGCGCTTCTTGATGAGTATCGGCGCGTGCTCGGCGCCCCCCGGGGGCTCAGCTACCTCGGTATCACCAGCACCGCCCTGGACGACCTGATCGGGTTCATTGCCCGCAGCGCGCTGATCGACAGTGCCGGACTCGGCCCGATCGCCCCGGATCCCGGTGACCAGCACCTGTGGGATCTCCTTGCAGGCGGACCGGACTCGATCCTCGTCACCGGTGATCGGGCGCTGTTGGCCAGTCCGCATTTCCCGGGGCGAATACTCTCACCGCGGGATTTCGTCGATCGCTTCCTCGCGACCGAGTGAGTAAGGCCTTATCGTCTCCCGCCATGGCGCGCGACCGATTCTTCGCGGTCGGTACATCGATCGCCTGGCGGGACATTCGCCGGGGCCGCGTCGGCGCGGCGGTCCCCCTCCGGGTCGTTGAAGATAGTCCCGGCCGGTTCGTTGGCTGGCTCCCGTCAGGGAGTCGCTTCTACCTCCCCGCCGACGCCAACGGCAATCTCGTCAAGGATGTTCTCGGTTGGGAGAAGCTGGTCGAACTGCGCTGGTCGCCACCGGACCGGTCGCCCGGCCAGCTCATCGTGGCGCCACGCAACGAGCAGTTCAGCGTGATCGTGCGTTTCGCGGGCGAGTCCATGCAGGTTGCCAGCTGGTACGTCAACCTCCAGGCGCCGTTCTGGCGCACACCGGTCGGCTACGACTCGACCGATCACATCCTGGACGTGGTGATTGCCGCCGACCGGCAGTCGTGGCAGTGGAAAGACGAGGCCGAATTCGAGTCGGCCGTTCAGCGTGGCTATCTCACCCCCGCTGAAGCGCAGGGAATCCGCAATGCCGGGCATCGGGCAGTCGAACTGGCCCGAGCCGGAGCCCCGCCGTTCCTGGACTCGTGGTGGGATTGGCGACCCGGGGCAACGTGGCCGCACCCTACCCTTCCGCCACGATGGGATCGAGTAGGGTAACCGCGACCCTCCGGAGTCGAGAAAGCCCGCCCCGGATCCTAGCGCTTCGTCTCGTCTGCCAGCGTCGCGCCCGCGCGGGCCAGCCGCTCGCGGTTCTTCGCCACGAAGTCCGCCCACCATGCGGGGAACTTCGATTCGACCTTCCCGCCAGCCGCACGGACGGCGAGCAGCCGGTCGAGCTCGGCGTTCACCGCTGTGCGCAGGTCATCCAGCGTGCCGTTGTTCCGGTACACCCAGTCGGCGCCCGGCGCCCGGATTTCCAGCGGGATCATGCTGGCGAGGCGCTGGTTCGCTTCCTCTTCCGACATGCCGCGCGTCTCCTTGAGCCGTTCCCGCGCAATGTCGTTGTCCACACCGATGAGCCACGTTTGGTCGCACCAGCGCGCGTACCCCGGCTCCATCAGGTTGACCGCCTCCATCACGCAGATCTGGTCCGCCCCGAGTTCTTCGCGCCATCGGTCGATTTCGCCCTTGATCAACTCCGTGATCGAACCCATCGCCCGGGTGAGCTTGTTCATCTCCTCCGGCTTGCCGAAGACCTTCGCCCCCAGCACCTTCCGGTCGACGTACCCATCGGCCCCGACCACGTCCCGGCCAAACGCCTCGACCACCCGGTCGAAGCCCGGTGTCCCCGGGTCATAGAGCTTGTGGACTAGCTTGTCGGCATCGCAGTGGTGCGCCCCCCGCTCCACCAGCAACTGCCCGACGGTGGACTTACCGGCGGCGATCGTCCCTGCCAGCCCGATAACCAGCGGTCCCGTGCCCGGCCCCCGCGGTGTTGTCTCGTTCGTCGTCATGTTCGGACCCCCTGGTGGATTGTTTGATTGGTATTCAGATGGAGGGAAGCGGCTGTCGGTGCGGCGTTGTGCACCGTGTCGCCGATGCTGGGGTGCTCAGCACGTTGCACTGAGCACCCCAGCACCTCTCGGCTCAGCCCGGCCTATGGCCGCTCGTTCGACATGATGATCGTGCCGCTGGCCGCGAACATCCCGCCGACGCCGTGCGCCACGCTGATCTTCGCCCCCGCGACCTGGGCCGGCGCGGTGCCGCGCATCTGCCGTACGCTCTCCTGCAGCGCGTACATGCCGTACATGCCGGAGTGCGTGTAGCTCAGGCCACCGCCGTTCGTGTTGAGCGGCAGCTTGCCGCCGGGCCGGGTGTTCCCGTCCCAGATGAACTGGGCAGCCTCGCCCCGGCCAACGAACCCGAGATCCTCGAGCCCGTACAGCGGCAGGTGCGCGAACGCGTCGTAGATCATCAGGTGGTCCACGTCATCGCGGCTGATGCCGGCTTCCGCGAACGCCGTCGGGCCAGCCACGCTGAACGCCCGCGAGGTCGTGAAGTCCTCCATCTGGCTCACCATCGGCGTCTCCACCGATTCGCCCGTGCCCAGGATATAGACCGGCTTCGTCGGGAAGTCCTTCGCCCGGTCCGCCGAGGTCAGGATCAGCGCCCCGCCGCCGTCGGTCACCAGGCAGCACATGAAGAGCCGGAACGGGTACGCGATCATCCGCGAATTCAGGACATCCTCGACCGTGATCGGGTCCTTCATCATCGCGTTCGGGTTCTTCGCCGCGTACTCCCGCTGCACCACGGCAACCATCGCGAGCTGTTCCTCGGTGATGCCATAGGTCTTCATGTACCGCAGCACCGGCACCGTGAACATGGTTGGAGGCCCGGCTGGGCCCGTCCATGCCTCGAACTGGGCGTTCAAGCCCTGCCGCCCGCCCGGGAATCCGCCCCGCCCGATGCCCGATTTGCCGCTTTCGCCGTGCGTGATCAGGATCGTCGTCGCAAGCCCTGCCTCGATCGCCGCCGCGGCGTGCCGCACATGGATCATGAACGAGCAACCGCCAACGGACGTACCGTCGACGTACTTGGGCGTGATCCCGAGGTAGTAGGCCACCTCGGTCGGGCTCGCTCCGGCACAGGCGACGCCGTCGATGTCCGACGGCTTCAGGCCCGCCTCGCGCATTGCCCGGATCGCCGATTCCGCATGCAGCCCGAGCTGCGAAAGCTCCGGGAACACGCCCAGGGGGCTGACCATTTCGGCCGCCCCGACAATTGCCACACTTCCTGGCTTCACCACTGGACTAGCCCCCCTTCGCCGGCCGCCAGAGCGGCAGTGTCACGTCGTCGTTCACCTGGTGAAAGACGATCTCGACGGGCATGTCCAGCTGCAGAGCCTCAGGCGTCTGCGGGCAATCGATGATGTTCGTCATCATCTTCACGCCCTCCTCCAGCTCAACCACGGCGATGGAGAATGGCGCTTCGTAGCCGGGCGGTGGCCGGTGGCTGATGACATAGGTGGCGAGCTTGCCCCGCCCGCTGGCCTGGAACCACTCCACTTCGGCAAAGGGGTCCCGGGGGTCGAATGGCCGCGGCGGGAAGTATGCCCTGCCCGTCGCCTTGTTCCGCTGAAGCATCAGCTTCCCTTCCTTCAGCCCGTCCCAGTACGGCTTTGTTTCGGGCGTGGCTTGCGGAAGGATCATCGAATACTTGTGCAATCGTGCCTGCCTTCTTGCTTGAGTCCGGCTCCGAGATACGGGTTACCGGCTCGGTTATGCATATCCATATCTACCGTGCGCGTGAAGGTTGGGCAAGTTTCGCCCGGGCTAATTCAGCTGGTCGATCAGCCGCAACAGGATTCCCCGCCGCTCCGCTTCATTTGCCAGCCGCTCGCTCGCGAACTTCCCGCCGACCGCCGGCAGCGCCCGGTATCCCAGTTTGGCGAGCAGCCGCGCCCGCCCTTCCGCCCGGTCCAGGTGCGAATCATCCAGTGTCCGTGACACCTCGACCGCCAGGATCGTCTCCGGGTAGCCGCTCTCTCGTTTGTCGAGGCCCATGATGATGATATCCAGCGCGCGCAGTTGGGAAGCCTCGAACGGCGAGATCGTACCGTCCATTTCCGCGGCGTCCACCCGTTCGAGGTCGTTCAGGGTCACTACCCGTGGACGGCGCAACCACTGGCCGAACAACGAAGGCGCCTTCCGTTCGAACCGGACTTCATAGAGCGCGCCCGTGTCTTCGGTGAACTGGTCGCTCAGCATCTTCACCGCGGCGGTCAGGGCGTCAATCTTCTCGCCCACTTCTTGCAGGCGCGCCTCGGTCCGGCGCTGCGCTTCAGCCAGTTCTTCCACCCGCGCCTCGGTCCGGCGCTGCGCTTCAGCCAGTTCTTCCACCCGCGCCTCGGTCCGGCGCTGCGCTTCAGCCAGTTCCTCCACGATGTGCGGGAGCCGCTCGAATTCGTCCCCGAGGATCATCGGGCGCAGCTGAGCGCGCCACTCCGGCTTCGCCGCAAGCAGTTCGATCAGGTCACGCAGGTCGGAGACCTCAAACGTCATATCGCCAGTATACGTCCTTCCCGGCGCCACCCCATCAGGAGGATCGCCCGTACAGCACTTCCCGCAGGTCCACGGCGAAGGTCGTGCCATCCATCCGCATGTGGCGCGGGTTGAACCCGTCAGCGTGGATTGCGATCCGCAGGTCGGCTGGCTCAAGGTCCGCCGGGATCGAGAGACCGGCCACGCCGTTGGTGTCCGCCACCACCCGCGCCACTTTGCCATCGCGGTGGTCTGTCACCAGGATCTCGGCTCCCTCCACGGGCGGGTGCTCTCCTGAACGTACCGCGTCGTTGTCGAGCACGGTCACCTGCGCAGTGCGCCCGTCCCGCTGCACGGCGACCTCCACGCGAAGGTCTCGCAGGTAGATGAGCGGCTCCGTCGTAACCGCCGCCATGCCGTCACGTTGCGGGATCCGCGAGGGGTTCGCGCGGAGCGAGACATCCTGCGTCGCCATCCCGTGGTCCGTGGTCACCACGAACAACGTCGATTGGAACAACCCCCGCGTCTCCAGTGTCCGCAAAAGGTGTCCGATCCGGGCATCCGTCTCATCGAGCGCTTCGCGCGCGCCCTCGTGGTGTGGCCCGTAGTCGTGCGCCGAAGAATCGGGCTGGGAGAACTCGTGGAACACAAAGATTGGCGCCGGGTGCGAATCATCGAGGAACAGTTGCCGAGCCTGTGCCAGCGCCCGGTTGTCGATCTGTCCCTGCAGCTTGTGCCCGCCTTCCTCCAGCTCGTGAAACCAGCGCGGGTTGATTTCGTGTTCGGTCTCCTTTGTCAGGGAAATGAGCTGGCCCCGGTCTCCAACCAGCCGCCGCTCGAGCGACGCGTGGTCGGCCCCGCGCGTGCACGGTTCATTGACTGAAGCCGTAAGCGCCCCCGACATCCCGTCCCAGTCCCCGCATACCCGGTGGAACGCCTCGTACAGGGTTTCGACGCCGGGTGCCAGGAACCGTGCCGTGTCGAACTGCTGTCCCTGCGGCGATACGGTCTCCCGCGTCTCGCGGAGGTAGTAGCTCGGGTTCACGATGTCGTGGTGGCCGCACCAGGCTCCCGTCCCGATCGCGTTGTGGCTCGGCCAGGTGATGCTCGGGAAGTTCGTGATGCTCCCGTGAAGCAGCATCGTTCCGCGCGTGATGAGCCGCCGCAGGTTCGGGATGGCGTCCGGGTCCGCCTCCAGCCTGTGCACCAGTTCGGGGTGCGATTGCCCGTCGAGCAGGATGATGTACACGCGCTCCGGCCCAGCACCCCCCGGGTCGAGCGCCTCATCGAGGACGCGGCCGTCCTGGCGTTCGAGGTACACGTCCGCGGCCACCCCCCGCTGGCTGCTTGTCCGCCCGGTCTCGTCCTTGCCGTTGATCAGTGGGAACCGCATGAGCCTCGCGATGGTCGGCGCGATGTCCACCTGCCGCGCGGCCGCGTCCACCTGCAGCCCGCGGTGCACGCCCGGCCCGCTGAGCACCAGCGGCGAGCGGGATTGGATCACGTCGAGCGCGCCGTGTTGCCCCGGCTGGCGTCCGTACGCATAGCTCTTCGGGTTCACCACCAGGTCTGGCGCGTTCGGGCTGTCGAACAGCTGGGAGATCCGCTCGTAGGCGTACGGATACGTGAGTGCTTCCGGCTCGACGAACGCCCGCTGGATGTCCTCCGGGTTGCCGGCCGCCGCGAGTTCCTCGGCGAGCGTGCTCAACGCTCGATAATCCTGCTGTTCGATGGGGTTCTCACCGATGACTTCGACTACTTCGTACGCGTACCCCCGCTCCGCGTACCGCCGCACCCAGCGGACCATTCCGCGGAGCGCCCACGCTTCGTAGCTCCAGGTCCCGTCGTGTCCTTGCCGGGCAGTCGCCACGAAGTCCGTCCACGCCCGGCCATCCTCGCTCGTGAGCAGTTTGTGGATGGCGAGGTTACCCGACTCCTCCTGGTGGTGGTCGAGTCCCTGCCCTCCCCGGCGCTCAGGGCCGATGCAGGTCTGGCTTGCGGCAGTGCTTGTGGTCATCTCGTCCTCCGGCCGGTGGTTGCTACTCCGAGGTATCGCATGCCCCGGTTAATGCGCGCCTCTTCCGCTCACCCGTTCAACTGCCACCCCACGAAGCCGCCTTCCGGAGCAACCTCCATCGCCCCGAGGAACTTCGCGGTCATTACGTAGTACCCGGCCAGCAGGTTGATCCCCACCACCGTGGATGGCGAATAGTGCTGCGCCAGCGCCGCGTGGGTTTCCGCGGGCGGGTGGTCGCTCGCTGCCATGGCATCGATGTACGCGAGCAGCGCCTGCTCGGCGTCGGTATAGACGTTGCTGGCCCGCCAGTGGTGGAGCCCGAGGATTTCCGCGTCGCTCAGACCGGCCCGCCGTCCGATTCGGACATGCTGGTGCCACTCATAGGCGCTGTGCTGGAGGATGGCCACCCGCAGGATCACCAGCTCGCGCGTCCGCACATCGAGCCCGCAAGCGGTCCAAAGACCATTCCCCATCCGCAGATACGATCGCCAGACGACCGGGTTGTTTCCCATCACCCGGAAGATGTCCGGCATCACTCCATCGGTGGTATTGCGGTCCCAGACGTACTGGAGCTCCTCCGGGATGTCCTTGCGTTGAACGAATGGCAGCCGTGCCATCGGCTCTCCTCCGCTGGTTGTGATGTGTGCCGGGAAGCATACCGCCCCGGTTGCCGGGCCGCGCTGTCCATCGGTATTCCGACCGGTTAGCATAGCGCCGTGCCCGGGCGGGCGGCCCCTTAGCCGTCACTGCAACCACACAGGGAGGCCCGCGATGGCGGAAAAACGCAAGTTCTGGGGGACCGTCTCCCCCATGCCCGCACCCATGATCCAGGCCCAGGCCCAGCAGCTCGAAGCCATGGGCCTGGAAGGTGTCTTCAGCCCGCAGGTCTATGGCCCGCCGTTCGTGCCCCTGGCCGTCGCCGCCGGCGCGACCACCCGCCTCAAGATCGCGTCGGGTATCGCCCTGGCTTTCACCCGGAGCCCCTTCGAGACCGCGGTCGCCGCGATGGACCTGGACATGGTGAGCGGTGGCCGCTTCACGCTCGGCCTCGGCTCCAGCGTCCGCTCGTGGAGCGAGGGCTTCTTCGGCATGCCCTACGGCAAGCCCGTCGAACACCTCCGCGAGGTCATCGAGATCGTCCGTCTCGTGATCGAAAAGAGCCACACCGGAGAACTCACCCGCTACGACGGCAAGTACCACCAGCTTGATTTCAGCGAGTTCCAGCCGCTCCGTGCCCCGCTTCGCACCAACATCCCGATCTGGGTCGCCGGCCTGCGCCAGCCACTCCTCCGGATGGGCGCCGAAGTCGCAGATGGCATCATCGGCCACCCGATCTGGTCGATTGAGTGGGCAACCACGAAGGTCATGGACGATATCAAGGCTGGCCTGGCGAAGTCCGGCCGCCAGCGCTCAGATGTCGAGTTCAACGTCTGGCTTTTCGTTGCTCCCAACAATGACCGCAAGCAGGCCATTGAAGACGCCCGCGCCACCGTCGCCTTCTACGCCGGCGTGGAACAGTACGAGCCGTACTTCACCGCCCACGGATTCGGCCGCGAAGCGAAGCTCCTCCAGGAGGGCGTGAAGCACGGCAGCTACCTCAGCGTGAAGCACCTCGTGCCCGATGAGATGGCTCAGACCTTCGTCGTCTGCGGGACGCCGGATGAAGTGAAGAAGCGTGTCGACCAGGTCTGGGAGGTCGCCGATTCTGTCTCGCTCATGCCGCCGGCCTATGCCCTCGCGCCCGAAGCCCTCATGGGCTACGCCGGCGCCATCGCCGGGCTGTTCTATTCCTGATGCCGGGCCGGGCGCTCAGCCGAGCCGGGCGCGCGCCGGTTCGGATTCCAGCGTCCGGTTCCTCCAGCGGCAGGCAACGATCGTCCCGGCGGCGCAGGCCCCGGTCAGTGCCGCCGCGCCCGCGCCACCCCCGGCGCCCGCGGCGGCGCGCAGCGCCAGCTCTACGCCACACCATGCCAGCGCGGGCCACGCGAGGAGTTCGAAGACGAAGTAGGCCCCGTGCCTCATGCTGCCTCCACAGCCTGCCCGAATTCCCGCTCGATCATGGCAACGAAGGCGACCGCGAGGTCGGGGTCGAACTGCGTGCCCCTGCCCTTCAGGATCTCGTCGATGGCCCGGTCGAACGTGAGGCCCTTGCGGTACGGCCGGTCGGTGGTCATCGCGCTGTAGGCATCGGCGAGCGTGAACAGGCGGGTCGGCCGCGTGATATCCATACCCTTCAAGTTCCCCGGATACCCGTTGCCGTCGAATCGCTCGTGGTGGTGCCGCACCAGGTTCACCACGGTGTCATAATCCGTGACCGCGGCGGTGATCGCAGCGCCCATCAGGGGGTGCTCCTCCATGCTCCGGCGCTCCGCCGGTGTCAGCGCCCCCGGCTTCCGCAGGATCTCGTCCGGTACAACGATCTTCCCCAGGTCGTGGATCGGCCCCCCGATCGAGACCGCGTTCATCTCATCCTCGTCAAACCCCAGGTCGTGGGCGAGGGTCATCGCCAGCTGCGTCGCATGGTCGCTGTGGAACCGCGTGTAGCTGTCCCGCCGGTCGATCGCCTTCACCAGGTTCCGGAGGGCCTTCAGATTCCCCACCTTCAAGAGTGAATCGGGCGATACCGCGTTCGCGGCCGCCATCGCAACCGTCGGCGCGATCCCCTTGTCGAGGTACATGTGGTCCTCGGCCTCGGCGATCAGGTCACGCGGCGACTCGCCGCCCCGGAACGCGGCGACACCGCAGCTGATCCGCGTCGGCAACGAGATGCGCGCCCCATTCACCACTTCGATTTCCCCCACCAGCCGCTTTACCCGGTCCATGGTCTGCCGCGCCTGCGGAGCAGTCGTATCCGGGAACACCACCACGAACTCATCACCGCCGAATCGGGCAAACTGCGCCGGCGGCAGGATGTGTTTGGCCAGCGCTGCCGCTACCCGCTTCAGTACTTCGTCGCCCTCTTCGTGCCCGACGAAATCGTTCAAGAGCTTAAAGTTGTCGATGTCGACGTACGCCACCGCAAGCGGCCGCTCCTGCTGCTGCGAATTCCGGACCGCCTCCACGATGAACTCGTCGATGAAGCGCCGGTTCGGACAGCCCGTGAGCGCATCCGTGTAGGCGAGCTTTCGGTAGACCGCCGCCTGTTCCGCCTCGATCTGGCGCTCCCGGTTGTCCACCGCCTTGTTCAGCATGTGCCAGAGGATCT
>CAZRUZ010000055.1:0-15145 GCA_964603275.1 uncultured Anaerolineaceae bacterium | reverse complement strand
GACGCTCGTTGTGGTGGCCTCGCTTCTGCCGCCACCGCTCGCCGGGGTGCTCGCCCGCTTGAATGACGAAGGTCACCACGTGTTTGTCATCGCCACCTCTGATCGGGTCCGTGACGCCGTCCCCCCGGGGATAGGCGTGAGGGAGGTTGGTGGGGCGTTCCAGCGGGCCGGGGTGGCGCCTTGATCGCCGCGATCGCGGTCGGGGCTTCGCTGCTTGCCGATGCGTTCGTATTCGCGGCATTCGCGGAGCTGATCGCGGCTGCTTACGACGGTGAGCACCCGCATGCCATCGGCTGGTGGGCCTTTGTGCTGGTTACCTTCGCTGGTTTCCTCGCCCCGCGGCTGGCGTCCGGGTTCGCGGCGCAGGAGCGGCGGGCATCGTTGCTCACGGCCGCCGGGGGGCTTGCGCTCGTCTACCTGCTGGTGCGGATCGAGATCGCCGGCGATTTCGCAATCTGGGACTTCGGCTGGGTTGCGCAGTTCCTTGAGAACGCTACGGCGGCGCTGGAGGGTGGCGGCAGGGCCATCCTTGGCACGATTCTCCTCAGCGTGGCCTGGGCGCGGGCGGGCTTCCGTTCCGGTGACGACGAGGGGATTGAGACGATCCCGAAGTGGTCGGCGGTCCCGTTCATGCTGGCGACCGGGATCATCGTGGTTGGCGCCGCGACGGACCGTTCGGGCGAGGTGGGGCGGGCCGGCGCGGCGGTCTTCGCGTTCGCGGTCGTCGCCCTCGCCGGTTCGCAGCTGTCGCTGAGCGGGCAGACCTTTGGCGACCTGCGCGCCGGGAGTGCGACGATGGTGCTGCTCGCGCTGACAACCGGCGTGGCGGTGGTTGGACTGGCCGTGTTCACGGTGGTTGCGCCGTTCGTCGGTCCGGTCGTGGGTCCGGTCATTGGGCGGGTGATCGAGGTCGTTCTCACCATCATCCTGACGCCATTCGCATGGCTGGTCCGGACGATCGTCGAGTTCCTGATGCGCGATGCGGTCCCCATCGAGGATCTTTCCGAGAACCTTGCAAACCGCCCTGCCGAGGCCGCGGAGGGGGAGCCATCCGACCCCTCCACCGCCGGGCGCATGGCGGTCTACGCGCTCCGCACCCTGGCTCTGCTGGTGATGGTGGGGGCTGTCGTTGCCATCACGGCGCTGTTTACGCGGGTCCGCAGGCGCCAGCTCGCCCGCGCCAGCGATGCGGTGGCGAGTGGCGCCGCCGGGAGCTTCGGCGACGACCTGCGGGGCTGGCTGCGGTCGCTCGCGCCACGGCGCGGCCGCCGGGACGCTCCGGGCGGGTCGGAGGCGGAACGCCTGTACTTCGAAGTGCTTGAACGCGCCGAGCACGCTGGCCACCCGCGACCGGACGGCAGCACACCGCGAGAGTACCTCCCGGAGCTGCACTCGGCGTTTGCGAGCGACGTGACGGACGACATTACGAGGGCGTTCGAGGATGCGCGCTATGGGGGCCGCGACGCTGACCCGCGCAGTATCGCCGACCTTCGGCGCCGCTGGCACGAACTGGGCTGAACTACATCCGCGTTTCCAGCAGGGCCCAGCCCTTGCCGTGCGAGGTGACCACGGGGACCGCATCCGAGGAATCGCGGCGGATGCAGAAGGCCAGGTCATCCTGGAGGCCCAGCCGGCGGATCACGCCCGCGTGGAGGGATTCGAGGACCAGACTGTCGACAGCCTCCAGCTGGCTGGCCAGCAGTGCCAGGTCTCCCGGTTCGGCGTCCGGCGACTCCCGGCGGATGACGTGGACGAACTCGGCCGCGGCCGCGAAGTCATCGAGGCCGAAGCGGACGCCGCCGCCTCCGCCCGCGCAGACGAGGGTGACCGTCCCGAATGGCTTCACGGCCGCGGAAACCGCCGAGATGTTCGCCAGCGCGCCCGCGATCACTGCCGCACCGTTGCCCGCGAGCACGCAGAGCGCGGTCGTGCCGTTGGTGGTGTAGAGGACACCGCGGGTCCCCGCCAGGGCGAGGGTGCTCGCGCCGGCGGGCGAGTTGCCGTAATCGAAGTCGTCCGGGGGAAGGCCGCCCACCTCGCCGAAAAGGAGACGGTCCTCCGCGCCCGCACGCACGCGGGCGAGCTCCAGGTCATCGGTTACCAGCAGGCTCTCCATGCCCCGGGCGAAGAGCGTCGCGATCGTGGTCGTCGCGCGGATGCAGTCGATCACGACATAACAGTCGGAGGGGATGTTCAGTGCTTCCGCGGGGATGGCCGCGATGTCGATGTGAGAGACCATGCACGAAAGGATGCCCCGGACCGGTGTTGCAGGCACTCCGTGCTATCCTCATCGCACCATGGACCAGCGGCCGATCGGGATGTTCGACTCCGGAGTGGGGGGCCTCAGCGTCCTCCGCGAGCTGCGGCGGCTCGCCCCGAACGAGCGGGTTATCTACTTCGCCGATACCGCCTACTTTCCCTATGGCCCGCGGCCCGCGGCCGAAGTGCGCAAGCGCGCGTTCGCGGTGGTCCACCGGCTGCTGAAGGCCGACGTGAAGCTCATCGTCGTGGCGTGCAACACCGCCTCCGCGGCGGCCCTGCCCGACCTCCGCGAGGCAGTTGGCCTGCCCTTCGTTGGCATGGTGCCGGCGGTCAAACCGGCGGCAATGCAATCGAAGACCGGTCGCGTGGCCATCCTCGCTACTCCCGGGACGCTCGACGGCGAACTGTTTGCGCGCGTGGTCAGTGACTTCGGGCGGGGGGTGCGCATCGCGACGGTCCCGGGCGCCGGGCTCGCGGAGCTGGTCGAATCCGGTAAAGCCGGCACTCCCGCCGCGCGCAAGGCCGTCCGCGACCTGCTGGAGCCCGAGGTGCGGGCCGGCGCCGACACGGTCGTTCTCGGATGTACCCACTACGCGTTTCTCCACGCGGATATCGAGGCGGAGTTCCCGGACGTCGCGATCCTGGACACCGCCGAAGCGGTCGCCCGCCGGACGGTCCAGGTGCTGGACGAGCAGGGCCTGCGCGCTTCGGCGGATGCAACGGGGGAAGTCGATCTGATTGTTACCGGCGACCGGGAGAGTTTCCGGAACGCGATGCGCCAGCTGGGCTTCGAGCCCGCTGCGGTGGAGGCTCAGGGATGACGTTTTTCAGTGAGCTCGAGATGCGCAGCCGGGCGATCGATTCGCTCGTGTGCGTGGGACTGGACCCCGATTTCCGCAAGCACCGGGTAGAGCAGGTGGCTGGTTTCTGCCGCGCGATCATCGAGGCGACCGCGCCCCACGCCGCGTGCTTCAAGCCGAACATCGCGTTCTTCGAGCAGTTCGGGATCCCCGGGTTGCGAGCGCTTGAGGCGACACTCGCGGCCATCCCCGCCGGGATCCCGGTGATCGGCGACGTGAAGCGGGGCGATATCGGGAACACGGCCGAGGCCTATGCCCGGGCGATGTTCGAGGAGTGGGGGTTCGGGGCGGTCACGGTGAGCGGCTACCAGGGGCGCGACACGGTCGAACCGTTCCTAGCCTACGAGGGCCGCGGTGTGTTCGTCCTGTGCCGCACGTCAAACCCGGGGGCGAAGGAGTTCCAGGAGCTTCGGCTGGCCAACGGCCGGATGGTGTTCGAGGAAGTGGCGCTCACCGCGTCCGCCTGGTCGCCTCAGGTCGGGCTGGTGGTCGGCGCCACGGCTCCGCAGGAGTTGAAACGGGTGTGCGAGCTGGTCCCCGATACGGGGCTGCTTATTCCCGGTGTCGGCGCGCAGGGCGGCCGCGCCGAGGATGTCGTCCGGGCGGCCGGGTATCGCCCCGGGAAGATGGTAGTGAATGCCTCGCGAGGGGTGCTCTACGCGTCGGAAGGGCCGGACTTCGCCGAGGCGGCGGCCGGCGCCGCCCGCAAGCTCCGTGACGAACTGCGGGCCGCGGCCGCGATGCCGGCATGATCGCGGAAATCCACCCGGGGGAGGTGTACCGGATGCGGCGGCAGCACCCCTGTGGCGGGTGGGAGTGGAAGGTCTACCGAACCGGGGCAGATATCGGGATCGAGTGCCTCACCTGCAAACGGCGGGTGATGGTCGAGCGGCGGCGGTTCGAGGCGCGAGTGAAGGCACTGATCAGGCGCGATGGCTGAGCGCCTGCACCACCCACAACCGGTTTCTCTCTGGCAGCAGCGGCCCTTCCGGATGCTCAGTTACACGCGCTTCTTTTCGCGCGTGGCCCAGAACGCCCTCAATTTCGCGCTCATCCTGCTGATCAACGAGGAAACCGGGAAGGCGTTTCTCAGTTCGCTGCTGGTGCTGGCCCTGGTGGTTCCGTCGACGGTCGCCGGGATTGTGGCGGGGACGGCCGCCGATGTGTTCCCAAAGCGACTGCTGATCTTCGCCGGGCACATGAGCCGGGCGGCTATCTGCGTCTACTTCCTGCGGGACGAAGGCGGTGTCGCGGCGTACTACATCATCGCTGTGCTGCTGGCCACCGCTACGCAGTTCGCCAGCTCGGCCGAAGGCGCGATTATGCCGGCGATCGTGGACCGCGCTGACCTCGCGCGGGCGAACGCGCTGAGCCAGGCTGTCGGCGGGGCGGCCCAACTGGTCGGACTCGGACTGCTAACCCCGCTCGTGCTGCGGGTGTTCGATAGCCGCGACACGCTGTTCGCGATCTGCACGGCGCTCTTCTTCGTGGCCGCATGGCAGGCGTGGCTGATCGGGCGGCAGCACGCGCTGACCCGGGTCGACATCGGGGGCGAGCCATCGGGGCGGTGGTGGCTCGCCGGCTGGCGCGCGATTCAGGCGGACTCCGTCGTGTTTCACGCGGTGGTCGAGCTCACGATTATCTCCGCGGTGCTCATTATCCTGAGCGGGCTGGTCCCGAAGTACATCACCGATGTGCTCGACCTCCCCGTGGATATCGGCGTGGTGGTGCTGATCCCGGCAGCGGCCGGTGTCGTGCTTGGCCTGCGGGTCGCGGGCTTCCTGGCGCATCGCGTGCCCCACGGGCTGTTGAGCACATCCGGCTTCACGATATTCGTGTCGTGCCTCGCGCTCCTCGCCTTCGTGAACGAGGAGGCGGACTTTCTCGGCGGGTTCGGGATGTTCTCCTGGCTGAACTCGGTGAAGATCGGCAACTTCGACGGGGGCGGCGTGATGGCGATGGCGATCATGTTCCCGCTCGGGTTCGCCTATGCCGTTGTCTCCGTGGCCGGGCAGACGGTGATGGATGACCGGGTCCCACTCTTCCTGCGGGGGCGCGTGGGTTCGACGCAGGCGGCCCTTGCCGCCATCGCCTCATCGCTCCCGGTGCTGGTGGCGGGTGGCATGGCCGATGCGGTTGGGGTGGCGCCGGTGATGGCGCTCGTTGCCGTGCTTGCGGGGGCGGTGGCGGTGGCCAACCTGCGCGCCCCGAGGGAGAACCCGGGACGCCGCCCGCCGGTCCGGTGACCAACTCGTTGACTCGCCGATCCGGGCGAACCTATCATCGAGGCAGGGCCTGTGCGCCCGGAGGGTTCCGTACGTGAAAGAGCTGAGCATCGAAAGCATCAGGCTCAGCCTCATGAACTACCAGCGTGTTGTCATCCTGCGCGAGAAGGATTCGGACAGGTATCTCCCCATCTGGATTGGCCCGGCGGAGGCCGACGCAATTGCCGTCCGCCTGCAGGATGTGGCGGTCGCCCGGCCACTCACGCACGACCTCTTGAGCAACATGATCGAGCAGCTCGGCGGCAAGGTCGCCTACATCGTCGTGAGCGACCTTTCGAACGACACGTTCTTCGCCCGGATTGTCCTGGATGTGAACGGGGAGACGGTAGAGGTGGATAGCCGGCCCTCGGATGCGATCGCGCTCGCAGTCCGCGTCGATGTGCCGATCTATGCCGCGGACGAGGTGCTCGACCGTGCCGGGGTCGTGCTGGAAGAGGAAGGCGAGGAGGGCGAGGGAGGCCGAATCCCGGCGGAGAAGACGCGCCCGGTGGACCCTGCCGAGCTCGAACGCCTCGGCGCATTCAAGGACTTTATCGAAGGCCTTGACCTGGACGATTTTGACCAGCGGAAGAGCCCCTGAGGCGAGGCGGCGCCATCCCTGACGGGGGGCAGGTTTTGCCCCGATCCGCTTGCGCATTGCTTCACAATCGGACTATGATGCCGGGGGTCTGGAGTCCGGCGCCCGGGAGGCGTGCGTGGGCAGATGGATGGGTCCTGCTGCCTCACTGCTCGGCGCGGGTTGGTTTTTTGCCACCGCGGTAATCTCGGGTGTGTTCATCGGCGTTTGGGCCGATGACAAAACCGGCCTTGAGCCCACATTTACACTGATTGGGATCGTCCTCGGACTGGCTGTCGCGGGGGTTGGGGGCTACCGAATGCTCCTGCCGCTCGTCCGCCGGCTCGGGGAAAACGATCCAGAGCAGGGTTGAATTGAAACTCCTGAAGATCGCTGGTGTCGCCGCCGTCGTTATTGGCTGGCTCGCTGTCGGCCTGCTTGTGGCCCGCGGTCCCCAGCCGGAGATCATCGTCCCCGCCGAAGTCATCACCACGGTCGGCCCCCTCAACCTGACGAATACGCTCATTACCTCCTGGGTGGTAATGGCCATCATCATCATCATCTCGCTGTTGGCGACGCGGTCGATGAAGCTCATCCCATCGGGGATCCAGAACTTCGTTGAAGCGGTCATCGCCTTCCTTGTGGGTCAGGTGGAGGAGATCGCCGGCGAGAAGAACGGGCGCCGCTTCTTCATGGTCGTGGCAACCATCTTCATCTACGTGATCGTCAACAACTGGTTTGGCCTCATGCCCTTCTTCGGCGCCATCGGCAAGACCGAGGACGTGAACCACCACGTGATCGAAGAGATCTACGAGCACGCCCACGAGGACAAGGTCTACGAAGAGCGCGAGCACCACGCGGCCTGGTTCATGGATAACACGAGCGGCATGACCGTGGCGAAGAACGGTGCGAAGGCCGTCAAGTTCGAGATCCATGCCGGTGACTCGGCGGGAGTCGCGACCGACCGCTACATCATCTTCCTGGCGGAGGAATTCACCGACTACAAAGGCCCCGAGGACCATGAGGCCGCGCCGAGCGAGGCCGATGTCCGCGCCGCCCTGGAGGCGCTGGAAGCCGACCCGGACGCGCCCAAGGTGCACTTCGCCGATGCGCACGCGGCCGAGGATTCGCACAGTGACGACGAGCACGCCAGCGAGGCGGCCGGCGGCGGCCACCACGCGATCCCCAGTGCCGCCCTGAGCGCCGAGGTGGAGCACATCGAGTTCCCGGGCCAGAAGCTCGGGCTGGTGATCCCCTTCTTCCGCGGCACCTTCAGCGATGTGAACAACACGCTGGCCATGGGCATCGTGGCCTTCCTCTGCATCGAGTTCTGGGGCTTCCAGGCGCTCGGCTTCGGGTATCTCAAGAAGTTCTTCAACCTGAACGGCATCATGTCGTTCGTGGGCATCCTGGAGCTCCTCTCGGAGTTCATCCGCGTCATCAGCTTCGCCTTCCGTCTTTTCGGGAACGTGTTCGCGGGCGAGGTGCTCATCCTGATGCTCACCTTCCTGATGCCGTTCCTGTTCGTCGACATCATTTACGGGCTGGAGCTCTTCGTGGGCTTCATCCAGGCATCGGTCTTCGCGCTGCTCACGCTGGTATTTGCCGTGGGCGCGGTGGAACACCACGGCGATGAGGACCACCACGATGGCCACGAAGGCGGTGAGGCTGACGCCCACCACGGTGGCCATCACGAAACTGGGGCAGTCCAGGCTCACTAGGGCCTGTTCGCAAACGGAAATCTGAAACGCACCCCGGAGAGGTGCAACGGAGGCTAGACAGACATGGACCTTTTGAGTGCTCTGCCGTTCCTGGTAGTCCTCGAGACGGACGCCGCCAAGGCAATTGGCGCCGCCCTCGCAATGGCCGTCGGTGGCTTCGCCCCGGCGCTCGCCATCGGTAACCTCGTCGGTAAGGCGATGGAAGCGCTCGGCCGCAACCCCGAGGCCCGCGCCGCCATCCAGACGAACATGATCCTGGGCGTTGCGTTCGCCGAAGCCATCGGCATTTACGCGCTCCTTTCCGCGCTCATCATCGCCTTCGTCATCTAGTCCCGGCAGTAGCCGGAACCGAGGTTCCCGCATGGACAAAGCAGTCGAAGCACTCGGCCTGAACCTGCCGCAACTGATCGCGCAGGTGGCGAACTTCTTCGTCCTGCTCGTCATTCTTCGGCTGACGCTGTACAAGCCGATCCTGAAGATGCTTGACGACCGGAAGCAGAAGATCGCCGAGGGCCTGAATGCGGCGGAGATCGCGCGCGCCGAGGCTGCCTCGGCCCAGGCGAACATCCAGTCGCAGCTCGATACGGCGCGGAAGGATGGCCAGGAGATCGTGGCCAACGCCCAGAACGTTGCCACGCGCATCCAGGCCGACGCTCGCGAGCAGGCCACGAAGGACCGCGAAGCAGCGCTCGAACGTGCCCGCAACGAGATCCAGCTCGAACGCGACCGGGCGATTGCCGAGCTCCGTACGGAGTTCGCCGGCATCACCGTCAGCGCGGCCGAGAAGGTCATCAACCAGTCCCTCGACGCCCAGGCGCACCAGCGGATCATCGATGAGACGCTCGCCGAGTCGAGCTTCAGCGGGAATTAGACGATGGCAGACCTCCAGGCTGCGAAGCGCTATGCCCAGGCGGCATTCGGCATTGCCCGCGATGCGGGCGCCGTAGCCAGCTGGCGGCTGCAGCTGGACGACGTTGCGAGCGTGCTCTCGGAATCCGGCCTGGCCCCGGTCCTCGCGGATTCGCGGGTACCGGTCGACCAGCGCACCGGCATGGTCGAGCGCGTCCTCGACGTCGACCCGATGGTGCTCAACCTGGCGCGCCTGCTGGTCGCCAAGGGGCGCTCGGGTGAGGCGCGGGCTGTTGCTGAGGCCTTCGGCCGGATGGCCGATGACCACGAAGGCATCGCCCACGCGCAGGTGACGACCGCCGTCGAGCTGGCGCCAGCCCAGCTGGACGCGATTGCCCAACAAATCGGCGCCGCCGTGGGGAAGCAGGTCCGGGCAACCGGTTCCGTGGACCCGGGGATCGTTGGCGGCATCGTCGTCAGGGTTGGCGACAAGCTGGTCGATGGGAGCGTCCGGACGCGGCTTAAGCAGCTCCGGCGCGAACTGGAGGGTGCGCGCTAAGGCACGCGCCCGGATGAGTTGAAGAAGAGGTAGGCCGGAATGGCAGTACGTGCTGAAGAGATCGCCTCGATCCTGCGCCAGCAGATTGAGAGCTTCGGGAGCACGGTCACCGCGACTGATGTCGGGTCGGTGATCGAGGCTGGCGACGGCGTGGCCCGCATCCACGGGCTCTCGGGCGCGATGTACTCGGAGCTCCTGGAGTTCTCGAACGGGACGATGGGCATCGCCCTGAACCTTGAAGAAGAATCGGTGAGCGCCGTGGTGCTCGGCGGCTATTCGGACATCAAGGAAGGCGATGAGGTCCGCTCGACCGGGCGCATCATCGAAGTGCCCGTCGGCGACGCCCTGGTCGGGCGTGTTGTCGACGCGCTCGGCAACCCGATCGATGGCAAGGGGCCTATCCGCACGGACCGCACCCGGCCGCTGGAGCGCATCGCTCCTGGCGTGACGCTCCGCAAGAGCGTGAACCAGCCGGTCCAGACGGGCATCAAGTCGATCGACGCGATGTTCCCGATCGGCCGCGGCCAGCGCGAGCTCATCATCGGCGACCGCTCGACGGGCAAGACGGCCATCGCCCTCGACACGATCATCAACCAGAAGGGTGGCGACCTGATCTGCATCTACGTCGCCATCGGCCAGAAGGCGGCGAAGGTTGCGCAGGTGGTCGGCATGCTCGAGGAAGCGGGCGCGATGGAGCACACCATCGTGGTCGCCGCCAATGCCTCCGAATCCGCCGCGCTCCAGTATCTGGCTCCCTACGCCGGCTGCGCGATGGGCGAAGAGATCATGGAGAGCGGCCGCGACGCGCTCATCGTCTACGACGACCTGAGCAAGCACGCCTGGGCTTACCGCCAGATCTCGCTCCTCCTGCGGCGGCCTCCGGGGCGCGAGGCGTATCCGGGCGATGTGTTCTACCTCCACAGCCGCCTGCTCGAACGCGCCGCCCGGCTTGAAGCCGGTGGGTCGCTCAGCGCCCTGCCAATCATTGAGACGCAGGCGAACGACGTTTCGGCGTACATCCCGACCAACGTCATTTCGATCACCGACGGCCAGATCTACCTGGAATCGGACCTCTTCAACGCCGGCATCCGGCCCGCGATCAACACGGGCCTCTCGGTTAGCCGCGTGGGCTCTTCGGCCCAGACCAAGGCGATGAAGGCCGTCTCCGGCGGCCTGAAGGGCGACATGTCGCAGTACCGCGAACTTGCCGCCTTCGCCCAGTTCGGCACCAGCGACCTTGACGCTGCCACCCGGCGCCAGCTCGAGCGCGGGCAGCGGGCAACCGAAATTCTGAAGCAGGACCAGTTCCAGCCGCTCAGCCTGGCTGAGGAAGTGGTCGTCATCTACGCGCTCACGGGCGGTCTGCTCGATGACGTGCCGGTGAACAAGGTGCGCGCCTTTGAGGCAGAACTGCGCAAGTACCTGGGCAGCAACCAGCGTGACCTGGTCGCCGAGATCCAGGCCAGCCCGGTGATGACCCCGGAACTGCAGGAGCGCCTGAAGTCCGTCATTTCCACCTTCAAGGACACCGTCCCCTACTAGGGGATGCGTGAGACGCGGCGGGCTGTGATGCCCGCCCCAGCCCGGACAGGCCGCACGCCTGCCCGCGAAACCGGGGACGAGAGACAGCAATGGCGACGATCCGGCAGCTCAAGCGGCGCATCCAGAGCGTCAAGAACACGGCGAAGATTACGAATGCGCTGCAGCTTGTTGCCGCCTCGAAAATGCGCCGCGCCCAGGACCGCGCCGAGCAGTCCCGGCCGTACGCCCAGAAGCTCCGTGTCGTCCTCGCGGGCCTGGCAGCGACGTCCGGTGAAGACCCCGATGCCCCCCGCCATCCGCTGCTGGTTTCGCGGCCGGTCAACAACATCGCCGTCCTCCACATCACGCCCGACCGGGGCCTTTGCGGCGGCCTGAACTCGAACATGAACCGAAGCGCCGGCACCTTCGTGGCCATGCGGCACGAGCCGGTCCAGGTGGTTGCTGTCGGCAAGAAGGGGCGGGACTTCTTCGTGCGTGCCCATGTCCACCTCGCGGCCGAGTTCACAGACCTGGGCGACTACCCGACGCAGGCCGACACAATGGCCATCGCACGGCTCATTATCGATGACTACCTGGCGGAGAAGGTCGACCGCGTCTATGTGAGCTTCCCGGAGTTCGTTTCGACGGCGACGCAGCGGCCGGTTGTCCGCCAGCTCCTGCCGATCGAGCCGCCCGCATCCTCGGGCAATGATGGTGACGAGCCGTTCGCGGACTACATCTTCGAACCCTCGCCGGATGTCGTCCTTGCGGGGCTATTGCCCCGCTACATCGAGATGCAGATCTACGAGGCCGTCCTGCAGAACGCAGCGAGCTTCCAGTCGGCCCAGATGGTCGCCATGAAGAACGCGACGGACAACGCCCAGGAGATCACGCGCGAACTCACGCTCACGTACAACAAGGCCCGCCAGGAGCAGATCACCAAGGAACTGCTCGACATTGTTGGCGGCGCCGCGGCCCTGGAGGCATAAGCTGGCTTCGTACGCAGCGGTCATCTTTGATATGGACGGCGTCCTGGTGGACGGCGAGCCGCTGCATTTCGAGGCTGTGAACGAGCTGCTCGGCGAAGAAGGCCGCTCCATCTCGCTCGAGGCGTACAAGCCGTACATGGGTACCAAGACCGGCTGGGCGGACATGATGCGGGACTACGGTCTCTCCCGGCCGCAGGAAGAGTACTCAGCCCGCTACCGCGAGATCATCCTCGGTCGCTACCGCGAACGCAGCGAACCGCTGCCGGGCGCCGTCGAACTGGTCCGCGGTCTGGAAGCGGGCGGCCAGCGCCTGGCGGTGGCATCGTCCTCGATCCAGCCGTGGGTCGAGGCCTGCCTGGACCGTATCGGCCTGCGCAACCACTTTGAGCTGCTCGTCACCGGCAGCGATGTTGAGCGCGGCAAGCCGGAGCCTGACATCTACCTCCAGGCGGCCCATCGGCTCGGCGTGGACCCTTCGCGCTGCCTCGCCTTCGAGGACGCCCCGGCGGGGATCGAATCGGCCAAGCGTGCCGGCATGACGGTCTGGGCGGTCCGGACGGAATACACCCGTGGCCTGGTCCTGCCCGGCCCACACCGCGAGTTCGAATCGCTCCGCGATGTCGAGCTCGACGCCATCCTCGGGGTGGCGGCATGAGCGCTACCACATTCCGCAGCACGGCCGGCGCCGGGCTGCACCAGGTCATCGCGAACAACCCGGAGGTTCTCCCATGGTCATGACTGCCACCAACGAAGGACGTGTCGTCCAGGTCATCGGCACGGTGCTCGATATCGAGTTCCCGCCGGAGCACCTTCCGGCGATTAACAACGCCGTCAACGTCATCCGCGATGACGGCAGCGTGCTCGTGACCGAAGTGCAGCAGCACCTCGGGAACAACTGGGTGCGCGCGCTGGCGATGGACAGCACCGACGGTCTCCGCCGCAACACGCGGGCCATCGATACCGGCGAGGCGATTTCGGTTCCCGTGGGCGAACTGTCCCTCGGCCGCATGTTCAACGTGCTCGGCAAGCCCATCGATAACCTGCCCGACCCGACTGAGGCGCCTCACTGGGGCATCCACCGGACTCCGCCCTCCTTTGAGGAACAGGAGACGGCCCCATCCGTGCTCGAAACGGGCATCAAGGTCATCGACCTGATCGCCCCCCTCGTGCGCGGCGGTAAGGTCGGTCTCTACGGTGGCGCTGGCGTGGGCAAGACGGTCGTCATCCAGGAGCTCATTTCGAACATCGCCCGCGAGCACGGCGGTTACTCCGTCTTCGCCGGCGTGGGCGAGCGCTCCCGCGAGGGCAACGACCTCTGGCACGAAATGAAGGAATCGGGCGTGCTCCCGAAGATGGCCATGGTGTTCGGCCAGATGAACGAGCCCCCCGGGGTGCGCCTGCGCGTCGCCCTCACCGGCCTGACCATGGCCGAGTACTTCCGCGACGAAGAAGGCCGCGACGTCCTCTTCTTCGTCGACAACATCTACCGCTACACGCTGGCCGGCATGGAAGTGTCGGCGCTCCTCGGCCGCATGCCGTCGGCCGTGGGCTACCAGCCGACGCTGGCGACGGAAATGGGCGACCTCGAGGAGCGCATCACCTCCACGAAGAAGGGATCGATCACGTCGTTCCAGGCCATTTACGTGCCGGCTGACGACTACACGGACCCGGGTGTGGCCACCACCTTCGGCCACCTCGACGCGGTTGTGGCGCTCGAGCGTTCCCTCGCCGAGCAGGCGCTCTTCCCGGCGATGGACCCGCTGACCAGCTTCTCCCGCGCCCTCGAGCCGCGCGTCGTTGGGCAGGAGCACTATGAAGTCGCCCGCGGCGTCCAGACGGTGCTCCAGCGCTACAAGGACCTGCAGGACATCATCGCCATCCTGGGCATCGAAGAACTGTCCGATGACGACAAGCTGACGGTGGCCCGGGCGCGCAAGATCCAGCGCTTCCTCACCCAGCCGATGTTCGTGGCCGAGCAGTTCACCGGTACGGCCGGCGCTTATGTGCCGGTGCGCGAGACCATCCGCGGCTTCAAGGAAATCCTCGATGGCCAGCACGATGGGCTGCCGGAGCAGGCCTTCTACATGGTCGGCAACATCGAAAGCGCGGTCGAAAAGGGCCGCCAGATGGCGGAGGGATAAGCGATGCCGCTCACGGTCGAACTCGTGACCGCGGAGCGTGTCGTCCGCGTCGAACAGGGCGTGGATGCGCTGATCGTGCCCGGGAGCGAAGGCCAGATGGCCATCCTCCCGCACCATGCTGCCCTCATGACTACCCTTGACCCGGGCGAGCTGGTTGTCCGGCGCGCGCAGCAAGAAGAGGCGTTCGCCGTAACCGGTGGCTTCCTCGAAGTGCGAAACGACCGGGTGACCATCCTGGCGGACGCCGCCGAACCGTTCGAAGAGATCGATGCCGCCCGTGCGGAGGCCGCCCGCGCCCGCGCGGAAGAGCGCATCCGGCTCTACCGTGAAGGGCGTGCCGGTGATGTCGACGTGGCGCGCGCCCAGGCAGCCCTCCAGCGTTCGCTGCTGCGCCTTCGCATCGTGCAGCGGCGGCGCCGGCCCGGCCCCCCCCGCGTCTAGGAACAAGACCGTATCCGTTATCAGAGGCCCGCGTAACGCGGGCCTCTGGTTCTTGCGCGCGGGCGTTCGCCCAATGCCGGTGCACGCCATAGACTGGCGGGAGAGATGACGACGCGTTTGCGCGGTGGAAAGTACGTGGTCCAGGGCGGGGCTGTCCTGCGCGGCACGGTCGACATCTCCGGGGCGAAGAACCACGCATTGGCGGCCATGTGTGCGGCCCTCCTGACCGATGAGGACGTCATCCTCACCAACGTCCCCTACATCAGCGATGTAGACAGTCTTGGTGAGTTGTTGGCGAGCCTCGGGGCCGTTTGCGAGCGCCGTGCGGATGGGGCGCTGCGCATCAACGCCGCCAACGTGGGCGTGTTCGAGGCGCCAACAGAGCTGATCTCCGAGAACCGGGCTTCGTTCCAGGTAATGGGGCCGCTGCTCGCGCGCCACGGATATGCCGCTTCAGCGCCGCCTGGTGGTGATGTCATTGGCCAGCGTCCCATCGATGTGCACCTCTCCGGCTTCGAGGCGATGGGAGCAGCGATCACCCGCGAAGGCGAGCGGTTCGTTGCCAGTGCTCCTCCGGGCGGACTGACCGGGACGCGGGTGTTCATGGACTACCCCTCGGTCTCGGGTACGCAGAACGTGATGATGGCGGCCGCGACGGCCCACGGACACACAACGATCGTCAACGCGGCGACCGAGCCGGAAGTGCAGGAGCTTGCCATCCTGCTGAACGTCATGGGCGCGCGGATCTCGGGCATCGGCAGCCAGATGCTGGAGATTGAGGGGGTTGAGCGGCTCCACGGCGCGACCGGACGGATCATGCCCGACCGGATTGAGACGGGGACCTGGGCAATCGCGGCGGTGATGACCGGCGGCGACCTGGAAATCCGTGACGCGCCCGTCGGGGTGCTCGACGCGCTGCTGAGCAAGCTCCGGGCCGCCGGCGCCTGCGCCACCGAGTCGC
>CAZRUZ010000054.1:2880-15263 GCA_964603275.1 uncultured Anaerolineaceae bacterium | reverse complement strand
CGCGGGGGCTGGTGCCGAACCACGAAGCGAGCGCCTCGAAGCTGTTCGGCAGCGAGATGGGCCAGCGCATCGCGCTCACGGGGATGCACCTGCTCGGCACGCACGGGCAGCTGCGCGATGGCACGAAGCACCAGGTGGCCGACCAGGCGACGAGCTACCTCTCGGCGGTGAGCGCGACGGTGGCGGCGGGCACCAGCGAGATCCAGCGGGGCATCATCGCCACGCGGGGTCTCGGGCTGCCGCGGGGGTAGGAGGACGTGGTGGCGGTTCGCCCCAGAGTGCCCCTGCCCTGTACCCTACGGCCATGAACGAGACGCTTCGCGGGCGCACACGGGTCGTGGTGACGGGGCTTGGGGCGGTAACCCCCGCCGGGCACACCGTCGGGGAATTCTGGGACAGCCTGGTGAACGGGCGCTCGGGGATCGGGTACCTGACGGGGGCGAACCCGGAAGGGTTCCCGTGCAAGGTAGCGGGCGAGGTCCGCGATTGGGACCCCGGGAAGTACATCGAACGCAAGTCGGCACGGCGGATGGCGCGGTTCGCGCACTTCATGGTGGCGGCGGCGTCGCAGGCGTTCACGGATGGGGGCCTGGACCTGGATTCGGAGGACCGCGAGCGGATCGGCGTGCTTATCGGCAACGGCGGCGGCGGGTACCCGGATATCCAGGAGGCGGCGCAAATCCTGTTCGAGCGCGGAGGGATGAAGATCGACCCGCTCTACCTGGCGCGCAGCCTGGGAAACATGGCGGGGGCGCAGGTGGCGCTGCAGTACAACCTGCGCGGCTACAACGGGACAATCGTGACAGCCTGCGCGGCGGGCACGCAGGCTATCGGCGAGGCGGCGATGGTGATCCGCACGGGCCGCGCCGATGTGATGCTGACCGGCGGCTGCGAAGCGGGCATCTGCGACCTCGGGCTGGCGGCGTTTTCGGTGATGCGGGCGCTTTCGAGCCAGGCCGATGACCCGGCGACCGCAAGCCGGCCGTTCGATGCGACGCGCGACGGGTTCGTGCCCTGCGAGGGCTCGGGGGCGCTGCTGCTCGAAAGCGAAGAGCACGCGCTGGCACGGGGCGCGCGCATCTACGCGGAGTTGGCCGGGTTCGGCTGCACGAGCGATGCCTACCACGTGGTCGCGCCGCCGGAAGATGGCGACGGCGCGGGCCGGGCGATGGCGATCGCACTGCGCGATGCGGGCATCGCCCCGGAGCTGGTGGACTACGTGAACGCCCACGCGACCAGCACGCCGCTGGGCGATACGGCAGAGACGAACGCGATCAAGAAGGTGCTCGGCGACCACGCCTACCGGGTTGCGGTGAGCGCCACGAAGTCGCTCATCGGGCACGGGCTCGGGGCGAGCGGCGGCATGGAGACGGTGGCGACGGTGAAGACGATCGAGACGGGGACGATCCACCCGACGATCAACCTGAACACGCCGGACCCGGACTGCGACCTGGACTACGTGCCGAACGTGGCGCGCAAGGCGGATGTGCGGGTGGCGCTGAAGAACAGCTTCGGGTTCGGGGGGCAGAACAGCTGCCTGGTGCTTACGAAGTACGAGAAGTAGGGCTTCGGGACTATCCGGCCAGCGCCACGAGCGCGGCCCGGTTGGTGATCCGGATTTCGCGGCGGGTGACCTCGATTAGCCCATCGGCCGCGAGCTTTCCGAGGGCGCGCTGCGCGACATCGGGCACGGTGCCCAGGCGCGAGGCAAGCTCCGGGACGGTGTACCAGCGGGGGCGGTGGACCACATCATCGACCGCCTGGTCGATGAGCAGCCGTGCCAGCCGTTCGGTGACGGAGCGGAGCGAGAGGTCGGCGACGAGCCCGACGAGGAAGACCATGCGGTCGGCCATGCTTTCGATGACCTGACCCGCGAACGCCGGGTTTTCGTGCAGGAGTGCGGTGACCGGAGCGCGGGGCAACATCCACGCGGATGAGGGTTCGAGGGCGATGGCGGTCGCAGGGTTGGCGTAGGACGTGAAGACGGCGACGGTGTTGAAGGGCTGCCCCGGGGCGATGAACTCGAGCGACTGTTCGCGGCCGTGGGCGGATGCCTTGACGACCTTCACGTATCCGGAATCAAGGATGAAGAGGCCGGGGGCCGGTTCGCCTTCGAGGAAGATGACCTCGCCGGGGGCGTAGGCGCGCCACTCGGCTCCCGCGGCAAGCCGATCGAGCTCTGGCGCGCCCAGGCTCTGGAAGAACGGGACCGAGGCGAGCCGGGCGGCGAAATCGGCGCGGGAACCTGCCTGCGTCACACGGGGCATCCTACGGGCGGAAACGTGCCGGTGCGAGCACCAGAAGGCCACCGGAAAAGCGACAAAAGTACGGGACGCACCGGGGGCATCCCGGGCACGCTGGGTGCAACGCAGCAAGGATTGGCCGGAACTCATGAACCAGACACGCAGCACCCTCGACCGCTGGGGGAGATTCGCCTATCGCAAGCGGTGGTACGTCATCACGGCCTGGCTGGTGGCCGGCGCGATCCTCGGGCTAACCGCGCGGACGATCAGCCAGGGGACGACGGCGACACTGACGTTGCCCGGGGCGGAATCGCAGGAAGCCGTCGATGTGTTGCAGGCGTCGTTCCCGGAGCGTTCCGGAGACTACGCAGACGTCGTGTTCTACGCGGCAGGCGGCATCGACCAGCCGGACACACGGGCCGCGATCGAGAAACTGACGGCAGAGGCGCTGGAGATCCCGGGCGTGGTGGCAGTCTCTTCGCCGTTCGCGCCGGTGGGCGGGCCTGTATCGCCCGACCGCACGGTGGCGATCGCGCGGGTGCAGTACTCGCTGGGCGCCGACGACGTGCCATCGGAAGATGCCCAGGCGCTGGAGACACTTGCGGAAGAAGCGCGTTCGGATGCGCTGGCGGTTGAGCTCGGGGGGCCGGTACCGGCCGCTCAAGAACGCGAAGGCCCGAACGAGTCGACGGTGCTGGGCGTCATCGCCGCGCTGGCGATCCTGTACATCCTGTTCCGGGCATTCACGCCGACGGTGCTGCCGATCGCGAGCGCCATGTCCGGGCTGGCGACGGGGTTCGCGGTGATCTTCGCGATGACGGCGGCGATCGACCTGAACAAGTTCGCCCCGAACATCTCGGCGATGCTGGGGCTGGGCGTCGGCATCGACTATTCGCTGTTCATCGTGGCGCGCTTCCGCGAGAACGTCTTTGCCGGGCACGACGGGGAACGCGCGGCGGGGATTGCCATTGCGACGGCGGGGAAATCGGTCGCGTTCGCCGGGGGCGTGGTCATCGTCTCGCTGTTGGGGCTGGGACTAATGGGGATCCCCTTCGTTGGCTGGCTCGGCGTGGCGGCGGCGGCGATCGTTGCGGTCGCGGTGCTGGCGGCGCTGACGCTGCTGCCGGCATTCCTCGGCGTGGCTGGTGGCGCGATTGTGCGGGCGGGCCGGCGGCGCTCGAAGGCAGACCAGGGGCGGCACGAAGACACCGGGTGGTACCGGCTCGGCCACGCGATCATGCGGCGGCCCTACGTCTTCCTGGGGGTCAGCAGCGTGATCCTGGTGGTGCTGGCGATCCCCCTTTTCGATATGCGCCTGGGTTCGGCCGACGCCGGGAACAACCCGACCTCGACAACCACGAGGCGAGCTTACGACTACGTGGCCGAGGCGTTCGGGCCGGGGATGAACGGCCCACTCCAGGTGGTGCTTTCCGGTGCTTCGGCCGAAGAAGCCGCGGGGGTCCGCGAAGCGGTGGCGGCGGCGCCGGGGGTGCAGTCGGTCAGCCAGCCGTTGGTGAACGCTGCCGGCGATACAGCGGTGCTTTCGGTCATCCCGGTGACCTCGCCGCAGTCGGCGGAGACGGCGGACCTGGTCCACCTGCTTCGGGACGACGTGCTCCCGGGGGCCACGGACGGGAGGGGCATTGAAACCTATGTCGGCGGCGCAACAGCCCGGGGGATCGACATCGCGGACCGGATCGGCGGGCGGCTGCCGTTGTTCTTCAGCCTGGTCATCGGGATCAGCTTCCTGCTGCTGGTGGTGGTGTTCCGGTCGCTGATGATCCCGCTGAAGGCCGCGCTGATGAACCTGCTTTCGATTGGCGCGGCCTACGGCGTGGTGGTGGCGGTATTCCAGTGGGGCTGGGGCGGGAGCCTGGTTGGCGCCGGTTCGACGGGCCCGATCGAATCATTCCTGCCAATGATGCTGTTCGCGGTGCTGTTCGGGCTTTCGATGGACTACGAGGTCTTCCTCGTTAGCCGCATCCACGAGGAGTACCTGCGGACGCGCGACAACGCGGTCTCGGTCGCAAGGGGGCTGGCCTCGACGGCAAGCGTCATCACGGCCGCGGCGGCGATCATGATCGTGGTGTTCCTGAGCTTCGTGATGAACGACCAGCGGGTGGTGAAGGAGTTCGGGCTGGGGCTTGCGGTCGCGGTCCTGGTCGATGCGACGGTGGTCCGGTTGCTGCTGGTGCCCGCAACCATGGAACTGATGGGCGACTGGAACTGGTGGCTCCCGGGGTGGCTGGAGCGGATCGTGCCACGCATCTCCATCGAAGGGGCAGACCATCCCGCGGAGGAGGCAGGGTCGGGGCACTAACGGCGAAATCCCCTAACACGTCAACGGGTGTCGCCGGACCCCTTTACGTTCCCCCGGTACAACACCAGGTGGGGGAACAGGATGGCGAAATCAGGGACGGAGCAACTGCTCGACGAGCTCGACAAGTTGCGGGCGAAGGGGCGTCTTTCGCCCGAGGAGTACGAAGCACGGCGCAGCGCGATCGTCGCGGGGAACGTCGCGCCGCCCGCAGAACACAAGCGGGGCGGCCCATTCAAGTGGGGCTTCCTCGGTTGCCTGGGAGTCCTGGCCGCCACCGGGCTGCTCTTCGCCGTGCTGATCGTGGCCATCGGGGCCGCCGTCAGCGGCTCGGAGGACGAAGAGCCCGATAGCGGTGGCGATGTCCATGTAGCGCTTGCCGCGGGGGCGAGCGGGGTGATCTCGCCAGAGGGCACGGGCAGCAAGAAGTCGAAGGTCACCATCCTGCAGGTGGTCGATAACGTCCCATCAGCCAACCAGTTCATCCAGCCCGAGGAGGGCAAGAAGTGGATTGGCTTCGAGATCGAGGTCGAAAACGTCGGGACGGCCCAGGTCTCATCGCTGGACTGGACGCTCCGCGACACGGCGGACCTCGAGCATGGCCGCACGGCCTGGACCGGCGCCGAGGGTGAGTCGATCGACATCATCTACAGCGACCTCTCGCCTGGCGGGAAGAAGAAGGGCTGGCTCTACTTCGAAGTCGATGCCGGGGCGGGTATCAAGTGGCTGCGGGGTGACCCGAACCCATTCCTCGCGGACGACCTGTACTTCGACGCGCCATAGGCAGTCAGGCGGTATGGGGTGCGGCCGGCCCGGCTGCTCATGCCCCATACCGCATTCCTCATTACTCTTAGGGCATGCGTTACCGCCGCATCGTGGCGAAGTTCGGCACCAGCCTGTTGACGGCCGGGTCGGACCGGCTCGACCTGGAGGCGATGTCGCGGCTGGTCGGGCAGGTGGTGCGACTGCGCGAGCAGGGCTGCCGCGTGGTGGTGGTTTCGAGCGGGGCGCAGGCAGCGGGACGGCACCGCTTGCGCGGGCGGCTCGAACCGGGGCGCAACCCGAGCCGGCAGGCGGTGGCATCGGTCGGCCAGAGCCACTTGATGCAGAGCTGGGACGAATTGTTCGACTGGCACGACACGGTGGTCGCCCAGGTACTCCTGACGCGGCGGGACCTTTCGGACCGGCTGGGTTACCTGAACGCCCGGAACACGCTCCGTGACCTGCTCGATGCGGGGACGGTCCCGATCATCAACGAGAACGACGCGGTCGCGTTGGACCAGGTGCTGGCGACGCGGATCGGGGAGAACGACAGCCTCTCGGCGTACGTGGCGAACCTGATCGACGCGGACCTGCTGGCGATCCTCACGGATGTTGAAGGACTCTACGACGCGGACCCGCGGACGAGCCCGGAGGCGAAGCTCCTTAGCCGCGTTGACCGGATCGACCTTTCGATCGAGGCGCTGGGGGGAGGCGCGAACGGTCCCGGCACCGGCGGAATGGCGACCAAACTGCGGGCGGCCCACATCGCAACGCAGGCTGGCGTGGATGTGGTGGTGGCCAGTGGCAAGGAGCCGGGCGTGCTGGTTTCGGTGGCGTCCGGCGAGCAACGGGGCACCTTCTTCCCGGCGCCGGGCGACCGGCTGGAAAGCCGCAAGCGCTGGATCCTGGGGAACATCAGCCGGGGCGGGCACATCGTGGTCGATGCCGGCGCGGCGGCAGCGCTGCGTGCTCAGGGGCGGTCGCTGCTCCCCGCCGGAGTGGCCGCGGTGAGTGGTGCGTTCGGCCGAGGCGAGGCGGTGGAGATCCGCGACCCGGGAGGGAACCGCGTGGCTGCCGGGACGGTGAACTACGCGAGCGAGGAGCTGCAACGGATCCGGGGGCTTCGGTCGGACCGGATCGCCGAGACCCTTGGCTACGCCTACGGTGATGAGGTCATCCACCGCGACAACATGGTGCTGCTCTAACAGGAGGCCCCGGCCGGGCCGGGACCTCCAGCAGAGACGAGGAAGAGGACGCGGCGCGCTACTGGTGGGAGCCCACCTCGCCGCGGGTGTTGATGAGGAGCATTCGGTTGAGGGCGCTCATGTAGGCCTTGGCGCTTGCGACAATGATGTCGGTATCGGCGGCGCGGCCGGTGTAGGTGCGCCCATCCTGCTCGATGCGGATGGTCACATCGCCCTGGGCATCGATGCCCTCGGTGACGCTTTTTACGGAGAACTCGGTGAGGCTGGGCGCGAGGCCGGTGATGCGGTTCATGGCGCGGTAGACCGCATCGACCGGGCCGGTGCCGGTGGCGGCGTCAGTGCGGACGTTGCCTTCGGGGTCGATGAGGCGCAGAGTCGCCGTCGGTGTGGCATGGTCGCCAGAGGAAACCTGGACGAGTTCGAGGCGCCAGCCGGCGGTCTCCATGCTGCGCATGTTCTCATTGACGAGCGCCTCGAGGTCGCGGTCGTCGACTTCCATCTTCTTGTCCGCGAGTTCCTTGAAGGCGGCGAAGACGCGCGTCATCTCCTCGTCGGTGAGTTCGTAGCCGAGCTCTTCCATGTGCTGCTTGAAGGCATGGCGGCCGGAGAGCTTGCCGAGGATCAGCTGGGTGCCCTGGGGGATGCCGATCTCGACGGGATCCATGATCTCCCAGGTCTCACGCAGCTTGAGGATGCCGTCCTGGTGGATGCCGGAGCCGTGGCGGAAGGCGTTCTTGCCGACGATCGCCTTGTTCCACTGGATGGGCATGCCGGAGTAGGTCTCGACCATCTTGCTGGAGCGGTAGATCTCGCGCGTGTTGATGGATGTTTCGAACCCGAAGAAGTCCTTGCGGGTCTTGAGCGCCATCACGACTTCTTCGAGGGAGGTATTGCCGGCGCGCTCGCCGATGCCGTTGATGGTGACCTCCACCTGGCGGGCGCCGTTCTGGATGGCGGTCAGCGTGTTGGCGGTGCAGAGGCCGAGGTCGTTCTGGCCGTGGAAGCTGATGCGAGCCCTGTGGATGTTCGGCACGTTCTCGGCGATCGAGCGGAACAGGCCACCGAGCTCTTCCGGGATGGCATAGCCGACGGAGTCGGGGATGTTGATGGTGGTGGCGCCCGCATCGATGCAGCGCTTCACGATCTCGAAGACGAAGCGGGGGTCGGCGCGAGTCGCATCCATGGGGCTGAACTCGATGTTGCTGGTGTAGCGGGCGGCGTGCTTCACCATCTCCTCGGCCTGGGTGAGGACCTGTTCGCGGTCCTTGCCAAGCTGGTGGGCCATCTGGATATCGCTGGTGTTGATGAAGACGTGGATGCGCGGGTCGGCGGCATCCTTCACGGCCTCCCAGGCGGTATCGATATCGGCCTTCACAGCGCGGGCAAGGGCGCAGATGGTGGTGTTGCGGACTTCGCGCGAGACCGCCTGGACCGCCTCGAGGTCGCCCGGCGTGGAGCAGGGGAAGCCGGCCTCGATAATGTCGACACCCAGCTTCTCGAGCTGGCGGGCGATCTCGAGCTTTTCCTGGGGGGTGAAGGCGACGCCCGCGGACTGTTCGCCATCGCGCAGGGTGGTATCGAAGATATAGATTTTTTCGGCCATCGGTAGGGGGTCCTCTCCTCGGGTTCGATGGGGGCACGCATGCCCGGTGCAACGGTGTTCTAACTGGTTTCTTACTTTCAGGATCGGACGTTATGACGCTGTCAGCACAGGCGCCACAGACAAACATCCGGGACGAGGCAGGAAGGCGAGTTGCCGCTGGTCAGGTAGACGGGTGCCGGTCAGGGGCCGGGCTTCGCGGCGCTCGTGCGAAGCGTCAAAGGGCGCGCCCCGGTGAGTCCGGGGCGATCGTGCGTTCCTTCGCAGGTGTAACGGTGCGGTGCATCGTGAAGAGAGTATCGGCCGGGCGGGGGTGATTCGACAAGGGGGGTGCCTGTTGTCCCGCACAGATGGAAATCCCGGAGTGAAAGGCCGACAATGCAGCCATGCCACGAAAAGCACGGCTGGCGGTCTCGTGACCAGCATGCCCCTGCTCGCGTTTCGCGCTGAGGGGGCGCGGGAGCTGGTGGCGCCCTGCGCCCCGCGCCTTGAACGGGAGGTCCAGGTCGACGGGCTGGTCGTCCGCGCGCTCCTGCTTGGACACGGTGCTCCGCTGCAGGATTCTCCGCCCGCGCAGGTGAACCTCGAACACGGTGACGAAGATGGCTTCATCGTGGAGGAACCGGTGACAGGCGTGTTTGGCCGGGGTTCATCCCCCGGAGCGGCGTTCGAGGACTTCGTCCACGCGCTCCTCGAATACCGGCTTGTGCTCCTGCGCGAGTCACCCGGGATCAGCGAGAGGCTAGCCGGGCATCTGCGGTTCATCGAGGGACTTATCGGGCGGTAGGCCCAGGGAGCGGCTGGTTGGCAATCGAGACTGGCGACCTCGTCCGGACGTTACGCTCCAAAGTGGGGGCCGAAGAGGACCGGCAGCGCCGCCACATCTGGTTCAAGGTGCGCGCCGGCGGAATTGTGGTTCGGACGACAACGGTCAGTCACGGAACGAGCGGACAGATCGGGCAGCCGCTCCTCGGGAAGGTCGCGCGCCAGCTTGGCCTGACGGCGGGCCAGCTCGAAGCCCTTGTGCAGTGCACCCTGAGCGCTGAGGAATACTACGAGCTGATCACGGAGGACGAGTAAGGCCCCGGCCTTTGCCTTCCGGGCGTGTACCACCCACCGGCAGCGCCCCGCGGGGTGATTCGTCGACAATCCCGCGGGCAGCGTGGACAATCCCAACCACCCCGATCGCCCGGAGCCGTTGATGGACTTCCGCTTCCCCGCCGAGACCGAGCAGTGGCGCACTGAACTGCGCGCGTTCCTGAAGGCCGAACTGCCCCCGGGCTTCGAAGGTGACGACGACTTTTTCGACAACGAGGAGCAGCTTGCCTTCGCGCGGGAGTTCACGAAGAAGCTGGGGGCGAAGCGCTGGTTCGCTCCAGCCTGGCCGGAGAAGTACGGCGGGTCAGGGAAGTCACAGATCGAGCAGATGATCCTCAACGAGGAACTCGCCTACCAGCGGGCGCCCTCGGGCGGGCGGCTGTTCACGATCGGGATCACCGGCCCGACGATGCTGGTCCACGGGAGCGACGAGCAGAAGGAGCGTTACCTTCCGGGCATGGCCTCGGGCGAGGTCTGGTATTGCCAGGGGTTCAGCGAACCGGGGAGCGGTTCGGACCTGGCGAGCATGGAGACCCGGGCTGTCCGGGACGGTGATGATTATGTCATTAACGGCCAGAAGATCTGGACCTCGAACGGCCACATCGCCGACCGGATGCTGCTGCTGGCGCGGACCAACCCGGATGTACCGAAGCACAAGGGCATCAGTGCATTCGTGCTGGACATGAAGACGCCGGGGATCTCGGTGCAGGCCATCCCGAACATCGCCTACCGGCGCGACTTCAACCAGGTGTTCTTCGAAGACGTGCGGGTACCGGCGAAGGACCTGATGGGCGGGCTCGATAACGGCTGGTACGTCGCGACGACCACGCTCGACTTCGAGCGGTCGAACATCGCGGCGATTTCCGGGGCGCGGCGGACGGTGCATGACCTGGTGCGCTGGGCGAAAGAGAGCCACCCGGGCGGGCGGCCGTGGGACAAGGCCACGGTGCGGCACAAGCTGGCCGACCTGGTGGTGGAAGTCGAGACCGGGCGGCTCGTGGCCTACCGGACGGCCTGGCTGCAATCAAAGGGCGATGTACCGAACTACGAAGCGAGCATGGGCAAGGTCTGGATGGCCATGCTGGGGATCAAGGTTGCGAACACCGGCGTGAACCTGATGGGGGCGTACGGGCAGTTGCAGCCCGGTTCGCCGTGGGCCCCGCTGTACGGCCGCGTGCTGACGGCCTACCTGCTGGCGATGTCCGGCCCGATCGGCGGCGGGACGAGCGAGGTCCAGAAGAACATCATTGCGCAGCGCGGACTGGGACTGCCCCGGGGATAGGCGGCGGGCCAGCACTCCGCCAGCATGACCGGTTGCCGATGATCAGGGCGTGAAGAAGGCGCTGTTCGGCCTGCTCCTGCTCTCGCTGCTTTCGACGGCTCGGTGCTACAACGCCGACCTTGCCGGCGCGCTTGGCGGGCTGCCCATCGTGGGGCCGATGGTCGTCCCCCAGCCGGGGACACCGGCGTACATCGAGGCGATTGGCACGCCCGCGGCCGCGTCGCTGCCGGAGGTGGACTTCGCCGCGTGGTTCGCCGAAGACCCGCCGGCCAACCGCGCGGCGAGCGCCACCTGGCAGGAGATGGACCTTGTGGCGCAGGCCGGGGCCACTCGGGCCGGCTGGACGGAGCTCTGCAAGAAGGCCGCTTCGGCTGCCGGCGCCGACCGGGCGGCGAGTCCGCTGCCGGGGGCGCTGGCCTGCAGCGCCGACGCCACAGTGACGCAGATGCAGCAGTTCGCCCTCGAGCTGCTGGGCGCGAGGGCATCGGTCGGCCTGTGGATGCGAGGCGACCGGGGCATCGCGGCGATCCAGGGCCGGCAGGGGCAGGTGCGGATCACCTGCTCCACGCTGGTCATCGCGCGCCAGGGCCCGGCCGAGAACCCCTGGACGAACGCCTGCGCGCTGGCGCTCGACCTTTCCTACCTTGAAGGTGATGGACCGGCCACCCTCGATGCCCTGATCGCCGCGTACGCGCTGGTAGCGGCCGAGATCGCCCGGCTCGACCCGGAGATCGACCAGGAGCCGGGGTACTTCGGGCCGGTGGCGGCGCCGACACCCTGAGGCTACTCGACGAGGAACACCGGGTGGCGGGCAGCCTCGGCCCGGAGCACGCCCTCGGGGGAGCCGGCTGTTGCGTCCCAGTATTTCGCGGTGATCGGCACGCGCTCGATGTAACGGCGAATGACCGGGATGGCCTCTTCCGGCGTGAGTTCGCGGACCGTGACCTCGCGCTTCGTGCGGCCGCGGCTCAGGCGGGCGTTGCCGGCGGCCCGCAGGTTCTTCACCCATTGGCGCTCTCCGTAGGGCGCGACGATCCACTCGCTGCCGTCTTCGACAACCAGGGTGACCGGCGTACTGTAGGGCTTGCCGGACTTGCGCCCGGCCACGGTCAGCATCCGCGTGTTCTTTTCGCCGAGCCCGAGCGCCAGCCCGCCGCGGACGAGCACGTTGATCAGTCTTCTGCCGAACCCGAGGGTGTAGGTAGCTGCCATGGCGGGATTCTAGGCGGCGCGTGTGAGCCCTGCCAGCAACCGGCCGCCGCTACGCCCGGGGCCAGAGCACCATCTGGGTGCAACGGAAGAGCGCGATCGTCTTGCCGGACTCCTGGTGGGTGACGGTGGCATCCCAGACCTGGGTGGTGCGGCCGCCGTGGGGCATGGTCGCGCGGCAGGTGAGGGTCCCCTCCGTGGCGGTGCCGAGGAAGTTGCTCTTGATCTCGATGGTAGTGAACCCGGAAGCGCCTTCGGGGAGGTTGGCGACACAGCCATAGCCACAGAGCGAATCGGCCAGGGCGACGACGGTTGCGGCGTGGAGGAAGCCGTTGGGGGCGGCCAGCTCGGTCCGGAGGTCCAGCCGGCCCTCGGCCCAACCTTCGCCAACAGCGGTGAGCTCAACGCCGATGAGCCCCGGCAGGCGGCCGCGCGAGCGCTCGCGCCAGTAGCCAGGGGACGCCGTTTCGTGGCCGGGATCGAACATGGGCACCTCCGCGTGGGGGCAGTGTGACGCTGTCAGTTGCATTGTGCAACTAACAGCGGGAAGCGGAGGGACACTCACGGGTTTCCTGGCGCCCGCCGAAACACCCATAGGCAGGCCCGCAGCGAGGCCCGACGGCGGAAAGTGTTCGAGGGACGGGCGCTGCCGCGCTTGCTGACGCGC
>CAZRUZ010000054.1:0-2780 GCA_964603275.1 uncultured Anaerolineaceae bacterium | reverse complement strand
GCGCGCGTCCAGGTGGCCATGTCGAAGTAGTCCCGCCAGGCCGCGATCTTGCCATCGCGGAGCTGGAAGACGCCGGCGACCGGGAGCTCGATGAGCTTGTCGCCGCGGGCAAAGCGGTCGATACGTTCGTTCATCACGGTATCGCCAGAGGAGAACTGGGCGAGGACCTCCCAGCCGCGCGGCTCGGCCATTGCGATGAACCCGGCGAAGGTCTGCTGGATGGCGGCACGCCCGGTGACGGGAGCGGTCGGCATGTTGTGGTAGACCGCATCGTCGGTGAAGTAGGCGGCGAGGCGGGCGACATCGGGCCGGGTATTGTCCCACTCGGCGATGAAGGCGGAGACGATTTCCTCGTTGGTCATGGGTGCAACCCTCCACGGAGAGGGTAGCCGATCCGGGTGCGGGCTAGTGGAATTCGTGCTCTTCGCGGCCACCGTCCATGGGCGTGCGGGCGAGTCTCGCCGGGATCCATTCGGCCAGGAGGGTATCGATGGCGTCTTTCGCCTGGATGAGCGAGTGGCCGGCCTCGGCGAAGAGGACGATGCGCTTTGGTTCGAGCGCACGGCGGTAGATGTCCTCGCTCGCCTCGTGGTTGAGGATGGTGTCGGCCATGCCGTGGACGAGCAGCAGGGGTTTGCCCAGGTTCTCTACTTCGCGCGTGCCATGGAGTTGGGGCGACATGGAGACGACGCCCGCGACGGCATCGTGGAGTTCGCCGGCCTTGATGACCACCGCGCCACCAAAGCTGTGCCCAACGAGGACAAGGTCGGAGGCGCCGATGCCGCGAAGGAACGAGCAGCCGGCGAGGACATCGAGGACGCACTCTTCGAGGTTGTTGGGCTCGCGGTACTCGATCCGGAGGACGGTGACGAGTCCTGGCGCCAGGAGGCCGGGGAGGCGCGCGTACAGGTTATCGGCCGGGCCATCGATGCCGCCCATGGCTCCACCAGCGCAGACAACGGCGCTGGTCCCACCTTCGACGGGATGGAGGACGGCGTCGATGTTTCCGCGGGTGGTTTCGAGGCGGAGGCGGAGGGCGCGGCCCTCTTCATCGAGCGGCGCGGCGGCCACGCGGAGGAGGCGAAGGGAGAGGTCCTCGGGTTTGGGTTCGGGGTCGTCCCACATCATCCCGGACATCGAGAGCCTCCTGCTGAGCGCGACTGACTGGCGGTGGAGGCAGCCGGCCCGGTGGGCCTCACCTTCCCCGGAACCCCGAGCGGTGTAACCATACTCTACGCTCTGGCGCGCCGTCCGGATCTGGCGAATGGGGACAAAAGCTTCCCGCTAACCAGCCTGTTGGTATGATCCGCGCGCTGAGACCCGGTAGCAGTGGACGCGGCCGGCAATGATGACCGAGAAAAGGGCCCCATCGATCGATGTGTGGAATTGCCGGCATTTTCCACGTTGGTGGCGGAGCAATCGAGCCAGACGCCGTCGGGCGGATGGTGGCATGCCTCCGGCACCGCGGGCCGGATGGCGAAGGCACCTTCTTCGGCCACGGGATTGCGTTTGGGCATACCCGGCTGGCGATCATCGACCTTTCGCACAACTCCGACCAGCCGTTCCGGGATGAGGCCGCCGGGCTCACGCTGGTCTTTAACGGCGAGATCTACAACTACGTGGAGCTGCGGGCGGAGCTGCGCGGGCTCGGCCACGAGTTCCGAACCGCGGGCGATACCGAGGTGCTGCTGAAGGCGTACGAGCAGTGGGGGCCGGGCTGCCTCTCCCGCCTGAACGGCATGTTCGCGCTGGCCATCTGGAACGAGCGCACGAACGAGCTGTTCCTCGCGCGGGATCGATTCGGCAAGAAGCCGCTGTACCTCACCCGGCGGGATGGGCAGGTGGTCTTCGCAAGCGAGATGAAGGCGATCCTGGCGGTCCGGCCCGAACTGCGGACGCCCAACCTGCGCTCGGTATACCGCTACCTCGTGCGGGGCGACCTGGACCTGGATGCGGAGACGTTCTTCGACGGGATCGAGAACCTGCCGGCCGCCCATTACGTGACGTTGGACCGCGAAGGCCGAGGCGAGCCCCGGCCATACTGGGAGCCCTGGGCGGCCGAGGTGCCGAAGAGCCGGGCCGAGGCCATCGCGGGGTTCCGGGAACTGCTGTTCGATGCGGTGCGCATCCGGTTGCGGAGTGACGTGCCCGTGGGAAGCTCACTCAGCGGCGGGATCGACTCCTCGTCGATCGTGGCTGCTATTCATGCGCTGCGGGAGGAGCGGGGCGTAGAGCACCAGCGCACGTTCAGCGCACGATTCCGCTCGCCGCGACACGATGAGGGGCAGTACATCGCGCGGCTCACCGGGAGGCTGGACGTGGATGCGCACGACGTCTGGGTGGAGCCTGAAGGCTTCCTCGAAGACTTCGCGAAGCTGCAGTACCACCAGGAAGAGCCGATAGCGAGCACGAGCCCGTACGCCCAGTGGCTGGTGATGCGGCTGGCGCGGGAGAACCAGACGACGGTGCTGCTCGACGGCCAGGGAGCGGATGAGCTGCTGGCCGGCTACTCGCAGGCCCACGGGATGTTCCTGGCGCACTGGCTGAGGCGCGGCCGGATAGACCGGGTGGGGCGCGAGATGGTGGCCTACGGCCGGCGGTACCGCGGGATCCGTGAGCCGCTGATGTTCGGGGCGTATTACTCGATGCCCGGGAAGTTCCGCGACCGGCTCGCGGCGCGGCTGTTTGGCGGGCGCGGGGTGGTTTCGCCCGACCTGGAGCGGCAGTTTGCGCCGGCCTATGCACAGGCGCCGGCGCCCTTCCCCGACAGGCTGCGGAAC
>CAZRUZ010000053.1:10069-15507 GCA_964603275.1 uncultured Anaerolineaceae bacterium | reverse complement strand
CTATCGAACAGCACGTTGTTCAGCAGCACCAGCAGGTTCACCATCGGGTTCAGCAACAGCAGCGTGAAGAGGTCCCCGATCACTTCTTCACCCCGCTCACCTCGATCTCCACGACCGAGTAATTCTTCGGGTTCGCCCGGAACAGCCGCCCCTTCGTCGTCACGATGTAGACCGAATCGCCCTCCACCGTCACGTTCGCCCGGATGGTCCCCGCCCCGTCGATCGGCACCCGGTTCAGCACCTCCCCGGTCGATGCCTTGATGAACGTCACCACCGGCTTCCGGTCCGCCACCACCAGCACGTCATCCACCACCGCCGCGCCCGCCTTGATCCGCTCCCCGTCCACACTCGCCGGGTCCCACGCCTGCGTTGCGCCTTGGCTCGTTATGTCGAGTCCGTACACGTGCCCACCGAAATCCCCGAAGTACACGCGCGAGTCAGACCCGGCAGGGGCGGTCCACACCCAGTCCTTCGCCCGGTAGTCCGCGATGACCGCGCCGCTGCCGGCATCAAGGATGTAGGCGTGGCGGTTGATGCTCGGGACGAAGAGGCGGTCCTCGCCGAGAGCGGTCAGGCTGCCGATAGCGCCAGTGGCTACAAAGGGCGCATCCCAGGCCGGGGAACCATCGGCCGCAGAGCGCGCGTGGACCTCGCCGCCCATCGTCGCAACGTACACGCGCTCGCCGAGCACCACGGGCGTCGCCCAGATACCGCGGTCGAACGTGATAGGCGTCGGCCAGGCCGGGCTTCCGTCACTCGCGTTCCACGCGTACAGCTGCCCTTCGGTCGTGCCGAAATACAGGATCCCGTTGGCCAGGGCCACACCGCTGGCGATATTCCCGTCGATCGCCCCGGAATTGGTCCCGCTTGTGGGCCAGGCTGGCCGCCCATCGGCCGTGTTGAGCGCGAACACGCCGGCCGAGAAGGTGGCGAGATACACCCGCTCTCCCTCCACAACGGGGTCTCCGTAGAGCGCTTCGGGCTCGATCTTCTTGTCGGCGTCGCGATCCTTGTCGGGGAACGTCCAGCGTGCGGCCGCGCGGCCCTGGTCATCGATCGTCAGCGCCGAGAGATGGCCCTTGGAACTGGCGATGTAAACATCGTCTCCGTCGAAGACTGGCGCGGCCCAGCCATCCGGACTGGTGACGTTCACACAGGCAGCGAAAACGGGCAGGGAAAGGAGGATTAGCCCCAGCAGCAAGGCTCGGCTGCGATTCACCGCGTCATGGTAGCAGCGCACGCCGTTACGGGCTGAAAGCCGTTTCACGTGGAACGTTTGCGAACATATGTTCGCTCCACTCCACCACCCTGCTCCTCCGGCCGGCCCGGAGCGCCGCCGTGTTCCACGTGGAACATCTCTCGGAGGGCCGAGTCCGGACTCCCCCCAGCAAGCACGCCCAACGCTTCTTCCCACCAGTGGGCCAGGCATCTCGCTGGATGTTTCACGTGAAATGCGGCCTCGAGGCCTCGCCGACCCTGTGTGCCCCGGCCGCTGCTGCATCGCTCCTCTACCCACCACCGCTGGCAGCCAGCGCCGCTGTGGCGGATGCTTCCCGCATCGAACCCTGCCTCGCGACCCGGCCAGAACCGCAGGGGGGTGTTTCACGTGAAACGGTCGGGCCGCCCCGGTCTGAGCGTTCGCACGTCCGCCCGGGAGCCACCGCCAGCGCGGTGCCGGTTGCCTCTCTTCTCTCTCGAACTGCGGGGTCAGACCCGGACACCCGGCGTTCCGGTACGCCGACTGAGGCCGCATGTTTCACGTGAAACACAAACACCGGAGGCCCCAGGAACCACGCCGCCAACATCCCGGCCTTCCTTGCCCGGCGCCGGTTCGACGCTCTAGAAACTGGAAGTGTTGCGATGAGCCGCCCCCGCCATCGCGGCAAACGCGGCAATCACCGCGCCCCGCCGCTAATCAGGAACCGGATCGTACCCTCGCCCACCACCAGGACGGCACCGCGAAAGCCGCTTCACCGCCAGCCAGCTCCCGCGGAATGCGCCATGCCGCTCAAGTGCTTCTCGTGCATACCACGAACACGAAGGTTCGTACCGGCACGACGGCGGCAATACCCGCGACAGGCTGTGCTGGTACCCCACCACTAGCCACACAAGAGGCCGCGCAACCAGCCCGGAGACCCTCTTCATGGCGTCTCCAGGAGACCGGCACGGCCCAGCCGCCGCTCCAGCGCATCCCGCAGCTCGCTCGTCGTGGCCGTGGCACACCCCCCGCGCCCCACCACGATGACGTCGTATCCGTCTTTGACCGGCAGCCTCCGTGCAATCTCCCGCAAGCGCCGCCTGGTGCGATTCCGCTCCGTGGCAAGTTTGGTGATTCGCTTCCCAATCGCAAAGCCCCACCGGGTCACGTCCGTCCCATTTCCCCGGTACCGGAGCAACAAAAGAGGACCGCTTACCACGGTCCCCTCAGAAAACGCCGTATCGAATTCCCCACCCTTGCGCAGCCGCCTGGCGCGCTCCACAGGTGGTGCTCCTCGGCTAGACGACGGTCAGGCGCTTGCGGCCACGGTCCCGCCGGGCCTTCAAGACAGCCCGACCCGAACGGGTCGCCATCCGCTTCAGGAAGCCGTGAACCCGCCTGCGCGGGATGGTGTGCGGCTGATAGGTGCGCTTCGTTGCCATGTTCGTGCTCCAGGTCCGATATGAAGGGCGAGATCACACCATAACCCGGCGCAATCTACCGGTCGAATCCGCCACTACTCACCCCAGGCAAGCTCGTAGTGGGCATAGGCCTCAACTATATACATGACATAATGCCTAGTCTCACTAAAGTCGATGCTCTCCACCAGGTCCGCCGCCGTCGCCCGTTCCATCGCCGCCCAGCGGAGGGCGTTCCCCGGACCCGCGTTGTACGCCGCCAGCGCCAGCAGCGGGTCGCCAAACCGTTTGACCTGCCCCCCGAGGTAATACCCCCCGAACTCCAGCGCCACCGCCGGCCGGAACAGCAGCTCCGCCGAGAAGTCCCGCACGCCCAGCGCCACCGCGATCCCTTCGCCCGTCTGCGGCATGACCTGTGTCAGGCCCAGCGCCCCCACGCTTGAACCCGCGGTCGCATCCCAGTAGCTCTCCTGCCGGACAAGCGCCGCCAGGAACAGCGGGTCAACCCCCGCCTCCCTCGCTGCTTCGTCCAGCGCGCCTGCAAAGGCAATCGGGTACGAAACCCGCAACAGGTCCGCCGGCGGCTCGTGCGAATCTACCCCCGCCATCTGGCGGAGGCTCACGGCCAGCTGCGCCCCCACATCCGTCAACCCGCACGCCGAAGCCTCCCGCGCGAGTTCGAGCGTCCGCCAGACGCCGGCATCCCGTGCCGCCACCTCAATCTCCTCTTTCGCCAGGTCCCCAAACCCGAGGCGGGCCAGCTCGCACGCCGCCGTCGCCGGGCTCCCGGACCAGTCGCCGCCGGCCAGCCCCCGCAACCAGGTCGCGATCCCGTCCCAATCGATCGGCTGGGCCAGGTCACGCTGGCGGTATGCGGCATCAAGGCTGTCCCGCTGGCCGAGCCTCACCGCCGCCTCCAAACCATGGAACTCGAACGGGCCGGCAGCCACGGCTCGCCGATAGGCCGCCGTCGCCCCTTCCGAGTCTCCCGATTGCTCCAACGCCCGGCCGCGCCAGTACTCCAGCCGGGCGCTGCCGGCCGCACCCACCTGCTGCCACGCATCCAGGGCGCCAGCGGTGTCCCCGGCGCGCAACAACACGAACCCCGCCCGGAAAGCCGCTTCCGCCGAGAACTCGCCCGCCGGACCACCCAGTGCCAACTGGACATAACGCGCCGAGGCGTCCTTCGCCTTGCCCTGGTCCTCCGTCACCCGCGCGGCCCAGTAGCGCGCGCGGTGCACATACGGCGAGACCGTGCCGGTCCCGGCGGCCACGTCGTAAAACCGCACCGCCGAGGCGGCGTCGCCACTATCTTCATGAGCCGCCGCCAGGTAGTACGCCCGGAAGGTCACCTGGGCCGGGCTCGCGGCGCCGTCCGCCAGCGCTGGCTCCAGCACCCTCTTCGCCTCCTGGTAGGCCCCCCGGCGGTAGTACACCAATCCCTCATCACCCGGGTCGATCGCCACCCCGGCCTCGCGAAGGTCCGCGATCGCCAGCGAGGCGTACCGCGACCCGGGTGAATCAACAATGATCCGTAGAAGGCTCGAAGCGAACAGGCCCTCGTCGCCGAGCCGCCGCGCCACGGCGGCCCGCTCGTACCGGGCAGCCGGGTCGGAGGTGAGTCCGGCCAGCGCGTCCAGCCAGCGCCCCAGCGCGACGTCGTCACCCGCCTCCCGCGCCAGCCGCGCCCGTTCCCGTAGCACCTCGGCCTGTAACGTCGCCGTTGCTTTCCCGGCCGCAAGCAATCCATCCCAGACTGCATCCGCCGCCGCCCGCTCCCCACGCCCCGCCAGCGCCCGCGCAAGCTCGTGCTGCAGGTACGGGCCGAGGGCTCCTCCGGCTGTCACCCCGCGCGCGACCCGCTCGGCTTCACCGAACTCTCCCGCATCATTCAGCCGCGCGGCACCCAGGTAGGCAGCCCGCACCGCAACCGAGCTCCCGGCAGGGGCCAGCTCCACCGCCCGGCGCACTGCATCGAGCGCCCCCTCCTCGTCTCCCGCCTTGTCCGCCGCGATAGATGCGCCCAGCCACGCCTCCGCGGCCTCTCCCGCGTTCGCCGCCGAGCCCGCTGCCCGCCCGAATGCGGCACCCGCCTCATCAAAGCGCCCCTCCCGCAGCAGCGCATGGGCCGCCTCAACAGCCTCCCCGGGGTCCAGATCGGCGGGCGTCGCCGTCACCGATGGCGTCGCACCATCCGGCGTCGCTCCCGCGGTGGGCGTCACCCCGGCCAGCCTGGCGCCGTCCCCGCTACAGGCAGACGCCACGGTCATCGCAATCAATGCCGCGAAAACAGCGGTCCACGTCCGCCCGGGGCGTTTGCGTTCGCCCATCACGGGACGGATGCTAGGTTCACGCGCCCCCGGCGGTCAAAGCCCTCCCGGGCTCAACGGAAAGGACCGGTCAACTGACAGAGCCCCACACCGCCCAACGCACCCTCGATGAAGCCACCCACAACCTCAACGCCTGGGTGGAAGTCGATCTCGCGGCCGCCGAAGCGAACGTGCGCGCCCTGAAAGCGCGCCTGGGCGAGACCGATCTCATCGCCGTGGTGAAAGCCAACGCCTACGGCGCCGGCGCCGCCGTCCTCGCGCCCGTCCTCGAACGGGCCGGCGCCGACCGCTTCGCGGTCGTGTGGCCACACGAGGGCTACATGCTCCGCCAGGCCGGCGTCGCCGCGCCTGTCATCGTCCTCGGCCACGCCTTCCCCGCCGATGCCACCCAGGCCGTCCGCGCCGGGCTCACGCTCACCTGCCACTCCCGAGAACTCGGCGACGCCATCTCATCGGCGGTGGCCAGGAACCAGTACTTCGAGGCGGCGCAGG
>CAZRUZ010000053.1:0-10059 GCA_964603275.1 uncultured Anaerolineaceae bacterium | reverse complement strand
GTGACGGCGAACCTGCACGTAAAGGTCGATACCGGCCTGCACCGCTTCGGGCTGGCGGTTGATGATGCCGTGGCGCTCGCTACCTACCTCCGCGGCCTCCCGGGCATCGAGGTCGCGGGTATCACCACCCACATGGCCAACGGCGACGAACCCGATGACTCCTTCGCCGATGTCCAGCACGAGGTCTTCCGCGAGGCGGCAGCCCGCCTCCCCTGGATCCCCTACCGCCACACCGCGAACTCCGCCACGGCCCTCCGCCGGCCCGAACTCCACTATTCCGGCGTCCGCATCGGCCTGGCGATCCACGGGATCCTCCCGCCGAACACCGCCAGCACAGGGCTCCAGCCGATCCTCGCCCTCCGCGCCCGCGTCGCCCGTGTCGTCGAGGTCGCGCCCGGCGAAGGCGTCAGCTACGGCCTCACCTGGCGCGCCGGCCAGCCCTCGCGCCTCGCCCTCATCCCCGTCGGCTATGCGGATGGCTGGCGCCGCTCGCTCGGCAACACCGGTCACGTCCTCATCAACGGCCAACGTTGCCCCATGGCCGGGCGTGTCTGCATGGACCAGTTCCTGGTCGATGTCACGAGCGTCTCAGGCGTCGTGGCCGAAGGCAGCATCACCACCCTCCTCGGTAACGCCGCCGGTGCAGCGATCACCGCCTCGGACGTTGCCGATGCCGCCGGGACCATCGCCTGGGACATCATCGCCTCGCTACAGGGACGGCTACCCCGCCTCTACCATCGCAACGGCATGGTCGAACACCTGGCGCCACCCATGTGGTGAGACGCCGCAGCGCCCCCGGGGCTTCTGCCGGGGGCGCTACTGGAGAGGTCTGTCCCTCACGCCGTGTTCGCTGCCTAACCGGCCCGCTCGACCGGCTCCCGCCGCACCCCTTTCAGCATCCCGAACACACCAAAGAATCGGCTGCGGACATCCGCCACTGAAGTGCCTTCACCAGGCTCCCCGCTCACATCCGCCGCCAACCGCCTCAGCGCCACCGCCGCCGGTGAGCCCGGCCGCATCATCACCACCGGGACGCCGAGCTGGCTCGCCTTCCGCACATTCCCGTCGAACGGAATTTCGTGGTCCACCCGCCGGCCAATCGCGTACTCCACCTCCGCCCGGCTGCCCGCCCCTTCCACCCCGTGGCCATGGATCAGCGCCAGCGAGGTGCTCCCCTCGGCAATCCCCTTCTGCCGGAACTGCTCCAGGACCAGCGTCGTGTTCTTCAAGCTCGTCAGGTCCGTGCTCGTGATCACCACCACCCGGTTCGCCGTCTCGATCGCCGCGCCGACCATGTCGTTGAACGTCCCCGGCGTGTCCAGGATCACCACATCGAAGACTGCTGCCGCCAGCCGGATCAGCTCGCGCACCTGGTCCGGCGAGCAGTTCAGCCAGCGCCGGTAGTCGTGCGGCGCCGCCAGTACCCACGCCCCGCTTTCGTGCTGCATCAACATCTGCCGGAACGTGTCCCGGTCGAGCGACTCCACCTCCAGCGCCGCTTCCGCCACCGTGTACTCGGCCCGCATGTTGAACATCACCGCCGCATCGCCGAAGCGCGTATCGAGGTCAATGAGCAGGACCGACTGGCGCCCCTCCCGCGCGATCGCGGCCGCAAGGTTCGTGCTCGTGGTCGTCTTGCCAATTCCACCCTTGGGCCCCACCACGGCGATCACGCGGCTTACGTCTTCCACCTCGCCAGCGCCTGCCCGGGCCGCGGCCTTGCGCAACGCCTGGTCCACCACCGAGGCCACTGCCGCGCGCGTGATCTTCCCGTGCAGGAAGCCGTTTACCTGGCTCAGCATCAGCCGCCGCTCAACCATAGGCGACCACTCCCGCGCGTAGGCCACGATCATCGCGTCAGGCGAAACCGCCCGCGCGAACTCGATCGTTTGCATCGCCCGCTGGATTGGCTGGTCCACCGCCGCGAACACCAGTTCGGGCGCCATCTCCTGGATCATGTGCTGTGCGACCAGCCCATGGGGCTGTTCGAGGTCCACCGCGATCCCGGCGCGCTCCACCTGGAAGCGCATCCCGCGGCGCGAGTCCTCATCGCTATCGACGATCAGTGTCCGCAGACCAACACTCATCGTTCACCGTCCATTTCCTGAATTTCCTCCGCTCGTTCCTTGTATATTCACCGCCAGGTCACGCCTCTGGAAGGGGCTGGAGCGCTGGCTCTGCACTTCCTACGGAGTTCCTATGCCGGTGTCACCGCATCGTCACCGGCCGTCCACGTGCGCGCCCTCGCACCCGGCGGTTAAGCCCCGCGCCTTACCTCTTACCGCCCGATGCCCCAACCTGAGAGCGATGCCCCGGCAATCACGCCAGCCGCTGCTCCTCGCCGCCATCGCGGCCATCGCGTCCGCCCTGGCCCTGGTGCTCCTCGGCAGCTGTTCGAGCGATGGCAAGTCCTCCGGCGGCGTCACCGTCCAGCTCGTCACCCCCGCAGGCCCCACCGCCACCCCCACGCTTATTCCCGGCCAGACCGTCGCCCCCGTCGAGCCTCCCGAGCTCGTCCTCTCCACCACCGAGGTCTACCAGGCCGGCGCCATCCTCGTTTCGGTGACGGGCGACATTAAGGGGGGCCAGGTCACTTTCCTCGGCCGCAAGCTCCCGCTCACCCCCGGCGCCCAGAGCCAGTACACCTTCGTCCCCATCGATGCCGAAGACCCTGCCGGGCAACACCCCCTCCGCGTCGATGTCACCCTCACCACCGGCTCGAAAGGCGTCCTCGAGGACACCATCACCGTCCTCCCGACCGCGTGGACCGTGGACTACCTCGAATTCACCCCGGAGCAAGTCTCCGAGCTGCTCGACCCGGCCGTTATCGCCGAAGAGCTGGCCGTGCTCAAGTCCATCTACGTGAAGGTCACCCCCGGCAAACTCTGGTCGGGCTTCTGGGAAGTCCCCGTCCAGGGGGTGCTCACCGCGCGTTACGGCGAACAGCGCTCGATCAACGGCTCCGAACCCTCCGGCCACCATGGCGGCACCGATTTCGGCGCCGCCGAAGGGACCCCCGTCACCGCCCCCAACTCCGGCAAAGTCGTCCTCGCCCGCCAGCTCAAGGTCCGCGGCAACATGGTCATCATCGACCACGGCGGAGGTCTCTATTCCGGTTACGCCCACCTCAGCGAGATCACCGTCGCCGAAGGCCAGGACGTCGCCCTCGGCGACCAGCTGGGCCTCGTCGGCAACACCGGCCTCTCCACCGGCGCCCACCTTCACTGGGAAATGGCCGCCCACGGCATCCTCCTCGATGCCCTCCGCTTCACCGACGGCTCCAACGGGTTCTGAGTGGCAGCGCCCGCCCCCTTGCGCCATACTCCCTCCCCCAATGCCCGCGCTACCTGTCCCCTACCGCCAGCCGCTCCTCTTCCAGCCGGTCGAGTCCCTCACCGGCTACAGCTTCCACGCCGTCGTCGATGAGGTCCGCGCCGTCTGGTTCCCCGAACTCGAAGACGAGTTTGAAGTCCGCTTCGGCGCGAACGGCCCCCTCGCCTTCATCGCCCTCGACCGCATGGGGCGTGGCCGCCACATCATCGTCTTCCACCCCATCCTGAACCGGCCCGGCACCCCCATCGAAGTCGTCCGCTTCATCGCCAAGCACGAGCTGGCTCACGCCGCCCGCCCCCCACGCGTCGAGGACGGCATGGTCTTCGACCATCCTCCCGAGTTCTGGGCGCTTGAATTCGTCATCGCCCCGGAGCGCTATGCCGCCTGGACCTGGGCGTTTCACAACCTCCGCGGGTGCCTCGTCGAAACCGATCGCGGGCTCCGCGTGGTCCGCACCTGGCGGCGCCGCCTGGAAAGCCGCCCACCCGGCCCCTACACCCCCCACCTCCCCTTCAACGACCTTCCATGGCGTGTGCTCTGCCCCCAGGGCGGCGCCCAGTTGCGGCTCCCCCCAACCTGGGCATGGCGCCCCACCGCCGCATCCCGGCGGCACCCCCCGGCGGTGACCCAAGCCCCGCCGCGCGCTACCCTCAAGAACGATGCGCCTCTGGCTTGAAGTAGAAGGCGAGCCCGGGCGCACTGACCTCCCCGGCGATGGCGCCGACCTCGTCGCCTTTCTCTCGTTCGCCGTCTCTCGCGGCTTCGGCGCCTCCCACCCGTTGATCGCCCTGGCCGACCGGATGCACGGCGAACATCATGTCCGCATGGGGCCGCTCACCACCTTCTACGAAGCAGAAGCAGAAGACGAGGAAGACGTGCACAAGCTCGAACTCGCCTGGCAGGACCCCGCATCCCTGCGCGATGAGCTGCGTAAGGTCGTGGCTGCCATCGCCAGCGATCCGCAGGCCGCCGCCCTCGCCGCACGCGCAAATGCGCCCGGCCTCGCCGGCCAGGCGGCCGCCCTCGCCGACGCCCTCGAGTCCGCTATCGCCCGCAGCCGCCGCGCCCGCATGGTGTACGCCCTGTGATGCGCCGCCGCCGCCGCGTGATCGAGGCCCGCCAGCAGTGGATGGCCGGCCCGGCCGCGCCCCTCGCCCGCGCCATCAACTCCCAGACCGGCATGGCCCTCATCACCCCCCGCGCCCAGCGCATCATCGACCTTGTCCAGCTCGGCCCCGGCAAGCGCTACCTCGATATCGGCTGCGGGACCGCGGCCTATGCGAACCTGCTCGCCGCCAAAGCCGGCATGGACGAACCTCCCGTGACCGTCGACCTGGTCCCTGGCCCCGGCCCGGTCGAGCTCCTCGGCTGGCCCGAGCAGCTCCCCTTCCGCGACCAGTCGTTCGATTGCATCACCAGCCTCTACTTCCTCCGCCGCCTCGATGACGATATGGCCCACGCCTTCGCCCGCGAGCTCTCCCGCCTGCTCGCCCCGGGGGGCGCCGCCCTCGTCCTCGAAGTCGCACCGGTGCGCAGCGGCGCCCTCAACCGCCTCCACACCCGCCTCCTCAGTGCCGGCTGTGGAGAAACCGACCTCCGCGGCTGGGGACGTCTCGCCGCCCAGTTCTCCGAAGCCGCCTTCGATGCCGTCGACCTGGTGAACGTCGGGCCCTTCCTCGTCCCGCCGATCCCGCGCGTCGGCGTCCTTGCCCGCCGCGCTTGAGCCGTCCCCGCCTTAGAACGGCTTGAACACCGCCAGCCAGCCCAGCAGCGGCACGCTCAACACCAGGAGCGTCCCAAATACCACCGGCACCCGGTCATCAAGGATGATCCGCAGCTCGGGCGTCACCTCACCGGCCTCGCCGGCCCGCAGCGCCGCCTCCTTCGCCCGCCGCAACCCGAACCCGAACAGGGGCAGACACACCAGGTAGAACAGCACGTAAAGCACTGTCAGGGCCGTCAGCCACAGGTCCGTGAAGAAGTTGTACTCCGCCGCCACCGCCCAGAAGAAGCCCGTCAGGCCCGTCGCCATCGCACCCGGGACCAGGACCTGCAGCTCGTTGTCGGCCGCTTCCACCAGGCAGTACAGCTGGTACTTCACATCCTTCGCTGCCCACGCGCGCAACACCAGCGGGTAGGTGGCGCCAAGGCCCGCACCCAGCCACACCAGGCTCAACACATGGATGATGCGCCACCAGTCCATATCCACCACCAGTATGGCCGAGCGCGCCCGACCCGTCTGCCGGACGCGAAAGAGCCCGGGTGCAGGCCCGGGCCCCTTCAATCACGCGCGGAACTCACCCCGCAGCGAAAGACATCACTCAGACCGCCGCCAGCGGGCTGCGTACGCGCGCCGCCGCGAGCACGACATCCGCCGCCTGCGCTGGCTCCAGCCGATCCGTGTTCACCGAAAGGTCGTAGCTCGCGCAGCCCAGCCAGTCCTCGCCGTAGTACGTCCGGAAATAGTCCACGCGCTCCCGGTCCGTCTTCTGCACCAGGTCGCGCGCGCGCTGCTCATCAGCGCCCATCGTCGCTATCAGCCGCCGCACCCGCGCCGCGGACGTCCCGGTGACCAGCACCCGCAGCACGTCCGGCCGGTTCTTCAACATGAACTGCGCGCCATGGCCGAGGAATACCACATCCCCCTGCCGCGCGAAGTCCTCGATCACCTGCTGGATCAGCTGGCGGTAGTCCACCGAGGTCAGCAGCGGCGTGGCGGCGATGTTGACCGGTTCGCCCCACTGCCCCGAGGCAGGGGTCGCCGGGTTCCGCGCCAGCGCCTCGATAATCCGCGAGAAGAACGACGGCTTGTGCTCAGCATCGCTCACCGTTTCGGGCGAAACACCCGCTTCCTGCGCCGCTTCCTGGATTACCCCGTAATCCAGCAGCCGGTAGCCGGTCGTCTCCGCCACAATCCGGGCGACATCCTCGCCGCCGGTGCCCACCTGCCGGGCAATCGTGATCACACGAGTCTCCATGTCATTCTCCTCCGCTGCTCAAGAGGCCAGCTCGGCCAGCTTCGTCCCGCCCGGGATGGCGGCAGTTGCCGTCAGCGCCGCGGAATGCCGGTGGACTGGCCAGACCAACGTCCCGAACCGGAACTCCGCATCCGATGGGTGGAACTCCACCGGCCCGGCGAGCCCGCAGTCGACCGCGATCTCGCTCGAAAGCGCCCGCACCACCGCCCGGATCTCATCGAACCGCACAACCCGCACCGTCACGCCCGGCCCGGGCCCCGTGCGCTCCAGCGAAATGCCCGTCTCGTTGTGCGGCGGCACCTTGCCATCGACCGGCACGTGCACCGAGCACGTAAGGTTCCCGTGGACCCGGAGGAACGGCAGGCCCGTGATCCGCTCCCCCCGGATGAGCGCCCACGAGCGCAGCCGCGTGGCCGCCTCGGCCACACCGGTCGTGGACAGATCGGCCGTCCGCGCGATCGACACGGAAGGGAGCCTGGTTGTTGGTGAAATGGCGTACTGCAACGCATACCTCCTGCTGCTGGCGGCGCGGCAAACCGCGCGCCCTGAACTTTGAGAGGAGGCAGTGGCTGTCCCCTCCGAACGCCTACGGGGTTAGCTGACGGGTTCGGCGTCGGAAGTCGCCGTCCTTCCCGCGGAAGGATTCACCCCAACATGGTGGGTCCCCCGTTCCCGGCTGGAGCCGGGACTCGGCACAACCAGAATACCACGCCGCGCAAGCCGCGGCCGCGGTATCGGGTCTTCTTAACTGTTCAACTGGCGCTTTGCTGCCCTGAACGCTCGCTCAGGCTCTCGCGGCCACCGGCCCGGCCGCCGCCGCCTGCCGTGCCACCGCGGCCGCCACGAAATCCCGGAACAACGGGTGCGGCCGGTTTGGACGGCTCTTGAGCTCCGGGTGGAACTGCGTCCCCAGCATGAACGGGTGCCCCGCGATCTCGCTGATCTCCACCAGCGACCCATCCGGCGATGTGCCGCTCACGCGCAACCCCGCGCCCTCCAGGACCTCCCGGTAGGCGTTGTTGAACTCCCAGCGGTGCCGGTGCCGCTCGCTGATCAGGTCCGTGTCATACGCCCGGGCTGCCACGCTCCCGGGCGCCAGCCGGCACGGGTACGCCCCCAGCCGCATCGTCCCGCCCTTCTTCGTCACACCCTGCTGCTCATCCAGCAGGCTGATCACCGGGTGCGGCGATTCCGGGTCGAACTCCGTACTGTTCGCCCCCGCCAGGCCGCACACATCCCGCGCGAACTCCGTCACCATCACCTGCATCCCCAGGCACAGCCCGAGGTACGGCACCCCGTTCTCCCGTGCCCAGCGCGCCGCGGCGATCTTCCCTTCCCAGCCGCGCTCGCCGAAACCGCCCGGCACCACGATCCCCTGCACGCCTTCGAGCACAGCCTCTGCTGGCCGCACCTCCAGGTCCTCCGCGTGCACCCAGCGAATGTCCACATCCACTTCGCTCGCGATCCCCGCGTGCGCCAGCGATTCCTTCACCGACATGTATGCGTCGTGCAGCTCCACGTACTTGCCCACCACCGCCACTTCCACCACGCCCCGCGGGTTCTTCAACCGCTGCACCATCTCGCGCCAGTCCTCAAGGTCCCGCCCGCCGCTCAGCCCCAGCCGGTCGATAACGAAGTCGCCAAGCCCTCGCTCTTCCAGCAGCAGCGGCACCTCGTAGATCGTCTGCACCGTTTCCATCGGGATCACCGCCCGCGGCTCCACATCGCAGAACAGCGCGACCTTTTCCGAAATGTCCCGCGGCACCGGGTGGTCGCTCCGCAGCAGGATCGCGTCCGGCTGGATGCCCTTCGAGCGCAACTCCCGCACCGAGTGCTGCGTCGGCTTCGTTTTCAGCTCGCCCGTCGCCCCAACGTAGGGCAGGAAACACACATGCACGCTCAGGCAGTTGTCGCGCGGCTGCTCGTGCCGGATCTGCCGGATCGCCTCGATGAACGTCTCGCCCTCGATGTCACCGACGGTCCCGCCGACCTCGCAGATCAACACCTGGCAGTCCGTCTGCTCGGCTACCGCGTAAATGCGCGACTTGATCTCGTTCGTCAGGTGCGGCACCTGCTGGATCGTCCCGCCCAGGTAGTCGCCGCGCCGCTCGCGGTCCAGCACCGAAAGGTACACCTGCCCGCTCGTCACCGACGATGCCGCCGTCAGGTCCTGGTCCGTGAAGCGCTCGTAGTGCCCGAGATCCAGGTCCGTCTCCGCCCCATCGACCGTCACGAACACCTCGCCGTGCTGGTACGGCGACATCGTGCCCGGGTCGACATTCAGATACGGGTCCAGCTTCTGGATCGAGACGGAAATGCCGCGGGATTTGAGGATTCTTCCGAGGCTGGCGGTCGTGATGCCCTTGCCAACCGAACTGACCACGCCACCGGTGACGAAGATGAACTTTGGCATGGCCTCCCGCATACCCAACGTTGCTCCAACGATGCTACGAGCACAGGCCGAGCGGGTCAACGAACATTTGTGTCACCCCTCTCCTGCACCCCGGGCCTGGCCCCAACGGACATGGAGAAGGGCCGGGTGCTGCGGTTCCCGGCCCTTCCCATGCCGTGCGCGGAGGGGAGGATGTCTCCGCGCGGATGCGCCTCACTCGATCATCTGCACCATCGTCGAACTGTTCCCCGTGCCGCTGTACACGCCGCCCGGGATCGCCGTCACGAAGGTCACGAACTCCGTCTCGACTGATGCCTGCCCGCCACCGCCCGCCTCGCCATGCAGGTACATGAAGGCGAAGCCCAGGATCGTCGAAAGCCGCGGGTTGTCGATCTTGTCCACCACCGGGATCACGATGATCCGCGGGTGGTGCTCGCAACCCGGCACAATGCTCGTTTCCCCGTTTGTCGTCTTCAAGATCTCGTCACGGCTATTCGTGTTGCACGTCGCCGGCGGCGGCGCCGAGAGCCGGTCATCGATGCCCTGCCCCGTCGGCCCCTGCATGTTGCCGGTCTGGGCTTCCACCTTCTGGCCCTTCGTGAACGTCGCGTTCGAACCGTTGGCGATGTCGTCCCGGTAGTTGCTCGCCCCCGTGCCGTCGAGCGCAAGCGCACCGAAGTCACCGCCGGAGTTACTGCCGGCGCCGTACTTCAGCACGCACCGCTGGTTCTGCTTGAAGGTCGGCTCGCCCCCGACAAACCCGTTGAAGCAGCTGTTCCCCAGGAAGTCCTTGTTGTCGCTGGCAACCAGCCCCCACGGCACGATCCCGTTCCCGCCGTTGTACACGCCGACCCGCACCTTCGCCTTCGCTGAGACCGTCGCCCCGCGCATGCCGAGGACCCGCAGGAACGTGTAGTTCACCTGACGCGTCGCCGTCACCTCAATCGTGTCGTTCGCGTTGTTGGTGGCACTGAACACGACGGCCGCCGCCGTGTTGGGTGCGTTCAGCCCCACGTACGTGTTCGCGCTCTGCGTCGCCACACTCGTCGAAGGCAGGTCCTGCGCCCCGGCCAGCGCTGCCGCGTCGGCCACCTTCTGCAGGTCCGTCCGGGTCAGCACCAGCTGCCCCACATCCACGGAAAGCCCCACGATCGCGACGATGCCCACCAGCGCAGCCGCAAAAAGCACGAGCACCTGGCCCCGTTCATCCCCAGCCGAACAGAGCCCCCGCAACGCCTTCAGCATCTCTCGCACCTTTGCACCCTCCATCAACGGATCTCGTGTGTACTGGCAACTACCCGCGCCCTTCCGCATCTGTTACGGGCCTTCCGGCACGGATCGGTAACCCTCAGGTGA
>CAZRUZ010000052.1:0-15813 GCA_964603275.1 uncultured Anaerolineaceae bacterium | reverse complement strand
CCGTCCTCGGTGACGACCACGTACTCCACCTCGCGAGGCCATTCGCTGGCCGAAAGGAGGTGTTGGTCCGACCGCGCGCCCATCATGGCGACGACATGGTGGCCAGCCTGCACGGCCCGTTCCGCGGTATCGACCAGCGGGGCGATACCCACGCCGCCGCCGATGAGGAGCAGGTTCGAGGGCGATTCTGGCAGGCGGAAGCCGTTGCCGAGCGGGCCGTACGCCCGCACGGCGGTGCCCCGGGGCTGCTCGCTCAACCAGTGGGTCCCACGGCCAACCAGGGCGTAGCAGATAGCGAACCGGTCGCCATCGACGCGGTAGTAGCTGAACGCCCGCGCGAACATCGGGTCGGTGTGCTCGCTGCTGCAGTGCACCATCAGGAACTGGCCGGGCTCGATTCCCCGAGCGAGCCCCGGGGCGTGGAACCAGGTGATGCGGGCGCCGTCCCAGGCGCGCTCCGTCGAAAGGATGACCGCATCCTCGATGTTCATTCCACGTACTCCCGGAGCGTGGCGATGCCGTACTCCGAGGGGTTCGCCAGCGCATGGATGGCGGCGCGGGCGGTATCGATCGAGGTGAAGCAGGGGATGCGCTTCTCCGCCGCCGCCCGGCGGATGTGGAAGCCATCGCGGAGCGAGCCGGTGAAGCGGTTCTCCGAGGTGTTGATGACCCCCTGCACGCTGCCGTCCATGATGACGTCGACGACGTTGGGATGGCTGCCGCTGAGGACCTTGGTGACGCTGGCGACCTCAAGTCCCAGCGCCTCGACCATCTTCGCCGTGCCCTCGGTCGCATAGAGGCGGTAACCGGCTTCGCCCAGGAGGCGGATGAGGGGCAGCGCGTCGGTCTTGGTACGGTCGCTGATGCTGAGGAGGATGGCGGCGTTGGGCTTGAGGGCCATGTCCGAGGCGATGAGCGCCTTGGCCACGGCGCCTTCGAAGGTGCGGTCGATGCCCATGACCTCTCCGGTGCTCTTCATCTCCGGCCCGAGGTAGGTGTCGACGCCCGTGAGCTTCGACATTGAGAAGACCGGCGCCTTGACGGCGACGAGGTCCCGTTCCGGCCATGCGCCATCGGGGTAGCCCTGATCCTTGAGCTTCTTGCCAAGCATTGCGCCCACGGCGAGGCTCACCATCGGGACGCCCGTGACCTTCGAGAGGAATGGGACGGTGCGGCTTGCGCGGGGGTTCACTTCAAGCACGAACACGCGCGGGGGCTGGCCTTCGCGGCGCGGCAGCACCACGTACTGGATGTTGGTGAGCCCGATCGCGCCCAGGCCGAGCACGATCCTGCGGGTGTAGTCGACGATGGTCGCGCGCTCTTCGGCATCGAGGTGGACGGGGGGATAGACCGCCATCGAGTCGCCGCTGTGCACGCCGGCCCGTTCGATGTGCTCCATGATTCCCGGGATGAGCACCGTCTCGCCGTCGCAGATGGCGTCGACTTCGACCTCACTCCCTTCGAGGAACTTATCGATGAGGATAGGTTTGCCCTGGGCCACCTCGGCCGCGGCGCTGACGAAGGTCACGAGCTCGGTGGCGTTCTGGACGATCTCCATGGCGCGGCCGCCGAGCACGTAGGAAGGGCGCACGAGCACCGGGTAGCCGATCGACTGGGCCGTCTTCATGGCCTCTTCGATGTCGGTGATGGCCGCGCCTGGCGGCTGGGGGATGCCCAGGTCCTGGAGGAAGCGTTCGAACAGGCGGCGGTCTTCCGCGGTGTCGATGGAGTCCGCGCTGGAGCCGATGATCGGCAGGCCCGCGCGCCGCAGCGGACCGGCGAGGTTGATGGCCGTCTGGCCGCCGAACTGGACGATGCTCGCCGGCAGCTCATCGCCGTCGCCGCCCTCGTTCTCGATGATGTCGCGCACGGCCTCCTCATCGAGGGGCTCGAAGTAGAGCCGGTCGGAGGTGTCGAAGTCGGTCGAGACGGTTTCGGGGTTTGAATTGACCATCACCGAGCGCAGGCCGGCGGCGTGGAGCGCCCAGGCCGCGTGGACGCTGGCGTAGTCGAACTCGATACCCTGGCCGATGCGGATCGGTCCGCTGCCGATGACGACCGCGGCAGCGCCGGGCTCGGCGATGGACTCGTTCTCCGTCTCGTAGGTGCTGTAGAAGTACGGCGTGACGGCTTCGAACTCCGCCGCGCAGGTATCGACCATCTTGTAGACAGGCCGGATGCCCCACTCGTGGCGGAGTGCCCGGATCTGCTCGGGGAGCCGGTCGGCGAGCTGGGCGACCATCTCATCGCTGAAGCCGTAGCGCTTGGCGGCCCGCAACAGGTCCGGGTGGAGGGGCTCGTTGAGCAGCCGCTGCTCCATCTGGACGATGTTGCGCAGCCGCTCGATGAACCAGGGGTCGATGCCGTTGCTGCGGTGGGAGAGGTCCATCGTCCCGGCGCCGCGGCGGAGCTCGGCCATCAACGCCCAGAGCCGCTCGTCGGTCGCGTGCAACGGGAAAACGCCGCTGGCGCGCCACTCGGGCTTCTCCCAGAGCAGGCTGCGGCCCCCGACCTCCAGCGATCGTACTGCCTTGTTCAGCGCCGCTTCGAAGGACCGGTCGATGGCCATGACCTCGCCGGTGGCCTTCATCTGGGTGCCGAGGCCTCGGTCGCCGAGGGCGAATTTGTCGAAGGGCCAGCGAGGGATCTTCACCACGCAGTAGTCGAGGGCCGGTTCGAAGGCGGCGGTGGTCTTCCGGGTCACCGCGTTGGCGATCTGGTCGAGCGTCTTGCCGCAGGCGATCTTCGCGGCCACCCGGGCGATCGGGTATCCCGTGGCCTTCGACGCCAGGGCCGAGGAACGGCTGACGCGGGGGTTGACCTCGATGACGTGATACGGCAGCGGCTCACCCGGGTCGCCCTTCCAGTCGCAGACGTCCTTGCGCGGCGCGAGCGAGAACTGGACGTTGCAGCCACCTTCGATGCCAAGCTCATCGATAATGCGTAGCGCCGCCGAGCGGAGCATCTGGTAGTCCTTATCGCTCAGCGTCTGGGAGGGGGCGACCACGATGGAGTCTCCCGTGTGGACGCCCATCGGGTCGAAGTTCTCCATGTTGCAGATGGTGATGCAGTTGCCCGCGCCGTCGCGCATCACCTCGTACTCGACTTCCTTCCAGCCGAGCAGGTTCTTTTCGACCAGGACCTGGGTGATCGGGCTGGCCGCGAGGCCGCTCGTTGCGACCGTCCTCAGCTGCTCCATCGTGAAGGCCATGCCGCCGCCCGTGCCGCCGAGGGTGTAGGCGGGGCGGATGACCACCGGGAGGCCGATCTTCTCGGCGGCCGTGACACATTCATCCAGGGTCACGCAGATCTCGCTCTCGAGGACGGGCTCGCCCAGCTTCGCCAGCATGTCGCGAAAGAGCTCGCGGTCCTCGGCCCGGCGGATAGCCTCGAGGGGCGTCCCCAGCAGCCGCACGTTGTACTTCTCCAACACCCCGGCCTTGGCCAGTGCGACGGCGAGGTTCAGGCCGGTTTGTCCGCCAAGCGTGGGCAGCAGGCCCTCCGGGCGCTCGCGGGCGATGATGCGTTCGAGTACCGGCACGGTCAGCGGCTCCACGTAGACGGCATCAGCCACGTCGAGGTCGGTCATGATGGTGGCCGGGTTGGAATTGACGAGGATGCTGCGGACGCCTTCTTCGCGCATCGCCTTACAGGCCTGGGTGCCGGCGTAATCGAACTCTGCGGCCTGGCCGATGACGATCGGGCCCGAGCCAATGATCAGGACGCTGGCTGGTTTCACCATGGGCCTCCGGCTGAGGTTGGCGCGGGAGCGGGCCAGATGGCGCCCTCCCGGCGGGTGTTCGGGTGTCCGTTCCGGTGCGGCATGCTGGCCTTACCTCGCGGCGCCCGGACGAATGAGCCGCGCGATGCCGCGACGCACCGGGCGGAAGACGAAGATGAGCAGGAGGAACGGCGCGAAGAGCAATGCGGGCGCCGGGACGAGGAACAGGAATGCCTCGGCGGCGCCGATGACGGCGCCGAGCGCAAACGGCGTCAGGTAGTGGTCCGCCTGGTTGCGCTCGCTTCGCAGGAGCAGGACGCCGATGAGGAAACCGCAGAGACCCGCGAGCGCCAGCGCCCCGGCGAAGAGGCGGGCGAGGTCAGTGCCAGCATCACCCGCGGAGAGCTGTTCCGAGGTGAAGGTGGCGGCCACGAAGACGGCCGCCATCACCCATGCGCACATGGCGAGGGCGAAGAGGAAATCGGGCACGCTCGTCGCCGGCCGGGGCGGGCGGACCGGCGCGTTGTTCCTCCGGCGGACGCCTGTCCGGGCACTGGTCACCGGGGTTGCTCCATGCGGAAATGCCTCCTCAATCAGAGCGGCAGCTCGAACGTCATGCTGGGGTTCCGCAGGGGCACCATGGCTCCAATCGACGAGAGGAAGCTCAGCGCGGGCTCGTTGCCATCCGGCAGGCGGCCGCGGATCTTCCGGTAACCGTGGTCGCGCGCGAAGGCGACCAGCATCTCGGCAAGGTCGGTGGCCAGGCCCCGGCGGCGGTGGTCGGGCAACACCCAGACGCCGAGCAGGCCGGTATCGGGCGAGGCGGTATCGAAGTCCAGGGCGCCGAAGGCGACCGGGATGCTGCCATCGAAGGCGATGAAGATCGCGCCTTCATCGCCGAGGCGCTTGATCCAGCCGCGGACGCGGTTGGCATCGAATTCGCCCTGGAGTCCGACATTCTCCGGCCCCATGCCCCGCATGATCGCCGCGACGCCCTCGCAGTCGGTGGCGGAATCGGTCGCCCGGTGGATTTCAGTGGCGCGTGTCATCTACTTACCCCTTCTCGCACGGTGGCCATCATCCCGACAAAGCGATCGAAGATGTACGCGTTGTCGAGCGGCCCCGGGCAGGCTTCGGAATGATACTGGATGGTCATCAGTGGTTCGGTCTTGAGCGCGATGCCCTCCACCGTCTGGTCGTTGAGGTTGATGTGGCTGACGTAGGCTGCCGGGTTGAGGTGGTCGGGGTCCACGGCGTAGCCGTGGTTCTGCGCGGTGATGGTCACGTGGCCCGTGACGGTGTCCTTTACGGGGTGGTTGCCACCCCGGTGGCCGAACGGCAGTTTGAATGTCCCCGCGCCGAGGGCCCTTGCCGCGACCTGGTGGCCGAGGCAGATACCGAGGATTGGCGCCTTGCCGATGAGTTTGCCGACTTCTGCCACCATGCCGTCGAGCAGCCGCGGGTCGCCGGGGCCGGGCGAGAGCACGATGCCATCGGGGTGCAGCTGGAGCAGGTCATCAGCCGGGGTATCGGCGGGGAAGACGCGTACCGAACAGAGGCGCGTTTCGAGCGAGCGCATGATGTTGCGCTTCACGCCGCCATCGAGCAGGGCGACGCGGTACCGCCCCTCGCCCGGGGGCAGAGCCCAGTCGAAGACGCGGTCCGTGGTCACGGTCTCGACCCAGTTCACGCCGTCGTAGTCGGGGAGCCGTTTGAGGCGGGCGAGTGCCTGGTCCGCCGATTCCGTGGTGGTGATGGTGCCCGGCATGACGCCGTGGGTGCGGATCTTCCGGGTCACGGCGCGTGTATCGACGCCCTCGATCGCGACCACGCCGCGCGCTTCGAGATAGTCGCGCAGGGTGTGGTGCGAGCGGAGGTGGCTGGGGAAAGCGGCGGCTTCGCGCACGATCAGCCCGGCGGGCTGGATGCGCGCGGATTCTTCCACTCGGTCATCGATGCCGTAGTTGCCGATCAGCGGGTACGTGAGGGTGAGCAGCTGCCCCGCGTACGAGGGGTCTGTGAGCATCTCCTGGTAGCCGGTCATCGAGGTGTTGAACACTACCTCGCCGTCGGCGGCGCCGGGCGCCCCGGCGGACTGCCCCGGAAACACGGACCCATCGGCCAGGACAAGCAGGGCGTCAGACACCGGCAGCCTCCATCTCCTGGGCGAGAACCCCATCGAAAACGACCGCGCGCACCGCGCCGGTCAGCTCCGCGCCGGCGAGCGGTGTGTTCTTGCCCTTCGAGGCGAGCCGCCCGGGTTCGACCGTCCAGTGAGCCGAAGGGTCGAGCACCACGAGGTCACGGGACAGGCCCGGTTCGAGCCGCCCGGTCCCGGGAATCCGCGCGTCAATGGCGAAGGCTCGCACCGGCCCCGCCGTGAGCGCTCGGATGGCCGCCACGAGGTCGAGCTCGCCGCGGTCCACCAGGGTGAGGACTGTGGCGGCGGCGGTTTCAATGCAGCTGATGCCGAAGGCGGCCTCATCGAACTCGCGCAGCTTGTCTTCAATGGCATGGGGCGCGTGGTCGGTGGCGATGGCGTCGATGATCCCGGCGTTGACGCCATCGACAAGGGCGCGGCGGTCCGCCTCGGTCCGCAGGGGCGGGTTGATCTTGGCGTTGGTGTCGTAGGCCGGCTCGGGCCCCGCCCCGAAGACCATGTCCTCGGTGAGGAAGAGGTGGCTCGGTGTCACTTCGCAGGTGATAGGCAGGCGGCGGGACTTCGCTTCGGCGACGAGTTCGAGCCCGCGCGCGGTGGTGACGTGGGCGATGTGGAGGCGCGCCCCGGTCTGCTCGCAGAGGGCGATATTCCGCGCGATCGCGGCGGTCTCGGCGGCGATGGGCTGGCCGGGGAGGCCAAGCCGCTCGGAGACGCGGCCCTCGTTCATCGAACCGCCCTGGCTCAGCTCGGGTTCATCGCAGTGTTCGCTGATTGGCAACCCGAGGGCTGCCGCGAGTTCCATCGCGTGGCGCATCAGGCGGGCGTTGGCGACCGGGCTGCCGTCGTCGCTGAGGGCGATGACGCCGCTCGCGGCGAGCTCGCCCAGTTCGGCCAGGTCTTTCCCGTCCCGGCGCCGCGTGACGCAGCCGACCTGGAGCACGCGCACCCGGGCATCCCGGCGGATGATGTCGCGGATGGCCTCGACCACCGGCGCCGAATCCGGGGCCGGGCTGGTGTTCGGCATCGTGCAGACGGTGGTGAAGCCGCCGCGGAGCGCCGCGAGCGTCTCCGTCGCGATGGTGCCTTTCTGCTCGAAGCCGGGTTCGCGCAGGTGGGTGTGGATGTCGACGAGGCCCGGCACGATGATGCAGCCCGCGACGTCGATGACGCGCGCGCCGCCGGCTTCGAGCCCGTTGCCGATGCGGGCGACCAGGCCATCAGCCACGAGGACGTCGGCCTGGCGGTCGAGGTCAGCTGACGGGTCGATGACGCGGGCGCCACGGAAGAGGATGCGGTCGCTCATGCGTGCCTCGCAGTTGCCATAAGGTAGAGGATGGCCATCCGGACAGCGACCCCGTTGGCGACCTGTTCCTCGATGACCGAGGCGAGCCCGTGGGCGGCTTCCGGAGAGATCTCGATCCCTTCGTTCATCGGCCCGGGGTGCATCACCAGCGCGCCCGGGCGGGCCTTCGCCAGCCGCCGGGCATTCACCTGGTAGCCGTTGATGTACTCGCGCAGTGAGGGGATGAGTCCCTTTTCCTGGCGCTCCTTTTGCATGCGCAGGGCCATCACCACATCGGCGCCCTCAATGGCGCTGTCCAAGTTGGTGCTGACGGTGCAACGGCCGCGTTCCGATCCCGTGGTCGCGAGTGAACGCGGGAGCAGCGTGGCGGGGCCGCAGAGCGTCACGTTGGCGCCGGATGCCAGCAGGGTCCAGACGTTGGAGCGGGCAACCCGGCTGTGGAGCACGTCACCGACGATGACGACGTTCTTGCCTTCCAGGTCCCCGACGTGGCGGCGCATGGTGAACAGGTCGAGCAGGGCCTGGGTCGGGTGGGCGTGGGTACCGTCGCCGCCGTTGATCACCCCGGCGGCGGTGTTGCGGGCGGCCAGATAGGGGGCGCCGGACTTGCCATGGCGCATCACCAGGAGGTCCGCGCCGATGGCCTCCAGGGTCCTGACCGTGTCGATGAGCGATTCGCCCTTCTCAACGGAGCTGCCGGAGGCGGTGAGGTTGACCACATCCGCGCCGAGCGCCTTGGCCGCGACCTCGAAGCTCGCCCGGGTGCGCGTGCTCTGCTCGTAGAAGAGGGTGACGACGGTGATGCCGCGGAGCGTGGCGACCTTGGCCACCGGACGGGAGCGCACCTCGCGCATGCCCTCGGCGGTATCGAGGATGAGGGCGATCTCGGCGGGCGAGAGCGTGTCGGTATCGAGCAGGTCCTTGCGCGTCCATGCCGGTGCGGCGGGCGCATCGGGCGGTGTTTCCGGTGCGCGGACATCAAGCATGTGCTGCCTCCTCTCCCTGGACGTACACGCCATCCTCGCCGTCGACTTCCGCAAGGCGGACCTGGACCTGCTGGACAAGCGCCGTGGGGATGTTCTTGCCGACGAAGTCGGGGCGGATGGGCAGTTCGCGGTGGCCGCGGTCCACCATGACCGCGAGCCGGACACGGGCGGGCCGGCCGAAATCGAGGAGCGCATCGAGGGCGGCGCGGATGCTGCGCCCGGTGAAGAGGACATCATCGACGAGGACGATGGTCTTGCCATCGATCGAGCCGGGGATGTCGCTCGGGCGGACAGGCGGTGGCGCGCCCCGGCGGGTCACATCATCGCGGTAGAGGCCGATATCGAGCGCCCCGACGGGCACCTCGACGCCCTCAAATTCGCGGATGGCGGCAGCAAGCCGCCGGGCAAGCGGATAGCCGCGCGAGAGCAAGCCGACGAGGACGAGGTCGGTGGTGCCTTTGTTGTTCTCAACGATCTCGTGGCCCAGGCGGCGGATGGTCCGCGAAAGCTCTTCGGGGCCGAGGTAGATGGTGGCGCTCATGAAAAACGCCTCCCCCGGCCGACGGAGCAGGCGCACATCGAGAAGCACTCGCCGGGCATGCCGGCACCTCCTCCCTTCGCAGCCTCACGGGACTGCCTTAAAGGGTCTGAGAGAGCGTACCGCACGGGGCCATGGCGGGGCAACGCATCATAAGAACGTGAATATTCCTGCACAGCGCGTATAATTGACGGTGTTCTTCCCGAGTACCGCAGTTCTTTTCCGGTCATTGGAGCTTGCCCGTGAGTGTGTCCCCCGAAATCCCCGCCGGGCGCGAAGCCGATGTGCGCGGCCGCATTTTCCTGAGCGCGCTGCGCTGCTTTTCGCAGAAGGGGTTTGCCGCGACGTCACTGCGGGAGGTCTCGGAAGAGGCCGGCACCACCAAGCCGATGATCTACTACTACTTCGGCTCGAAAGAGGGCCTCTACGCGAGCATCGTCCGCCAGATCCTGGAGGAGATGGCGGCTGGCATCCGCTCGCGGCTTCCCGCCTCAGCGCCGCTTGAGGACCGGGTCATCGCCTATTGCGAGCGCTACCTGGATTACTTCCTGCAGCAGGAGGACATCATCGCGCTGGTGCTGCGCGAGGTCTTCGGGCTTGGCGGCGTGCCCATGGCGGAGTTCTCCCAGGGGCTTGGCGACCGTGTGCGCCAGCCGCTCGATGAGATGCTCCAGGAGGGCATGGAAAAGGGCGTGCTGGTGGCCGACGACGTGTGGACCTGCGCAACGGCGATCACGGGGATCCTGAACATGTTCATCCTCGCCCACGTCTTCGGCGGGATGCCGATCAACCGCGATGCTGCCCTCCGGCACGTCCGCTACTACATCCGCGGATGTACGGTCTGCCGGGCGTGATGCGATTGCCCCTCTAGTTTTCTCGCGGACTGCCGTCTTTTGGTAGTAGGGAGAACCAGTGTGGCCGAAGCGAAACTGATCGATTACTACGCGGTGCTCAATCTGCCGCCAAAGGCCGACCTGTCTGGCGTCGAGAACGCCTATGCCCGCCTCTCCGACGACCTGATGCGGCTCGGCGAGCAGGACGACGTCGTGAAGCAGGCGATGCAGCGCCTCAACGAGGCGTACGCGGTGCTTTCGAAGCCGGAACTCCGGCGCGAGTACGACCGGGCGTTCTTCCGGTCCGAGCTGGAGCGCCTCGAGCGCGAAACCCGCGCGGTCGAGCGGCGCAAAGCGATGGCGGGGGGACTTCTGATCGGCGCGCTCGGGCTGGTCGTGGCCGCCCAGGCCGCGGCGCTGCTCTACATCGGCTGGGACAGCGCGACCGGGCTGTTCCAGGCCATCGGCTCGTCCATTTTCTGATCCGCCTCAGCCCGCGGCGCTGCCGCCCGAGGCTTCGGCACGCCGGGCTGCCTGTTCCCGCGCGTAGGGCGCGATCGTCTCGATGACGTTGATCCGGCTGTCCAGCCGCTTTTGCAGCCCGCTCATGAGACCCAGGACACGGAAGATCAGCAGGATATCCCCGGGGATCTCGGTGACCGGGTTCGCGTTCAGGATGCGCGAGAGACGCTCGTTCACCTCGGGCATCACCTCGGCATCGACGTACGGTTTCTGGTCCGCTCCCGTGACTTCGAAGAACGACTGGCCAAGGGCAACAAGTGACTGTGGATCCTCGCTCTTCGTCTTGAAGCCGATCGCGCGGAAGGCTTCGACCATCTCGGCTTCGTCCTGGCTGATCAGCGCCGTGACCAGGCGGGCGTAGTTCAGCCGGAACTCCTCCGGGAGCTCGCGCGAAAGCCCGAAGTCGAGGAAGACCACGACGGGGCCCGGCAGCACGAAGAGATTGCCGGGGTGCGGGTCGGCGTGGAAGTAGCCGTGGATCAGGATCTGCTCGCAGTACGCCTCGGTCATGATGAGGGCGACGTGGTTCGGGTCGATGCCCTGTTCCACGAGCTTCGGGATGTCAGAGATCTTGGTTGCCTCGATGAACTCGGTGGTGAGGACGCGACGGGCCGTGTGCTCCCAGACCACGCCGGGGATGCGCACGTCGGGCCGGTGGGCCAGGTCGCCGGCCACCCGCTCGGCGCTGTGGCCCTCGAGCACGAAATCGAGCTCGCGCGGGACGTCCTTCTTCAGTTCGGCCATGAGCACGCGGAAATCGAAGTTTGGCTCGATGCGGGCGAGGATGCGGACCAGGATGCCGATGTTCCGGAGGTCGGTTTCCATAACGCGGGCGATGCCGGGGTACTGGACCTTGACGGCGACATCGCGGCCATCCTTCGTCCGGGCGCGGTGCACCTGGGCGAGTGATGCGGAGGCGATGGGCTCCCGCGAGAAGCCGTCGAAGATCGCGTCCGGGTGCGCGCCGAGCTCCCGTTCAATGACGCGCACCACTTCGGGGAAGGGGCGCGGAGGCACCCTGTCCTGCAGGTGGCTGAGGATGGCAACGTACTCGGGCGGGGCGATATCGGCGCGGCTGCTGATGAACTGGCAGGTCTTGATGAGCAGGCCTTCCATCCGCGTGGAGAGCCGGTAGATGCGGGTCGCGCTGGACTGGTGAGCGTTGGAAATCCGGCGCTCGCGTTCGGCGGGCGTCAGCTTCTTGTTCCGCTGGATGCGCTTGTAGCTCCAGTAGACCGCGAGGAACGTCCAGCCGACATCAACGAATCGGCGGGCGCGCTGGTGAAGCGGGAGGGGGCGGGCGCCGGTACTACTGCGAGCCATACAACACCGACCTTAGCTGAGTGCCAGGCAAAAGACGCGGCAAGACCGCGCCCGGTTGGCCAGGGTACTCGTGTGCGCGCTTACGCCTTGAGGGCGATTCCGTCGACCTTCCAGGAGCCGGCGACGTCCTTCCAGCGGGTCGCGATGGTCCGCGATTCGCCGCCGGCGCCCATGACGATATCGACCAGGTGGTCGTCGCCTTCCTGGCCCTGGACATTGATGGTGACGGTCGGGGCCTCTCCCCCGGCCGGTCCGCCCTGCATCTGGGACTGGAGCGCCATCGCCTGGCCCATGCCGTTGGGCGTAAAGGCAACCATCAGCCCGGCGAGGTTCTGGGCGAGGAGGTCCTTCGCGAACTGGTCCGCAGCATCCTTCAGTTCAGCCATCATCCGTCTCCTTCGTGCTGCCCCGCTGGGTCTCGGGTGGGGCAGGCCCCCAAGGGTAGAGCCGCCGGCACGCCTGTCAACTCCCTGTTTCTCCACAGATGCCTGATGGGGGAGTAGGATCGGCCCAACCGGCGAGTGGAGGTCGGCCCATGAAGACGCGGTTTGTGAAGGGTCCGGGCGAGACCCGGCGGCTGCTCGCGGCATTCGCGGCGCCGTCGTTCCGGGGCATGCGTTCCCTGACCGCGACGTTCGAAACCGACCCCGAGGTCGCCGCCGAGCTCCTGCCACCACCCCTGCTTCCCGCCGCCGTCCCGGTGGTCACGGTCTCGGTGTATGAAGTGGCCCAGTCCAATTGCGTTGGGCCATTCCGGGGCGCCTCAGTCGACCTCGCCTGCCGGTTCGACGGGAATGACGGCCTCTACTGCCTCTCGATGCCGATGAGTACCGATACCGCCATCATCTTCGGCCGGGAGCTGTACGCCGAACCGAAGAAGCTGGCCGATATCCGGCTCGATGAGCTGCCCGGGGGCTACCTCCGCGGGACCGTGACGCGGCGGGGGATCACGGTGATCGAGGTGCGCGGGCAGTTCCAGGAGGGGACCCGGGAGGTCGAGACCGAACGCCAGAGCCGACACTACTACTTCAAGTTCCTGCCCGCTGCTGATGGGACCGGCTTCGCCGCGCCGCCTGAGCTTGTGGAGGTGGAACACCGGGCGGTCACGACCCGTATCGGGCGGGGTTCCGGGACGCTCACCTTTCGCGAGTCGTGTCACGACCCGCTGATCGATATCCCGGTCCTCGGGGTGACGGGCCTTTACTACAGCGAGGGGGACACGGAAACAAAGGCGCGGGTCGTGGCTACTGTCGACCCGGCGGAGTTCCTGCCGTACGCCTTCGGCAAGATGGACGACCTGACCGTCTGGTCAGACATCCCGGTCCCGCTCGAGCGGTAGGCCTGCGTTCAGGCGGCCCGGTCAACAATCACGCGGTCCCGCCCGTCGCGCTTCGCCTGGTACAGCAACTCGTCGGCGGCGCGGAGGATGCCCTCCGCATCGGCGCCAAAGCCTTGGTCGACGATGCCCACGCTGACCGTGACGGCGGGGACCCCGGCCTTCGCGGCGGATCGAGGCAGTTCGGCACGGACCTGTTCCACGACCTCGGCCGCACGGCCGACGTCCGTCCCCGGCAGGACGAGGACGAATTCCTCGCCACCGAACCGGCACACCAGGTCATCGCGCCGGACGCTACCCTGCAGGGTGGTTGCGAGCACCTTGAGCACGCGGTCCCCGGTGTCGTGTCCGTGGGTGTCGTTGATCTGCTTGAAGTGGTCGACGTCGATCATCGCCAGGGCGAACGGCTCCTGCCCTCCGAGCAGGGTTGCAAGCCGCAGGTCCAGCGTGCGGCGGTTGGCCAGCCCGGTCAGCGGGTCGGTGGAGGCTTTCATTTCCGAGGCGGCCACCGAGCGGATGACCGCGAGCCGTGTCCCGATCCGGTTGGCGTGGGTCGAGAGCGCCTGGAGGGTGCGGTAGAGGTCCGGGTCACCGGTAGTGCCGAGCGAACGCATCATCCCGGTCCCGCGGCCGGCAACGATGATTGGCGTGCAGGCTGCCGCGCAGCCGGGATCGATCTGGCCACCCAGGCCGGGGCAGGCGCTCAGCGCCATGGCGTCCTCGTAGACCATGCCCTGGCCCCAGCGCACCGTGGGGCAGTCGCTCGGGCGCTTGATCATGCAGCGCGCTTCCGGGGGCATGTCGCCGGTGGTGACCACGTGGCGGATCTCACTCTCCGGGTCATCTGCCAGGAGGAGCTGGGAGATGGAGACGCCGGGCATCACCTGGAGGGCCTGCTGGGCGATGCGAAGGACCGCGCTCTGGTCTTCGGAGATTTCGAGGGCGTGCTGGAGGCGCGCATCGTTTTCCCGCGCCCGAAGCCGGTCTTCGATCGCGCGTGACCGCGTACTGAGGTCGTGGGCGGCCGTGGCGAAACCGCGGGCAAGGGGTTGCAGGACCAGTAACCAGGAGCCGCTCGCCGCCAGCACGACGAAGACGGCCGTTCCCGCCCCCACCTGGGCGACGGTTATCGAGCCGCCCGGTACCCGGGCAGCGGTGAAGGCGGCGGCAACGTAGGAGCCTGCCGCAACGGCAACCAGCAGGACGACGGCGCGGGCCAGCCGGGAACGGGACGGCCAATCGGCCGGCGGCTGGTGGCGGCCGGCGCCACCGTGCGAGTCATGCGATCCGACGATGCTCATTTCGAGGAACTCCTGTCCGCACCCGGGACAGCCTGCGACCTGGTCGCGGACTGAACTCCCTCGCAGCGGGCTTGCGTACTTTGCATGTGTTCCAGTTCGGCAGGAGATTCGGTATTCAAAAGGTTGCGAGGTGGTGAAACCATCCCCGGAACGCGTGGGGCAAATCCCCCGGTGGGCCGCGGGGGCCGAATCAGTGCGCGCGGCTATCCCAGAGGACATCGCCGGAGCCGCTTAGCCGGGCCTGGTGGCGGGCCGCGACGAAGAGGAAGTCGGAGAGGCGGTTGAGGTACGGGATCACCTGGTCCCCGACCGGTTCTTCGCGGGCGAGGGTAGTGGCGAGCCGCTCCGCCCGCCGGCACACGGTCCGGGCGACATGGAGCTGCGCACAGGCGGGGTCGCCGCCGGGGAGGATGAAACTCCGGAGCGCTTCGAGGTGCTCGTTCCACTCATCCATCCAATCCTCGAGCTGCTTGACGTGGCGAGGCTCGATCCGGGGGACGGGCATACGCGCCTTGTCGGCCTCGATGATGCAGAGGTCGGAACCGAGGTTGAAGAGCAGGTTCTGGATGATGTGGAACTGCTCGCGCATCGAGGCATCGAGCCCGGCAGCAATGGCGACACCGATGACGCTGTTGAGTTCATCGACAGTCCCGTAGGTCTCGATCCGGAGGGAGTCCTTGGGGACGCGCTGGCCCCCGCCGAGCGCGGTGGTGCCGGTATCGCCGGTGCGGGTGTAGACGCGGTTGATGCGGACCATGACCATAGCATGCCGCAGGGAGGGCCGGGACGCGACTGGCGCTTCCGCGTCGGAACCGGGGGCGGCACAATGATGCGGTCCCACGAACGGGATCTGAGGGAGCCCGCCATGCCCGCGACGATGCCACGACGCTGCTCACGCTGCCACTTTGCCTACAGCGGTCCGCCATTCCTGATGGCCGGGCGCGAATACTGCTGCGCGAGTTGTTCCGTGGGTTCGGCGTGCGAACACCAGGGCATCCGCCGGGCGCCGAACGTGCGCCGCTACGACACGATGTTCACGCCGTTCCGCGAATCGGCACGGTCATCGACGCCTTACGAGGTCGAGCGGCTGGCGCCCTGACCGGGTCGAAAACTTCACACACGGTCGCGTCATAAGAATCACACAGGCCGGTTTGGGGCTGGTAGAGTCCCGCCGCGAGGGCTGGGCGCCTTACCCAGGACAGGTGCTCGACCCGCCGGCCCAAAGATCGGGTGACCGTGTGCGTGCCCGCCCGCGCTCCGGCTCCCGGCGCCCAGCCCTCGGGCACATGCCGGCGGCCGGTCAGGCGCACAGCGCCAGTTGGTGCCGGGGGCGGGATTCGAACCCACATGCCTTGCGGCCGCCGGGTTTAAGCCGGCTGCGTCTGCCATTCCGCCACCCCGGCGTGGTCCACCAGTCTATCCCGCTCCGTTGCTGTCAGTCCTCGTGCCGCTGGCGCTACAGTCCGCACAGAGCCCGTAGAGCTCCAGGCTATGACCCTGCAGGTGGAACCCGTGGGCGGCCGCCTGCTCATCAATCCGGGCATCGATCTCGGGGTCGCTGAACTCCTTGAAGCGTCCACAGGAGCGGCAGACCAGGTGGTGATGGTGCGTCCCCTCGGAGAGCTGGTAGCGGATGCTGCCATCTTCCAGTGGCACACGGCAGAGCAGTTCCAGGTCCTGGAGGAGCTTGATCGTGCGGAACACCGTTGCCCGGCCAACACCCGGCATGTCGCGCAGGAGGTCTTCGACCGTGAAGGGGCCCGGAGCCCGTTCGATGGCGCCAAGGACG
>CAZRUZ010000051.1:2391-15830 GCA_964603275.1 uncultured Anaerolineaceae bacterium | reverse complement strand
GGCGCCCGGGGGACGGTGCACCTCGCGGCGGGCGAGGGGTGTTCGTGGCACACCTTCGCGAGCGCGATCTTCGCCATCGCCGGGGTCTCGCCCGAACTGAACGCGGTGACCACCGAACAGCTTGGCGGACCGGTGAGGCGCCCGCTTTACAGCGTGCTCGGTTCAAGCCGGACCGCACCCATGCGCCATTGGCGTGACGGACTCGAGCGGTACATGCGCGAGAAGCACGGCTAGCGCTACCGTCAAAGCCGCTTCCTTCGTACCATCGACAGGGCCCGGCAACGCGGGTACGGAGGATACGGTCATGCGCATTCTCGTTACCGGCGGAGCCGGCTATATCGGCAGCGTCCTTGTCCCGAAACTACTTGCGCGCGGCCACGAGGTGCGGGTGGTGGACCGGATGTTCTGGGGCCTGCCCCATTACGCGAACGAACCGGGTGTCGAGCTCGTGAACGCTGACGTCCGGCGGATGCCGGAGGGCGTCCTGGACGGCGTCGATGCGGTCGACCACCTGGCCGGCTTTTCCAACGACCCGACCGCCGAGTACAGCCCGGACGCGAACTGGCAGATGAACGCGGTGGCTACGGAGACGATCGCCCAGCTGTGCAAGAACTCTGGCGTCCGCCGGCTGGTGTTCGGCAGCTCGTGCTCTTTGTACGACGGCGCCGAGGAAGACGGGTTGCTCGATGAGCATGCCGCACTCGCGCCGCGGGGGGCATACGCGACATCGAAGCGGTATTCGGAAGAAGCGCTGTACCGGCACGCTGGTACGGACTTCGAGCCGGTGGTGTTGCGCCAGGCGACCGTCTTCGGCGCGAGCCCGCGGATGCGCTTCGACCTGGTGGTTAACGCCTTCGTGAAAGACGCGCTGGTCCGGCAGCGGCTCATCCTGCATGGTGGCGGGCGGATGTGGCGGCCACTCGTGGCCGTTAACGACCTGGCCGATGCCCACGTGGCCTGCCTGGAGGCGCCTTCGGAACTGGTGGCGGGCGAAACGTTCAACGTGGTGGGCGAGAACTACCAGGTGCGAGAGCTGGGCGAAGTGGTCGCGGCGGCCCTGGTGAAGCTCGGGAAGCCAGTAGCGCTCGAAGACGGGCCGCTGCCAAAGATCGTGCGGAACTACAAGTGCACGGGCGACAAGCTGCGCAAGCGGCTCGACCTGAAGCTGAACACCACGGCAGCCGAGGCGGTCCAGGAGCTGGTGGACATCTACGGCAAGACGCCGGTAGAGCAGCTGGGACACCCGAAGTACTACAACATCGCGTGGATGGAGCTGCTCGAACAGGTGCGGCCCGCCTACCAGGCGATGGACAACATCTTCGAACCGATCGAGGAGTAGGCCGTGGATATCCACGTTTCGAAGACGAAGCTTGATGGCGTGCTGCTCATCGATACGGACTTCTTCCGCGATGAGCGGGGCTTCTTCATGGAGGTCTACCACGAGCAGCGCTTCCGCGAGCACGGACTGCCGACGAACTTCGTGCAGGACAACCATTCGCGCTCGGCGCGGAAGGTGTTGCGCGGGTTCCACTACCAGGACACGACGGCGCCGATGGGCAAGCTCGTGCGCTGCACGGCCGGCGCGATCCTCGACGTGGCGGTGGACCTGCGGGTGGGGTCGCCGACATTCGGGCAGTGGGTATCGGTCGAGCTGACGGAAGACAACATGCGCCAGATCTGGGTGCCACCGGATTTCGGGCATGCGTTCGCGACGCTCTCGGAGTTCGCCGAGGTGCAGTACAAGTGCACGGGCATGTACACGCCGCCATCGGAAGGGACCGTGAGCTGGAACGACCCCGACATCGGCGTGGACTGGCCGTTTGATGACCCCGTGCTTTCGGGGCGGGACCAGAACGGCATGAGCCTGAAGCAGTACCTGGAGAAGCCGGCCTTCCGGTACGGGAGCTAAGCCTCCGGAGGGCTCGGCGCCCGCGGCAAGGTTGAAACGCAGGCCGGACACCCCCAGAATGCGGCACACCGTTCGCATGGGGTGAACTACTTGCACGCCGAACCCCGCCAGCGCGAACCGCTGCTTACGCCCGCCGTGGTGCGGGTGACGCTGCTCAATTTCCTCTTCTTCAGCGGCTACCTGCTGTTCTTCCCGACGCTGCCCTTTTTCATCGAGGGGCTGGGCGGGGCGAAGAGCGAGATCGGGCTGCTGATCGGGATCTCGAGCCTCGCCTCGCTACTCGTGCGGCCGTTTGTTGGATACGCGGTGGACACAGTGGGGCGCCGTCCGGTGATGCTCGCGGGGCTCGGCCTCTTCATCCTGAACGCGCTGCTGTACAACGCGGTTCAGTCGGTCGCGATGATCCTGCCACTGCGACTGCTGACCGGGGCATCGATGGCGGTGTTCGTGACGGCGGCGAGCGCCACCATCGCGGACGTGGCCGCGCCGACCCGGCGCGGGGAAGTGATGAGCTATTACGGGCTGGCGAACAGCCTGGCCTTCGCGGTCGGGCCAGCGCTCGGGGGATACATCATCCACGCGGGCTGGCTGGAGGGGTTTGATACCTCGCTGACATCGGAGTTCAGCTGGTTGGCTGGCGCGGAGATGCCAGAATTGCACTTCACCTCACTGTTCCTGTTCGCGGCGATGATCGGGCTGGCCGGGCTCGTGATCGTGGCGGCGGGCGAGGAGACCCGGCCGGAGATGACGGGCTCACCACGGCGGCTGAGCCCCGCCGCGCTGTTCTCACGGGCCGGGGCGTTCCCGGCGTGCATCAACTTCACGAGTTCGTTCGTGTTCGCGGCGATGGTGACCTTCACGCCGCTGTTCGCGCGGGACAATGGCCTGAAGAACGCGGGGACACTCTTCGTGGTGTACGCGGGGATGGTGATCGTGATGCGGCTGAGCCTGGGGCGGTTCATGGACCGGGTGCCGCGGGCATGGTTCATCGTGCCGGGCATCGCCGCGCTGGCGCTGAGCATGCTGACGATGGCGACAGCCAACAACATCCCGCAGATGTTCATCGCCGCCGGGCTTTACGGTGTGGGCGCAGGGGCGTTCCAGCCGGCGATGATGGCGCACCTGGTGGACCATGTGGAGCCCACGGAACGCGGGCGGGCGTTGAGCACGTTCACGCTCGGCAACGACCTGGGACTGAGCTCGGGCGCCCTGGTCCTCGGTGTGCTCGTCGACCTGGCGGGCTACCGGACCGCATTCATCGCCGCGGGGGCGATGGCCGCCAGCGGGGCCGCGCTGTTCTTTATCAGCACGCAGCGGGCGCACGCCTGGCGGGCCGGCAATGCCGCTGTGCCGCCTTAGGCGGTCCCGAAGACCGCCTCGATGGGGTCGGGCCCCGGGCCACAGCGGAGGGCGAGCAACGACCGGTTGAGAAGCCCCCCCTGACGGCCGATGCCGTGCCCTTCCTGGACGAGACCGAGGGCGGCCGCTCGCCAGCGTTCCCGTGGCGGGAGTGCTGCCGTGGCGAGCCACTTCCGTGACCATGCGGCGAAGAAGCGGTCAGCCGGGTCCCCGGGCCCGGCGTGGTGGATAAGCTCTTTGGGGAGATAGGGCTGGAGGTCCCTGGGGTTGAACGCCGGGTGCGTGCGGGCGCCAAAGACCAGCCACCGGCGGACGAACGGCAGCGCGCCCTGCCGCCCGTGGACCGGCAGGGGGGCGGCGATGCGTTCCCAGACCCAGAAGCAGACGTGGCGGCCGAGCGGGTCAGAGGTGCCTTCGATGAGGATGGCGCCCGGTGAGAGACCGCGGGCGAGCGACCAGAGGGCATCGGCCACCTCGTGTTCGCCGTACTGGCGGAGGACGTTGAACGCCCGGACCAGGCCGGGGGATTCGCCGGGCTCAAGCGGCAGGTTGAAGCCGCCGCGCCGGAAGCTCAGCCCCTCGCGGATGTAGGGCTCGGCGGCGAGAACGCGCGCGGGGTCGATCTCAATGCCGAGCGCGGCAAGCCGGGGGTTGGCCCTTCGGAAGCGGGTGAACGACTCGACCGTGGTCACGGGTTCGGCGCCGTAGCCAAGGTCAACGAAGAGGGAGGAGCGGCGGAGGTGGGGCGCCAGCGCGACCAGGACGTAGGTATCGACAAGGCGCAGGCGGTTGGGCGCGGTGAACCCCCTCGTAACCTGTCCGATGGGCTTCGCCGACACGCGGATCAGCTTCGCAAAGGGAGGCGCCAGCGGCAAAGGCAGGGTGACGGGGCCAACTCCCGGCCAGGGCCGAAGGGGCAGCCGGCTGGCTGCCCCTTCTGGTGTCTTGGCGTGCTTCCCGGGTTAGCCCAGGCGCTCGACGATGGTGGCGGTGCCGATACCCCCGCCGACGCACATGGTGATCAGGCCGTAGCGGCCGCCCGTGCGCTCAAGTTCGTTGATGATGGTGCCGAAGAGGCGGGCGCCGGTGCAGCCGGTGGGGTGGCCGAGGGCGATAGCGCCGCCGTTCACATTCACCTTGCTCATGTCGGCATTCATCTCCCGCTTCCAGGCGAGGACGACGCTGGCGAAGGCCTCGTTGATCTCGACCAGGTCGATATCGCGCATGGTCAGGCCAGCGCGCGAAAGCGCGAGCGGGGTGGCAGTGATGGGGCCGGTCAGCATGAGGGCCGGGTCGGAGCCGACAACCGCCTGGGAGACGATACGGGCGCGGGGCTTCCAGCCCATTTCCTTCGCCTTGTCCGGGTGGGTAAGCAGCACGGCGGAGGAACCATCGGTGATCTGGCTGGAGTTGCCGGCGTGGTGAACGCCGTTCTCCTTGAAGCTCGGCTTCAGGGCGGAAAGGACCTCGAGCGTGGTGCCGGCGCGGATGCCCTCATCGAAATCGATGGTTGCGTCTTCCCAGTCTTCGCTACCGTCGTCCTTCTTGATCTTCTTTTTGCCGGGGACGGGCACGAGCTCGTTCTTGAAGCGGCCTTCCTTCTGGGCGCGGGCCGCGCGCGCCTGGCTTTCGACCGCGAACTCGTCGGCTTCGCCCCGGCTGATGCCCCACTTCTCGGCGATACGCTCGGCGGAGATGCCCTGGGAGGAGAGGTCGTACAGCTCACCCATCTTCGCGGTGAAGGGCGTGCCGAGGCCCTGGCCGACATTGGCGCCGAGGGGGATCTGCGACATGAACTCGGTACCGCCTGCGACGACGATCTCGTGCGCGCCGGAGCCGATCTGGTTCGCGGCGAAGTGGACGGCCTGCTGGCTGGAGCTGCACTGGCGGTCGAGGGTGATGCCCGGGATGGTGTACGGCCAGCCAGCGGTGAGGACGACATTGCGGGCGAGGTTGGTGGACTGGGCGCCCACTTCGCTGACGCAGCCGTAGATCACGTCGTCGACGACTTCGGGGTCGAAGCTATTGCGCTTGACGAGCTCCTTGAGCAGGAGGGACGAGGTCTCGACGGGATGGTTCTTGCTGAGGACGCCTCCGCGCCGGCCGAGCGGCGTGCGGATGGCATCGACGATGACGACTTCTCGCATATGCGGGTTCCTTGGAGGAGAGATTGTTTGCTTGACGCGAACTGAGTGTACCAGCGGAACGCCGGAACCGGGCAAGGCGGGAGAAGGTTACGCGGGGGGCGCCGCGAAGCGGATCGCGCCGGGGACGACCTCGATCTTCGCCGGGAGGTAGCCGCCGAATTCGCCGTCCAGATCGAGGATGGTGCGCTTCGGGGAGGAGAGCTCGACGGTACGGGCGGGGTGGCGGTCGACGCCGTCCATCTGGAGGTGGCTGCCGCCATCGCGTTGGCCCGCAACCGCCTTGAGGACGGCGATGCGGCCGAGGTCTCCCCAGCGGATGACATCGAGCAGGCCGTCAGCGGGGGAGGCGCCGGGCGCAGCGACGAGGTCGCCACCCCAGAGTTCCATGTTGTGGACGCTAATCGTGTTGTAGCGCGCATCGAGGGGCTGGCCGTCGATTGCGAGGGTGAACGGACGTCCGAGAGGGCCCAGCATCTTGACCCCGGTCATCAGGAGGTAGGGGGCCGTGTCACCGAGCCGCTTGAGCCAGCGCGGCGTGGACTGGGAGATATCCGGCACCCAGCCGGCTGAGGCTTCGAGGAGGAAGTGGCGGACCAGCCCGGCGCCATCGTGCCCAACGGAGGTGACGCGGCCGATATCGACGGGCCGCTCGGCGCCGGAGGCGATCGCCCGGATGGCGGCGGCCCCGCGCCCGACTCCGAGACACTTGGCGATGTCCTTACCGGTCCCCATGCCGATGGTGCCGAGGCGGACGCGCTCGTTAGCTCCGAGTCCCATGATTGCGTTGGCGACTTCGAAGACGGTGCCGTCACCGCCGCAGGCGACAAGGAACTCCCGGCCGTTCTCGATCGCCTCGCGGGCGAGTTCCTCGCCGTTCCCGCGATGGGTCGTGAAGACCATATCGGCCTCGAGCCCCGCGGCCTCGATGGCGTCAATCAGGGTGCCGATGCGGCGCTTCGTGCGTCCCCCGCCAGACATCGGGTTGACGACGAAGAGCGGCCGGGCCGCGATTTCGGGAGCTATCATCTTGCCCACCGGGGTACGGTAACGACCCGCGGGCGAAAGGTGAAGGTGGTGGTGCAGTTCTCGGAGCATTTCCGGGCAATGAGCACGGATATCGACGTGATCATCGAGGCGGAGGAGCGGCCGCTCGATGGATTCATCGCGGTCCGCTTGCTGTTCGAACAGCAGGAGGAGCGGTTCTCGCGCTTCCGCGCGGGGAGCCTGGTTTCACGGCTGAACTCCGGGGAGCCGGTCGCCGACCCATGGCTCACCGCGGCCCTTGAGTTAAGCGTGGAGGCGTTCGGACAGACCGAGGGGCTGTTCAACCCGATGATCCTGCCGGCCCTTACACGGGCGGGATACGACCGCGACTTCGCGGATGTATCCGGCGGCGCCGCGGTCCGGGAGCCGGCACCGGATGCTTCGACCTGCATCGAACGCGCAGAGGATGGATGGCAGCTGACACAGGGTGCGATTGACCTCGGCGGGATCGTGAAGGGTTGGACCGCCGACCTTGCTGTGGAGCACCTTGCCGGGCGATACGGCGGAGTGTTCGTGAACGCCGGCGGCGACATCCGCTGTGCCGGGTCGGAAGAAGGTTCGAGCGGCTGGGTTGTCGACGTCGACGGCCCGGGTGGGAGTGCCGCGTGGGCGGGGACGATCAGCGGGGCCATCGCCACCTCGAGTGTGCTGAAGCGCCGCTGGCAGACGGCCTCGGGAGGTGTGGCGCACCACCTGATCGACCCCCGGACCGGTATGCCGGCTGAGTCCCCGTTCGTCCAGGTGACGGTGCGGGCGGAAAGCTGCACCTGGGCGGAAGTGTGGGCGAAAGCGGTGCTGATCGGCGGACACGCGGGACTGGAACTCGCCGGGGCTTACGGGCTCCCGGTCCTGGCGCTCGCCCCGGACGGCAGCCGGACGGTCAGCGGGGAGTGGTAAAGAGGGCTTAACCGGCCCGCGACTCCTTTCCGGCCCGGTGAGCGATGTGCTCACCGCAATCCCAGTTGCGGAGGAACACATGAATCGATTGAGCTCGCTCATCACCGCCGGCCTGACGACCGGGCTTTCAGCGGCCGCTATCGGGGCGACGGCAGTGGGCCAGGGGGTCTTTGGCGGGGGCAGCACCCCGCCCGAGGCTCCCGCCACCGAAGATGCCGGCGCTGCCATCGAGACGGCCGTAACCCATCAGGCCACGGCCGTCCCCGATGCCGTGGCAACTCAGGTCATCTACGTCGACAAGGAACCCATCGTGGTCACCCGCCAGGTGATCGTTTCCGATGGACGTTCAGGCGGTGCGCAGACGGGCGGTGGCGAGACAGCGGCACCGGCAGGGGCGGGCGCCCAGGTCCCGCAGCCTCCGCCGGTGGATACGCCGGCCAGCGTGACACCCCCGGCGCCGACGCCACTCCCTGCCATGCCGGCGCCACCCGAGCCAGTGCCCACGAGCCCTCGGGTCGCCCTTCCGACTCCCGAGCCGCCGCCAGCAGTGGCTGTCCTTACAGGGGGTGGCGGCCCGGCAAGCCACGATGGCCGCGGAGAGCGAGAAGACGACACGCAGTCCGGTGAGGGCGAGGACCACGAGGACGAGGACCACCGCGAACACGAGGACGATCGCGACGAGGGGCACGGAGGCGACGATGACTGAGAAACCAAAGGCCGGCCAGGTCAAGTTCCTCCTCACACGCGTCACCCTGGGCGCCAGCGCTGTGACCGTGTTCCTGGGGCTCTGGGGCGCAGTGGCGGCAACGGATGAGAGCCGAGAGCAAGCGGCGGAGTGGGAGCCGGTGTCCGGTCCCACGGCCCTCGCCCAGGATGGCTGGCAGTGGGACGCGGCGCGGGGCGAGTGGGTACTCACCGAAGAGCCGGCGGAAGCAGCCCCCGGCTCGCCACCGGTGGTGATCGTGGAACGTCAGCCCATCTACTACGTCACCGAGTACATCCGCCAGGGCGTGGAACCGCCAGCGCCCGGGGCAGCACCGTCTTCGACCAGTGGCTCGCCGTCTCCTTCGGTCGAGCCGACGGCCACCGGTTCCGAGCCTGCTGGAGGCGGCGGGGTGGCCGCCAAACCTGTTGCGCCGCCTCTGGCAGTGCCAGCCGAGCCGGTGAACGTACCGGCACCAGCACCCGCGCCCAAGCCAGCGCCGCCAGCGCCAGCACCGGCGGCGCCTGCACCACCCCTGGCGCCTGCCGCCCCGGCCCCGGCGTCTCCACCCCCACCTGCGCCGACGGCCCCGCCGAAGCCGGCCAGCTCGGGAAAGACCTCGAAGGCTTCGTGATGGGACGCACACTGGCCGTTCTCGGTTCAATCGCGTTCGCGGGCGCCGTTGGGGGTGGCCTGCTGGGCAGTGGCCTTGCCTCCCGCCTGATGCCGGACCCCGGCGGACACGGCGCCTGGTATGCATCCCGGGCGGCAGGTATCACCTCGTACCTCTTCCTCTGGATCGGCCTGGCCGGCGGGCTGCTGATGTCCTCGGCCTGGTTCGACGGGATCATCGGGCGGGCGCGTTTGCTCGCTATCCACCAGGCTGCCTCCATCGCCGGGGTGTTGCTCGGGCTGGCGCATGCGCTGGTCCTCATCCCGGATGGATGGACGCGGTTTGGGCTCTTCGATGTGCTGGTGCCGTTTGGGTCGTACTACGAGCGGGGTGATGTCGCGTTGGGGAGCCTCGCCTTCTACCTCTCCGCCATCGTGTCGTTCTCGTTCTGGTTTCGGAAGTCAATAGGCCCCGCCACGTGGCGCTGGGTCCATCGATCGGCGTTCATCGCCTACGCCGCGGCGCTCTGGCACGGACTCCAGGTAGGCACGGACAGCCGCGAACCATGGGTGATGGCCGTCTACTTTGCGACGAGCCTGGTGGTGGTGTTCGCGGTTGTGGTGCGGATAACCTTCATGAAGGCGCCGCGTAAACGAGCGCCCGCAGGAGCAAGCGTTGCCTGAACTGCCCGGCTTGCCGAATCTGCTGGACGACCTGATCGAAGGACGCCTCGGCTTTTCGCCGGCAACGAGCGAAGCATCCGAGCTTGTCCGGCTTGCCCGGCAGTGTTCGGCGTTTGACATTCCCGGGCCGGCCCCGGCGGCGGGATCGCGGATCCGCGTCCGCTTCGCCGCCGTCCTCGAAAACGACCAGCCGGGGCAGTTGGGGTTCGGCCTGTTCGGCGGCCTGCCGGGGCTACCGGCGCTACGCCACCGGATAGCCGGTCTGGCGTTGACCATTGCCGTGGCGGGCGGCGCCGCAGGTTACGCGACCGGTATCGGGCCCGGCGATGCGGTTGACGGGATCGTCGACCTGGCTCGATCGCTCGCTCTCAACCTGACCCCGGGGAACAGCGATCCCGTTCCTGATGTCGGAGCCTCCACGGCGACCCCTGCGACGGTGCACCCGGGCACCCGGACTCCCACTCCGCTCGCGAGCGCGGCCGAACCAACGCTGCCGCCAGCGACCGCGGAGCCAGCCGCAACGCCCGAGCCGACGGCAGCGCCAGACCAGAACGCCAGCGCGGTTCCTGCATCCACCCCAGCGGCCGCGCCATCTGAGACGGCCACACCCACCCCGGTCGCCACGGCCAGCCCGCCCGATGGCGACGATGGCCCGGATCCTGCTCAACCTCCGCCACCGGAGAGCGCGGCCGCACCCGATGGGCCCGCTCCAACACCTGACGGCACGCCCACTCCGCTTCCGGGTTCGACACCCGCCCCGGAGCCGCCGAGTGAACCGGACGGTGATGATGAAGTCGAGGAGGGCGACTCCGACGGCGAGGAGAATGAATCCGGCGAGAGCCGCGAACCGGACGACGACGAGGACCGCGGTTGACCGGGGCAGCAGCAGCAGCACTCCCGTGGCGGGTGAGGGGCTTTTCCGCGGCCCTGCGGCACCGGACTCCGGTGGACGACGCTGCCACTTCGCCAGGCGCGGACCGCGCGTTCGTCGGGGCGCTCCGCCAACGAGACCCGGATGCATGGCGCGAACTATTCGAGCGGGAGATGCCAGGGATCTACCGCTACGCTCTCTCGCGGCTCGGTGACGCGGGGAAGGCCGAGGACGCAGCCGGTGATGTGTTCGAGCAGGCGTACCGGAATGCCGAGTCGTTCCAGGACCGAGGGTTGCCGCCCCGGGCGTGGCTGTTTGGTATCGCCCGGAACGTGGTCGGTTCGCATCGGCGATCGTGGTTCCGCCGGCCGCCACAGCTCGCCATCGAGGCCTTCGACGGCGGCGGCGAAGACCATGGCCTGAGCGCCGACCGGCTGGACCTCGCTCGCGCTCTCGCCGAGCTGGAGCCGGCGCACGGGGAAGTCATCACCCTCCGGTTCCTTCACGGGCTTTCGCTCCAGGAGACCGCGGAGGTGATCGGCGCTTCGACGGATGCCGTTAAAGGGAGGCAGGCGCGAGCGCTGGTTGCGTTGCGCGCACGGATGACCGAGCGCTAACTCCGCGCCGGGCGGGCGGCTGGACTAATTGCGCAGCCGGGAGAGGTCGGCGACGAAGAAGACGGTGGGGCCTTCACGCAGGGGGCTGCCGCCCGCACGTTCGATGGTGACGACGGCGGTCTCGTACGTGCTGAGCCCCTCGGGTACGACGGTCTCGTAGCGCGCAAAGCCGGACTCGTCGGGGGTGAAGGTGCCGAGGCTGTAGTAACGGCCGCCGGAGTTGACCCAGATCTGGTAGGTCTCTCCGGGGGGGCGGGGCGAGAGCTCACTGGCGACGAACCAGACACGCTTCTGCTCGGAATCCCAGACGAGGCGGCCGATGGCGCTGCCGCTGTCGTCAAGCGAGGTCACGGCGGCCACGTCACTCGTAGGCGACATGAAGGCGAGGTTGAGCTCGCGGTCATCCCGGGAGCGTTCCTCGATCTGGGCGGCGAGGCGCTCCTGGTCATCGAGTTTGCGGGTGAGGGCGGCGAGTTCGACCTTCTGGGAAAGGGCATCGTCGATCTGGGCCTGGAGGTCGGCATTCTGCTGGCGCAGGTCGCCAACCTGGTCTCGGACGGTGACCATGCCGGTGAACGCCGCGATCGCGACAACCACGGCGGCGAGGCCGGCGGCGGTCCGGCTGAGTGAGAACGCGCGCCGCAGGGGACCGGGGCGGGTGATGCCGGCGTTGGAGAAGACCCGGCGGCGGAGGTGGGCCGGCGGCGGGAGGCGGGGGACGTTCAGGGCGACCAGGGATGCGACACGCTCGGCATCGCGCACCAGTTCGCGGCAGGCGGTGCATTCAGCCAGGTGGAGGGCAACAGCACGTTCGAGCCCCGGCTCCATTGAGCCGATGGCGTATTCGTCCGCCTGCTCTTGCGTAAGGTGTTCGCCTGCCATCGGGAGCCGTGTCCTATGTCTGCTCGGTCAGGGCCCGGCGGAGCTTTTGCATGCCGAGCCGGATCCTGGTTTTGACGGTGCCGAGCGGTTCGTGAAGGTGGGCGGCGATTTCCTGCTGGGTGAGCCCGCCGAAGTAGGCCAGCTCAAGTGCCCGCTGTTGGTCGCGGGGGAGGGCGGCCAGGGCGGCACGGATGGTGCGCTGTTCTTCGTGGACTTCGGCGGAGTGGACGGGGTCTTCAACGGGGCCCGAGAACACGGGTTCGGCGGCTTCATCGGGTTCGCCAAGCGGGCCGCCTTCGCGCTTGCGGCGGCGGCCGCGTGCGCGCAACTCATCGACGGCCCGGTTGCGGGTGACACTCATGAGCCAGCTGAGAAAGCGGCCGCGCTCCGCGACAAAGGTCTCCGGACGGCGCCAGAGCCGGACGAAGACATCCTGGGCGGAATCCTCGGCGAGGCCGGCGTCGCCCAGGATACGGAAGGCGGCGGAATAGACGAGATCAACGTAGCGGTCGTAAATGACCGCAAAGGCGTGTTCATCGCGGGCGACGACGGCGTTCATGAGCGCTTCATCCGGCCACTGGCTGCGTGCGGCGAACTCCGCCGCGGCGGGACGGGAGAACTCTGCCGTCCTTCCAATGTTACGTAGACCAGAGCTTTCCGGATTCCCCTGCCAGGCCATCGCTGCTCCTGGCGGCATGATACACCGGCGGGAAATGGGCGGGCGGAGCTTTACCGGGGCAGGTGAAAGGCGCCTTACCGGGGAGCAGGGCGTTCGCCGGGCTATTGTGGCCGGAACCACCCCTGGGCTGCGCCGAAAGCCGCGGCTTCACGGCGGTTGGCAACCTGGAGCCGGGCGAGGATGTTCTTCATGTGGTTCTTGACGGTGTGCTCGCTGATGATCAGCGCGGCCGCGATCTCCTTGTTGGACATGCGCCGTGAAACGAGTTCGAGGACCTGGATCTCGCGGCCTGTTAACGAGGGAGCGGAGGCCGGGCGGCCCGGCTTCCGAAACTCGTCGAGGATCCGCGCCGCGACTGAGCGAGGGAGGATAGCGTCGCCCTCCGCGGCGCCCCTGAGGCGGCGGACGAGGTCTTCGGATCGGATGCTCTTCACCAGATAGCCCTGGGCGCCCGCCTTGAACGCGTCGACGAGCCGATCAGTGTCGTCATGGACGGTCAGCATGATCACGATCGTCTCGGGAAGACGGGAAGTCACGACCGCCGCGGCAGCGACGCCATCGATAGCACCGGGCAAGCCGATATCCATGAGGATGAGGTCCGGCCGGACGCGGAGGGCCTCGGCGATGGCGGATTCTCCATCGCCGGCTTCCGCAACCACTTCGAAATCAGGCTGATAGGAAAGGAGCGCACGGAGGCCTTCGCGAAAGAGGCGGTGGTCATCAACAAGGAGGAGGCGGAGGCTCACGCGAGTGGAAGCGGGACGGTGAGGGTGACAGCAGTTCCCTGGCCGGGGGCCGAGGAGATGGCAAGGGCGCCGGCGAGCGCGTGGATCCGTTCGCGCATACTGGCCAGGCCGACGCACTGGGGGCGGCACTCGGCCTCGGTGAGGGAGAACCCGGAGCCATCGTCGACGATCCGAACGCAGAGGTCACGGCCCCCAGTGATTTCGACATCGACGGTGGCAGCCCCGGAGTGCTTTCGGACATTGGTGAGCGCCTCCTGGATAACGCGGAAGACCTGGGCGCCTTCGAACT
>CAZRUZ010000051.1:0-2381 GCA_964603275.1 uncultured Anaerolineaceae bacterium | reverse complement strand
TCTCCGGACCCCGGGGCCGCAATGCAAGCGGGTCGTGATGTGGTGGCGCTCCTCGAACTCCTCGAGGTAGTCCTCAACCGCTGCCGCGAGACCGCGTTCGGCAACCCTGCTTCGGAGTCCGGAGATGGCTTCGCGGACGTCGGCGTTCACGCCCTCGGCAGCGCCACGAAGAGCTTCGAGTTCGGCCACGGCCTCGGGGCTCCTCTGTTCTTCAACGAGGTTGCGGATGGTGTCGAGCCGGACGAGCAGGAATGAGGCAACCTGGGCCAGGCCGTCGTGGAGTTCGCGGCTGAGGCGTTCACGTTCCTCGACCATCGATGCGAGCATCGCAGCACGGCGGGTCTCCTCGAGCGCGCTCCGCTGGATTGCGGCCACTTCCCTGAAGACGGAGCGGGAGAAGAAGAAACAAAGGACAAGTGCCAGAGTACCGGTCAACAGGTTGCCGTAGAAGTCGGGCAGGGGGACGGCATGTTCGAAGAGCCCGTGGCGCAGGGTTTCGTACAGGAAGATGGCCGCTGCGGGTACGAGTGTCGTCCGCCAGCGGAGGGAGTTCAGGGACAGAGGGCGATCAGCGGAGGGCCGCGCCCCTCCCGTAAGGATCCAGTGACCAGTGCTGACTGCCATGACCGCAACTCCCGCAGAAGACCCTGCCCGGGGGCGAGCCCGGCTCCAGACGGGCAGGAGCGGATGACCTCCGTACCCACCCTCGAAGCTGATTGTAGGTGGGACCGGGGAAGTGGAAATAGCCCTCCACCCGGCAGGGGCTAGCCCTTTTCTACGCGGCACTGAATCCGGCGGAGGCGGCTGCGCCGGGCCGCGGCGGGGCGACGGGCCGGGGACGGGGCCCCGGAGTGGCCCAGCCTGCCTCGTTTCTGACTCCAGAGGGGTGATCCCCTTCCTATCCGGCAAGCCTAGCCTGCGAATAGAGGAAGAACGGGCCACGGTGCAGGGTGAGCTGATTGTGCGAGAGACCGCGAACTTGGACGTAACGGGCTTGGCCGAAGCCGGCGACCGAGGCCGCCGGAGGATGGCGCATTCCGGGCCGGTGATTGCCGGGTATGGGCTGACACTCTGGGGCGCCGTGACGCTGGTCTTCTTGCTGCCGCGGTGGCTCCCCGGTGACCCGCTCATGTCGATGCTGGACGGGGACGCGAACGTCACCCTGACGGTGGAGGCGAGAGAGGAGCTCCTGGCCCACTACGGGCTGGACCGTTCCATGGCGGTCCAGTACCGCGATTACCTAAAAGGACTGGTTACCGGCGACCTCGGGTGGTCGATCTCTCAGCGAATGCCAGTGGTAGAGGCGATCGGTTCGCGCCTGCCGTGGACCGCCGGCCTGGTGATCCCGGCAATGGTGCTTTCTACGGTCGGTGGCTTCATCGCGGGTGTGGAGGCAGCGTGGTACCGCCGGCGGATGCCGGACCGGATCGCGGTGCTGGTATTCAGCATTGCCCGGGGGATCCCGGATTATGTGATCGCCTTCGCGTTCCTGATCGCGCTGGCGGTGGTGGTCCCGCTGTTCCCTCTTGCAGGCGCGCGTACGCCATTCAACGGCGGCGCGCCGCTCTGGTCTCAGGCGTGGGATGTTGCACGGCACGCAGTATTGCCGATCGCGGCGCTGAGCCTTTCGCTGCTTGGTACGAAGTTCCTGCTCGCGCGGAGCTCGATGGTGGCGGTACTCGGGCAAGACTACCTCCTACTGGCTCGTGCAAAGGGGCTGGGCATCGCGCGGGTGAAGTACCGGCACGGCGCCCGAAACGCGGTTGCACCGGTGCTTGCCCAGGCGGGCACGCAGTTTGGGTTCGCGCTGGGCGGTGCGGTGTTCATCGAGCAGGTGTTCGCCTATCCGGGGATAGGCAACCTCACGCTGGCAGCGGTCGATGCGCGCGACTACGCGCTACTCGACGGGTGCTTCCTGGTGCTGGCGGGTGCGGTGATCGCGGCGAACTTCATGGCAGACATGGCGACCGCATGGATCTGCCCCGAGACACGCGTCCGATGAGCGTCACAGACATCGAACGGATGCACCGCGGCGGCATGCCGTTGGCGCCGGGCCGTGGGGTGCTGGTGACCGGAGCGACGCTGATCGTGCTCCTGGGCATCTGGTTTGCGGGGGAGTTCGCTCCGTACCGGGCGGCGGCCCTTTCGGGCGAGCCGCTCGCGCCGCCGGACGCGGACCACTGGCTGGGCACCAACAAGGTGGGACAGGACGTGGCCAGCCAGATGTTGCTGGGCGCGCGGACGTCCCTGGCGGTTGCGGTGCTGGCTGGGGGCGGGGCGATCGTTGTGGGTGCTGCAGTCGGACTTTCTGCTGCCTGGAGTGGGCGCGCCGCGGATCTGGTGCACATCGCCTGCCACGGCGAATATGTTCCGATCACCCC
>CAZRUZ010000050.1:14256-15843 GCA_964603275.1 uncultured Anaerolineaceae bacterium | reverse complement strand
TCCGGAAGTTGCCCCTCACATAGCGCTTAACCCGTCACTTCGCCGCGCTCCACTCTGGTCGCCTTTCAGGCTACGATTGTGACGCGAGGAACGAACGATGGCAGACCTCTCCAGTTACCTCTTCTGGTCCGGCATGGCCACGGCGGCTATCGCATCCGTCCTCTACGTCGCCTACGTTGCCAGCGCCTCCCTTGCCGTCCGCCGTGTCACCGCCCAGACCTCGGCGGGCACCGTCACGCTCAGCGCCACCAGCGGCACGGCGAACCCCGGCATCGGCCGCCTGGCCACCGCCTTCACCGGCATCACGGTGCTCTTCCTTGCCGGGCAGGTCTCCACGCGCTGGGCCGCCGTCGGGCATGCGCCATTCTCCAACCTCTACGAGTTCACCGCTGCCTTCGGTTTCGGCATCGCCGCCGCCTACCTCGCCTTCGAGGCCTACACCCGCAATCGGCGCTTCGGCCTGGTCGCGCTCCCCATCGTGCTGGCCATGCTTTTCATCGCCTCGCTCTTCCCGAGCGATATTGTCCCGCTCATCCCGGCGCTCCAGAACGGCCCCCTCCTCACCATTCACGTCAGCGTGATGATGCTCTCCTACGCGGTCCTCACCGTCAGCTTCTGCGGTGCCGTCATCTATCTCCTCCAGGGCGGGGAGGGCCGCCGCCGTTACGCCGCCCTTCCCTCGGCCGAGGCTGCCGGCGACCTCGCCCACAAGGCTGTCATGGTCGGCTTTCCCCTGCTGGGGCTTGGCATCGCCCTCGGCGCCTGGTGGGCAAACAGCGCCTGGGGCCGCTACTGGGGCTGGGACCCGAAGGAGACCGCCGCGCTCGTCACCTGGCTCAGCATCGCCGCCTACTTCCACGCCCGCGCGGGGAGCGGCAGCGTCGCCGGCGCACCCGGCATCCGCAAAATCGTTCCCGAGCGCGTCCGCCGCGGCTGGCGCCCCGACCCCATGTGGTGGCTCGTCGCGATGTGGGCCCTGGTGATGTTCACCTACTTCGGCGTCAACCTCTGGGTCAGCGGTCTGCACAGCTACGCCGGCGTGTGACCGCCCGGATCGCGTACAATTCGGACCATGACATTCCGCATGGCGATCGACGAACGCCCACTCGGGGTCCGGCGAGCCATCGAGCGCGGCGATGCCGTCGAACTCGAACGCGGGGGGCAGGTCATCGGCCGCCTCGAACCAGGCTCGCCGGTGACTGCCGGCTCGTAGCAATTCCTCATGCTCCGGCGATTGTCGCCGCCACTCGACCACGACGCCTTCCTCGATGATCTCGAACAGGTGCGGGAAGAACTGAATCGGGCCGCGTCGCCGGGGCCGTGGGAACCGTAGTCGATACCTCGGCGGTTGTGGCCATCGAGCGGGACGAGCTGCGGCCGCAGGCTCCGGACCCTGCGGTACTCCCGCGTGTGTCCGCACTTCACCCTTCGCCCTCCGTACCGCCCTCCGTCCTTCCCCTTAGCCCGGCCGCGCTACAATGGCTCCCGTGGATGGATTCACCCTAACCCCGGTTCCCGGACTGCGTTCCCCTGTTGTCATCATGGCCTTCACCGGCTGGAGCGATACTGGCACAGTCACCGTCGATA
>CAZRUZ010000050.1:12571-14156 GCA_964603275.1 uncultured Anaerolineaceae bacterium | reverse complement strand
GTTGTCATCATGGCCTTCACCGGCTGGAGCGATACTGGCACAGTCACCGTCGATACCGGCCGCAGGCTCGTTGACGCCTTCGCCGCTGAGCAATTCCTCACCGTCGACCCCGAGGACTACTACGTCTTCACCGATTCGCGCCCCCACGTCCGCATCGATGAGGACGGCGTCCGCCGCATCGATTGGCCGAAGAACGAAGCCTACGCCGCCCGCATCCCGGATGCCCCCAACGACCTGGTCATCGTCCTCGGCGCCGAGCCGAACCTGCGCTGGCGCACCTTCTCGGAACGCCTCACCGATGCGATCTGGGAGCTCAACCCGTCGCTCGTTTGCACCCTTGTCGCGCGCCCGGCCGCCACGCCCCACACCCGCCCGATCCCCGTCAGTGGCTCATCCGCCGACCCTCGCCTGGCCGCGCGTTTCGGCCTCGGCCGCTCGCTCTACCAGGGCCCGACCGGCATCCTTGGCGTTCTCCATGATTCCCTTCGCCGCCGCGGGGCGAACCTCATTAGCCTCGCCGCGGGCGTCCCCCACTACCTCAACGTCGAAGAAAACCCCCCGGCGACCCTGGCGCTGCTCAACGCGCTCGAGCCCGTCCTCGGCTTCGCCCCGCCCCTCGGCGACCTCGACGAGGAAGTCGCCGCCTTCGCCGGCCGCGTCGAGGAAGCCTCGCGCGGCGATGACCAGATCGGCTCCTACGTCCGCACCCTCGAGGAGAACTACGGCGAGCCCCCGGAGGAAGAAGAGACCGGGTCCGAAGCCGGCGGCGGCGACCTGCCATCCGCCGACGATATCCTCCGCGACGTCGAGGACTTCCTCCGCGGCGGGAACGACAACTAGCGCCCCCATGCCGCGCCCCGGAGAGTCTTCCCGCCTCGTTTACTCCACCGATGGAGGCCGCATCGCCTACACCGGCAACCGCAAGCCCGAATCCTTGCCCGGGGCGAAACCAGCCGCCGCCAGGGGCCCGGCCGGCCCCGCGGTCCCCGACGATGGCATCGTCCGCGTTCACCGGCAGAAGGCCGGCCGCGGCGGCAAGACCGCGACCCTCGTCACCGGACTCCCGGGGGACGAGGCCGGCCTTGATGGGGTACTGAAGACACTCAAGGCGCAGTGCGGCACCGGCGGCTCGCGCGAAGGCCGCACCCTCGTTATCCAGGGCGACCTCCGCGAACGGGTCGCGGCCCTGCTCGAAGGGCAGGGCCACCGGGTGAAACTCGCGGGCGGGTAGACCCGGCTGGCGGGCCCGGCGTCAGCGAGCCATCGACCGGAGCACCGCGACCGCTTCCTCTTCGGCGAACGTGTGCTGGCTGGCGATAGCCAGGCTGTAACTCCGCCCGGCCGCGATCAGCGTGTAGACCCGCGCCTGCGCGGTTTCTTCCAGGAAGACGGGCTCGCCGCCATCCTCGCTGCCGACCTGTTTCGGCGCCCCCACAAGGTCCACCGCACGGTTGGTCTGCGTGATCTGGAAGCCGAACACCGGCCCCTTCACGAACAGCTCGGCATGCCGGAATGTGGAAGCAGCATCCCCGGCGGCCGACGGATGCGCTGGCCACGTCCGCAGGCCCTCTACGATGAAGCCCTC
>CAZRUZ010000050.1:0-12471 GCA_964603275.1 uncultured Anaerolineaceae bacterium | reverse complement strand
CCGAAGGTTCCGAAGGCGGCCAGCAGGGCAGCCAGCAACAGGGCGCCCCGCGGCAGCCCGGCGAATTCGCCGACATGCTCCGCAACATCGCCAACAAGAAGAAGCAGTTCCTCCAGGACCTCCCGGAGGATGTCGCCGGTCAGGTGAAGGAGCTCCAGAACTACGAGTTCATGGACCCCGAAGCACAGGCCCGCTTCAACGAGCTCCTCGAATCCCTGAAGAAGGCCATGATGGATACCTTCTTCAAGGACATGTACAACCAGATCGCCAACATGTCCCCCGAAGACATGCAGCGCATGAAGGACATGGTCCGCGGCCTCAACCAGATGCTGCAGGACAAGATGGCCGGCAAAGAGCCGAACTTCGACCAGTTCATGCAGCAGTACGGCGACCTCTTCGGCGATAACCCCCCGCAGTCGCTCGATGAGCTCATCCAGCAGATGCAGCACCAGATGGGCCAGATGCAATCGCTCCTCGATTCCCTCCCCGGTGACCTGCGCCAGCAGCTCCAAGACCTCCTCGCGGATAAGATTGGCGACGCTGAACTCCAGCAGTCGCTCAACGAACTTGGCCAGAACCTCGAATACCTCTACCCCATGCGCGACCTGCGCAACCAGTACCCCTTCCGCGGCGACGAGGAGATCGACCTCCAGTCAGCCATGAACCTCATGGACCGCATGCAGTCCATCGATGAGCTCGAACGCCAGCTCGAACGCACCCAGTACGGCGGCGAAATTGACGACATCGACGCCGAAAAGCTCGAAGAGATCCTCGGCCCCGAGGCCCGCGACACGCTCGACCAGCTCAAGGACTTCCTCGAAATCCTCGAAAAGGCCGGCTACATCCGCAAGAAGGGCAACCAGTGGGAGCTCACGCCCCGCGGCACCCGCAAGATCGGCCAGCGCGCCCTCGTCGAAATCTACAAGCAGCTCAAGGCCGACTCTTTTGGCAAGCACGAGATCCGCGATACCGGCTCGGGCGGCGAACGCACCGATACGACGAAGAAGTACGAGTTCGGCGACCCGTTCCTCCTCGATATTCAGAAGACGATCATGAACTCCATGTACCGCGAAGGCCCGGGCACCCCCATCCACCTCAAGCCCGATGACTTCGAAGTCGAGCGCACCGAGTTGCTCACCCAGACCTCGACCGTGATCATGCTCGACCTCAGCTGGTCGATGGCCCTCCGCGGCAGCTTCCAGGCCGCCAAGAAGGTCGCCCTCGCGCTCAACAACCTCATCTCATCCCAATACCAGCGCGATAGCCTCTACATCATCGGCTTCAGCGCCTACGCCCGTGAGCTCAAGACCGATGAGCTGCCCTACGTCCGCTGGGACGAATCGGTGCTCGGCACGAACATGCACCACGCCCTGATGATCGCCCAGAAGCTGCTGGCAAAGCACACCCAGGGCACCCGCCAGATCATCATGATCTCCGATGGCGAACCCACCGCCCACCTGGAAAAGGGGCGCAGCTACTTCGCCTACCCGCCCAGCCCCATCACTATCCGCGAGACCCTCAAGGAAGTGAAGCGCTGCACCCAGAAGGGCATCACCATCAACACCTTCATGCTCGACCGGAACTACTACCTCAAGGAGTTCATCAACCAGGTCGCGCGTATTAATAAGGGAAGGGTCTTCTACACCACCCCGGACAAGCTCGGCGAGTACATCCTCGTCGACTACGTCGCCAGCAAGAAGAAGAAGCTGAGCGGCGTGGGGTAGTGCGGGTGGCGGCCAGACCCCCGCGCAGGAGTGATACACTCTCGTAATGAAGACTCAGGAAGAGCTGCGGGCTGAGTTCGACCGCCTGTTCGAGGCCGAAGACTACGAGGCCGCCGGCAAGGTGCTCGACCTCATCGAGCCCATCAGCGACGAGGAGTGGCTCAAGATCCTCCACGATGCGCCGCTGGATGACGAGCCTGTCTCGGCCGAAGAACGGCGCGCCTTGGACGAGCTCCATGCAGCCTTGGGCCGGAGTCCGGGCCGCCGAGTCGGATGAAGCGCCAAGTATTCTGGTACCAGATTGCAGCGGAAGGCATCGCTCAGCTGGCAGCGAGAAACGCCAAGCAGGCCACCCGAATCCTCGTAGCCACTCGAGAATTCGGAAATGGGGGCCGGGGGGACACGAAGAAACTTCAGGGATCCGACGAGTGGCGTCTCCGTGTTGGAAATTGGAGGGTGCTTTTCGTGCTCCACGGAGACGCGATGTACATCTCATCCATCTCGGACCGGCAGGACGCCTACTGACGGCGCACCCACCCGCACCCCTCTCCCTGTAGACTCTCCTCTAACTGCAGGAGGAACGCATGAGCGACTACATCCCCAGCCCCATCGAGTGGGTCCGCAAGCAGGTCGAGCTGTACGAAAGCTCCGGTGGCACCGAGGGCACCACCCTGCTGAATACCGGCCTGCCCGTTGTCATTGTCACCAACACCGGCAACAAGTCTGGCGGCGTCCGCAAGACTCCTCTGATGCGCGTGAAGGACGGCCCCAACTACGTGCTCGTCGGCTCCATGGGCGGCGCCCCGAAGAACCCCGTCTGGGTCTATAACCTGCGCTCCAACCCGGACGTCCAGGTGCGCGACCTCACCGAAGTCCACGACATGCGCGTCCGCGAAGTCGCCGATGATGCCGAGCGCGCGCGTCTCTGGGACCTCGCCGTCGCGGCCTACCCGCCCTACCAGGACTATCAGCAGCGCACCACGCGCAAGATCCCCATCTTCGTCGCCGAACCGGTGTAACGCGGGCGTTCCCCGCTAGAGCAGCCCCTTCTCCCGGCAGAGGTCTTCATCGAACAGGATGTGCCCCGTGAACGTGGGCGGCTGCGCGCAGATCCAGCGCGTCCCCTTAGCCATCGCCGCCGCTGTCTCGAACTCCAGGTCAGGGTTCTCGCGGTCGTTCTGCGCGAAGATGTTGCCCGGCGTCTTGATCCGCCCCTGCGGCGAGAGCACGTTCACGGAGATCCGGTCGTCCTGGAACTCCATCGCCAGCCCCTGCGAAAGCCGTTCCAGCCCAGCCTTCACCATCCCGTAGAACGCCCCGCCGCGGCGGCCCTGCGGATACGGCCCTGGCCCCGGGAATACCCCTGCCCGTGAGGAGACATTGATGATGTGTCCCCCACCGGCCGCCCGCAGGTGCGGCGCTGCCTCCCGCATCAGGAGGATCGGCCCCCGCAGGTCCACCTGCCAGATCAGGTCGAGGTGCCGCGGCTGGATGGACTCCAGCGTCCCCGGCACGAGGATCGCCGCGTTGTTCACGACGATGTCCAGGCGTCCGAATGCCTCGACCGTCCTCGCGACCCCCGCGGCGATCGACTCCGGCTCGCGCATATCCATCACGATCCCCTCGGCCCGGCCGCCCTCATCGCGGATCGCCTGGGCGACCGAGTGGATCGTCCCCGGCAGCCGTTTGTCGGTCACCTCGGTGGTCCGCGCGCAAACGGCGACGGCCGCCCCTGCCCGCCCGAGTTCGAGGGCCACATCCGCGCCAATCCCGCGCGACGCGCCCGTTACCAGTGCGACTCTTCCTTCAAGTTCCATAGCGGGCCGGATTCTACGCCCTGCCGCGTGGCCTTTCGAACGTGCCGGATGCAGGCCAGGCCGCCGCGCTCAGGGGAAGTCGCTCCCCGGCACGCTCTCCGGGTCCTTCACCAGTTCGCCCCAGCGCCGGGCGAGCACATCGAGTGGCGCTGGCGGCGGCGTCCACGGGATCCCCCGCACGATGACCCCGCGGTTCGGCGCATGCTCAACCAGCCCTTCGCTTTCGAGCCGCCGGAACGCCTCCCGCACGGGCGTCTGGCTCACACCCCAGCGCGCCGCGATCTCCTCCTGCCGGAGGTGCTCCCCTTCCCGGATGTTCCCGGCCATGATCGCCGCCTGCAGTGCCTCATAGACGAGGTCCGCCTTGGTCTTTCGGGGCTTCCGCGTTGCCATTTCCTTTAGAATACCCGCACGGCGCCCCGCACGCCCTCCGCCATGCGTAAAATGGATCCGTGCCATACGCCATCACCCGCGCCTGCACCGGTGTGAAAGACGGCTACTGCGCCAGCGTGTGCCCTGTCGGCTGCATCGCCACCTCGCCTGATGCCCCGACCTACTACATCGATACCGTGCGTTGCATCGATTGCACCGCCTGCCGCCACGTCTGCCCCGTCGGCGCCATCGTCTCCATCTGGGACCTGCCGCCAGACGAACGCGACCGCGAACGCATCAACGCGGACTTCTTCAAGCACTGAGCCAGCTGGAGTGCACCGTGAACGGCAGCAACGACCCGGACAATTACGAACGCGCCGAGCTCGAACACCGCCTCCGCGCCGGGCTCGATCCCTTGCCTCCAGCCCCGCCGCCGTCCCGCCGCCGCTTCGGCCGCGTCCTCGATCTCCTCGATGCTCTCGTGCGGTCGCTCGGCGGCGCCAACCGGTGAGTTCAACGACGGGATTCCCGGCAATGAAATGTTTACACAATACGCATTGACAGCGTCCGCCCCACGGCGCGACACTGCCGCAACGGCATGACACCCGGTCGTGCCACGCGGGGGCAGCGCGGATGCCAGTTGAGAAGATCGCACCAGCAGAACGAGAAGCCATCCTGCGCGCGGCCCACGTCCCGCACATCGACGAGGACACGCAGAGAATCCTCGCCGCCCGCGCCTGCGGGTGCCCGGCGGAAGAGATCGCCGAACGCCTGCACCTGGCCCGAAGCTCGGTCTACCGGGTCCTCGACCGGGTCCAGGTCCTGATCTTCGACCCGCACGGCCTGAAGCACGACCCGTGGGCGGCGGCGCGCTGGTTCTCGCACCACTCTGGCTGCTGCGTGGCCTTCGCCGCGGGGCTGATAACGAATGGGAGAATTTTTCCGAGAGAAGAAGGGTTGTAAGGCCAGTCGGCCAGGTCAATGCTGCCTCCAGAGGAGGACACGCCGATGAAACGCGTCAACCAGTTCAGTGCTTCTGCCATAGTTGTTGCGGCCGGCGCCAGCCGGCGACGGAGTGGTAGGGAGTGGCGACCGCGAACCCTGTCTGAACGCGATGTCGCGAACCATGGACGCTTCGTAGAGACGGCATTCTGGATCCTCCTCACCATCGACATCGCGCTGGGCACTTTCGTACTTGCAACACCTGAGGCCGCTGCTGCCTCGACGCAAGTGACCATCGGAATTCAGGCAGGGACAGGCGGACGCGTAGCCACACTCCAATGCTATGACCCCGATCCTTTCACACAGCACCCTTATCGCTCCGGGATTCCCAACCCGTGGGCACCCTGTCGAATCACGGACGACAGCCCGCCTGACGGTGTGACGGGGGCACATGGCGGAATGGGCAGGCCGACGGACTTCGGCGCCGGTTCGGGTTCAAGCGTGTCTTTCCAGAACGCATACCTGCCACCGCAGGTGAGAGGCGGCTACTTCTTCATGGAGGACGCCTCATCGGGGTGCTTCGCCTACTCCGGACCACAGTACAACGGCCGACGGACCAGAGCCTGGGTGTACTACTACGACGGGGTTGGTCTTACGGATGTGCATGAGGTCTATTACGGGCATATCTCCCAGCAGAACCTCAATCACTGGTATACTTGGAATAATTACTCCGCGACATCATGGTTATGGCAAAGTTACCTGGTCAATTATTGGTTCAATAACGGTTCGTCTGGTGGTGCTCCAGTTGGCTCGGTGGCTACGCTTGGGAGTTCCCCGCCTTACGGCTGCGCTACCTCCGCCCATCTTCATCAGGACACAGGTACCCTGCACAGCGAAACATGGAATCCATATCTAGCCTCAGAGGGGTGTCTGTACACGGGCGGCCAATCTCAGTCTCCTTGCCCACCATCATCCGGATACTCCTGGTACGCTGGGGATATGGCAGCTTCTAAGATCACTGATATCAACTATTTATATCTATCTATTCATTAGAGTCCGATACTTGAACATGCGGGAGGTGCCAAAATGGCAAAGGGGTTGATGCTGCTTGCGGCCATCGCTGCTGGAATCACGCTCGGAGCAACGTCGATCGTCATCGCCTTCCCATTGAGGAGCGACGACCCCGCAGAGCCGCCCGTGGGCGAGCAAACGCCCCCGATCCCGGTGCTGAACAGGTGGATACGGCCGGATACCGGAGTCTTCTGGAACTCCAATGGCCCTTGGGACAATCGCAACCTCCCGCCTGAAGAGAAGGCCGCGACGCCGTGGTTTGACCCGCGTTGGAGACCTTTCGGCCATTGCATGCGCGATGCGGGCTTCGAGACCCGCTCCGATCCCGGGAAGCCCCTGGATGAAGGCGACATCGAGAACATCATTTCCCGCCTGAACCGCGAGAACCCCGATTCGGCGAAGAACCGCGCTATCCGGCCCGGTGATTACTCCATGGGTGGGCTCACCGCTGTGTTTCTTGAGTGTGCCGATCGATGGCTTGCCATCACGCCGGACGAGTTCGCGAAGAACGGCATCCAGATGTTGGACCCAGGTGAGATTCCCGAGCCGTGAGCCAACGGCCGCCCTACCCCGCGAACACTTCGTCCACCAGGCGGTGCACCTCCTCGTCGGCAAGGCTGGTCACCCGGCCGTCGTCGTACTCGCGCATCACCAGGTCCAGCATCTGCATCAGCCGTGGGTCGCGCTTCTCCAGCCCCGCCGCCTCGGCTGGCCGGCGCTTCTGCATCCACATCAGCAGCCCCGCCGCGCCGCTCTTGTCGGTGATCGCCACCCCCGGCGGCCGGTTCAGCAGCCGCGTCGTGTCGAACGGGTTGTAGATCTCCTCGTCCTTGATCATCCCATCCGCGTGGATCCCGGCCCGCGTCACGTTGAAGTTGTCGCCGACGAACGGCAGCCGCTGGTCCACCACCTCGCCGATCTCCCGGTAGTAGTCCGCGATCTCGCTGATCACCGTCGTGTCCATACCGTGCGACTCGCCGGTCAGCCCGATGAGCCAGAACACCAGAGCCTCGATTGGCGTGTTCCCGCTGCGCTCGCCAATCCCCAGCAACGTGCCGTTGTTCGAACTCGCCCCGTAGAGCCACGCCGCGACCGCGTTCGGGATGATCGCGTTCAGGTCGTTCTGTCCGTGGAACTCGAGCGCCTCCGAAGGCACCCCGCCTTCGGTTTTCAACAGGTGCGTCAGCCGGGGGATGCCCCGCGGCAGTGCCGCGTGCGGGTCGGGCACCCCCACACCCATCGTGTCCGGGTAGCGCACCTTCACCTGGATGCCTGCCCGCCGGCCCCGCTCCATCAGTGCCTGCACGAACGGCAGCACGACGCCGTGGAAGTCCGCCCGCGTGCTGTCCTCGATGTGGCAGCGCGGGACCACGCCATCGGCCAGCGCCGCATCAACCACCTCCAGGTAGCCCGCGATCACCGCCTCGCGGGTGGAGTTCAGCTTCTTGAAGATGTGGTAGTCGGAGATCGAGGTGAGGATGCCCGTCTCCTTCAACCCCGCCGCCCGTACGAGCTGGTAGTCGGCCATCGTCGCCCGGATCCACCCGGTGATCTCCGGGAAGCGGACGCCGAGCGCCTGGCAGCGTTCGACCGCCTCGCGGTCCTTCTTTGTATACAGGAAGAACTCGGACTGCCGGATCATCCCCTCCGGGCCACCCAGCCGGTGGAGCAGTTCGTAGAGGTGGACGATCTGCTCCACGGAGTACGGAGCCCTGCTCTGCTGCCCGTCGCGGAAGGTTGTGTCCGTGATCCAGATGCGCTCGGGCGGATCCAGGCGCACCGGATCAGGTTCGAACCGGGCCAGCGGTGGCAGCGTGTACGGGAAGGTGTCACGGAAGTAGTCGGGGCCGTCCTTGTCGCTGTGCGCGTCCGGTTTGGTGTAGCTGAGCCAGCTCGTTGTCATCGTGTGCAGTCCTCCCAGAGCAAGAAAGTGATTGTATACAATCACAATGATACGTCGGCGACTACTCCCAAATTGCCTATAGCACCACGCCCACCCATAGCCCCCGGTACCCTTGCACGGGGTGCTACCCTCGATCCGTGAGCAGGTACCCGTTTCAGCCGCCCGAGGAAGAAATCCGGGCGCAACCGCTCGAGTTCGCCGACCGCCAGGCCGAGAGGCGGCTCCGGGCAACCGGCCCCCTCCTGCGCTGGGAGACGTGGCTGCTCGCCGCCTTCTCCATTGCCGCCCTTGGCGCGGTCGCCTGGCTCAACCTGACCTGAGCAACCCACGCGGGGGCTGACGTGGCCTTTCTGCACAAGAGTGTCTAGACTCCCCCGCAATGTCCGAAACCGCACCACTCGTCATCGAAGAACGGCGCGGGGCCGTCGTCTGCCTCGCCCTCAACCGCCCCGAACGGCATCACGCCCTCAGCAACGCCCTCAGCGACCAGCTCGGCGACGCCATCCTCCGCGCCAGCGAAGACCCCGAAGTCGCCGCCATCATCCTCACCGGTACCGGCGAGAAAGCGTTCTGCGCCGGCGGCGACATGCTCGAGATGAGCGGCGTCGAAGGCGCGCCCGAGGCCCGCTCGCGCAGCGCCGGCGGCCTTTTCGGTGTCCTCGCCAGGACCCCGCAGCCGCTCATCGCAGCGGTCAACGGCTACTGCTTTGGCGGCGGTGCGCGCCTGGCCATCGGCTGCGATATCCGCATCGCCTCGACGAACGCCAGCTTCCGCCTGCCCGGTTCTGAATACGGGCTGGTGGTCGCGGCCGCCTCCCTCCCCCGCCTGGTCGGCGCCGCCCGGGCCAAGGACCTTATCTTCACCGCCCGCAAGTTCGATGCGCACGAGGCGTTCGACTACGGGCTCGTCACCGCGCTCCACCAGCCACACGAGCTGATGGATGCCGCCTGGTCCATGGCGGCTGCCATCGCCTCCATGTCGCGCTCCGCGGTACAGGAGGCCAAGCGCGTGATCGATACCGCCACCCTCTCCGATGAGGCCCGCCGCATGGAAGACGATGCCAACCGCCGGCTGCGCGGCAGCCCCGAACAGGTCGAACGATTCCGTGACGCCACTCGCCGGGTAACCGGCCGCTAACACAGGGAGGGATGCCGATGGCCGGGCCACTCGACGGGGTTCGCGTGCTTGATTTCACCTGGGCGCTTGCCGGCCCCTACGGCGTCATGGTCCTCGCCGACCTTGGCGCCGAGGTCTGGAAGGTCGAGACCGCCCACCAGAACGAGACCCGCCGCGGCATCGGCCCCTACGTGCACGGCGTCAGCACCTACTTCTTCTCCGTCAACCGCGGAAAGAAGAGCATCATGCTCGACCTCAAGGCGCCGGGCGCGAAAGACGTTATCTACCGGGCCGCCGCCAACGTCGATGTCCTCACCGAGAACTTCTCCCCCGGCACCATGGACAGCCTCGGCTTCGGCTACGAAAAGATGAGCCAGGTCAATCCTCGGCTCATCTACGCCTCCACCTCCGGCTTTGGCCACACCGGTCCCTACCGCGACCGGGGCGCGGTCGATGCCGTCGTCCAGGGCATGGGTGGCGTCATGAGCATGACCGGCCACGAGGGCGGACCCCCTGCCCGGGCCGGGTACTCCATCGGCGATATGGGCGCGGGGATGTTCACCGCCATCGGCGTGCTTTCGGCGCTGGTCGAACGCGGGCGTTCCGGCCTGGGCCAGCGCATCGATGTCGCCATGCTCGATGCCCAGGTGGCGCTCATGGAGAACGCCATCGTCCGCCACACCGCCACCGGAGAGGTGCAGGGCCCCGTCGGCCTCCGCCATCCGCTCAGCACCCCCCACCAGGCATTCCCCGCCAGCGATGGCTGGGTGGTGGTGGCCAACGTGAAGGACCACAACTGGGCTCTGTTCTGCGCCCTCATCGGCTGTGACGAACTCGCCACCGACGAGCGCTTCATCACTAACGCCATCCGCACCCGCAACTACGCCGCCCTCGAGCCCATCCTCTTCGCTGCCTTCCGCAAGAAGTCCAAGGCCGAATGGCAGGAGATCCTTAGCCCGATCGCGCTCGTCGGCCCCGTGAACCGCGTCGATGAGATGGTGGCCGACCCGCAGGTCGCCGCCCGCGAGATGCTGGTGGATCTTCCAACCTGGACCGGCGCGTCCCTCCGGGTTGCCAACACCCCGGTGAAGCTGTCACGCACTCCCGGGGGCGCATCCCGCGGGGCCTCGAAACCCGGCGAGCACACGGAGGAGATCCTCGGCCTGCTGGGCTACACCCCGCCGGAGGTCACCGGCCTGATCGAAGCGGGCGCCGTCGGCCAGTTCCAGGAACCGTGACGTCCCGCGGCCCGGCCACGATGAACAAGGGACATGTTCGTACGTGGCTCGCCACGCGTCAGACGGAGCCCGTCCTCTCCTGAAGACTGCGTTATCGACGGCATTGCGGCCACCTCGCTAGACTCAGAGAATGTCCGCCCTCGATTGGCTGTTGGATTCCGACCCGGCCATCCGCTGGCAAGCGCTGCGCGATCTTGCTCATGCCCCGCCTGAGGCCGTCGCTGCCGAGCGCGCGAGGGTCGCCTCCGATGGCTGGGGCGCCCGCCTGCTGGCGCTGCAAGGCGAAGACGGCCAGTGGGCGGGAGGCGCGTGCTTCCCGGCCCGGTACTTCGCCGAGCGCGAGCGGTACCGGGGCCAACCCTGGACCTCCACCCTGCCAACACTCCAACTCCTGCGTGACTTTGGCGTCGATCCCCGCTCCGGCGGCGTCCACCAGGCAATCGCGCGCGTCCGAGACGGCTGCCGTTGGGAGCACGAAGGGCAGCCGTTTTTCAGTGGTGAAGTCGAGCCGTGTATCAATGGCCGGGTCGTCAGCATCGGCACGTACTTCGGACAGGACGTGGCGGGTGTGGCCGCCCGGCTTCTCGATGAGCAGCTCGATGACGGCGGTTGGAACTGTGAGGCCGAGAGAGGTTCTGTCCGGTCGTCCTTTGCAACCACGATCAACGTGCTCGAAGGTCTGCTGGCCTACGAGCGTGCGACGGGCGCCTCCGCGCGAATTGCCGCGGCTCGCCGCCGCGCGGAAGAATACCTGCTCGAACGCCGTCTCGTCCGCCGCAAGAGCACCGGTGAGGTCGTCGACCGAGCCTGGTTGCAGTTCTCGTTTCCCACGCGATGGCACTACGACGTGCTGCGCGCCCTCGAATACTTCCGCTCCGTCGGCGGCGTGCCGGACCCGAGGCTGGGCGAAGCAGTCGATTGGCTCCTTTCCAGGCGGCAGCCCGATGGCACATGGCTCCTGGAGAACACCCATCCGGGCGACGTTCACTTTGCGCTTGAAGATGGTGACGGCCGCCCAAGCCGGTGGATCACCTTGCGCGCCCTTCGAGTCCTCTACTGGTACGGGCGCTGAGCTGGGGTGCCACGGCGGCGTCAGGTCGGGTGCAGGGGCACCCCATGTGATGCAGTCCCGCCCCCTGGATCCGCCCGGCTTCGCCCACCTGCTACTGTTCTCCCATGCCGCTTCCACACATCGTCGTCACCATGGGCGACCCCTCGGGCATCGGCCCCGAGGTGGTCGCGAAGGCGCTCGCCCACCCCCGCCTGCACGAACTCGCCCGCCTCACGGTCATCGGCGATGGCTCACTGCTGGCCGCATGCGCGAAGAGCCTGAACTTAACGGTCGATAGTCCCGTTGTTGCGACGTGCCCGGCGCCAGCCGCCGGCTACCCGGTTGGCCGGCTCTCCGCCGAATCCGCCAGGGCCGCCCACGGCTGGATCGAGCACGCCGCCCGCATGTGCCTCTCCGGCGATGCCGATGCCATGGTCACCGCGCCCGTGAACAAGGAAGCCTTCCGCCTCGCCGGAATCAACGAGACCGGCCACCAGGAGGTGCTTCAGCGCCTCAGTGGTTCGGCCCACGTCGCCACCATGCTCGTCTCCGGCAGCCTGCGCTGCATGCACCTCTCCACCCACAAGCCCTTGCGGGATGCCTGCGCCTTCGTCACGCGTGAGAATGTCCTCCGCGCCATCCACCTCACCCACGAGTATTTCCTCCGCTGGGGATTCGAGCGTCCGCGCATCGCCGTGGCCGCGCTCAATCCCCACGCCAGCGACAACGGCCTCATCGGCCGCGAGGAGATCGACGAGATCGCGCCCGCAGTCGCTGACGCCCGCGCCGCGGGCATCGATGCGTCCGGCCCCCATCCCGCGGACTCCGTGTTCAACCACGCCATCGCCGGCCGCTTCGATTTCGTGGTCGTGATGTACCACGACCAGGGCCACATCGCGATCAAGGTCCACGGCTTCGAGCAGAGCGTCAGCGTGAACCTCGGCCTCCCCTTCATCCGCACCTCGGTCGACCACGGGACAGCCTTCGATATGGCCGGCCAGGGTATCGCCGATGAGACCAGCATGGTCGAGGCGATCCGCCTTGCGGCCTCCCTTGCATCGGGTTCGCGGCTGGCCTGAGCCGGGGTTGCCCTACGTGGTACCCTACATCCATGAAGAAAACGAGCGTCTACCTCTCCGACGAGGACCGGGCCCGCCTTGCCCGGCTGGCGGAGCGTGAGGGCAAGTCGCAGGCGTTCGTCCTGCGCGAGGCCCTCGCGATGTACGACGCCTCCCG
>CAZRUZ010000049.1:0-16064 GCA_964603275.1 uncultured Anaerolineaceae bacterium | reverse complement strand
GAAGTCGTACCAGTACGACGTCTACGGCGAGGTCACGGGCGGCAGCGGCAGCCTGCCCCTACCGCCCGCCGCTGCCGCCCACCCCTACCGGCCGCCGAATCCCCCCATCGACTGCCAGGCCAGCTGGGCGGTCACCGTCCCCGAGGCGCTGCCCCCGCTGGACGTGCCACCCTCGTAATACCCGTTCAAGCTCTCGCCCGAGACACTCCCCCCGACCTTCACGTCGTAGGTTGTGCCTTCCTTTAGAGAGGGCGTCGAGACCACCAGCGATTGGATGGCCTTCGCCGCCTTGAACGTCACGATGGCCTCGCCGTCCCCATCGAGGATGCTCACCACCGTGCCGGCCGCCTGGGCCGTCCCGAAGCGCAGATTCACTGAGGCCTGCGTCGAACCCGTGCCCGGCGCCTGTGCCATCCCAGCGCTCCCGGCCGCGATCAGCGTCCCGCCGGTCAGCGCGAACCCCCCATCGAAGTCCAGCGCCCCGTTGTTGTTTGCCGTCGGTCCCTGCACGACCAGCAGTCCGCCCGACATCGCCAGCGTCCCGTTGATATCGAGGCCGTCGCCGCTGGCGCTGACCAGGATCGTGCCCCCGTTGATGGTGGTCGAATAGGCCCCCGCGGCGCCACCGAACGCGTCCGGCGCCCCGGGCCGGCCCGGCGCCTGCACGCCGGAGGCATCCCGCCCGCCGGCCGCGTTGATGCCGTCATCGCTCGACACCAGCGAGATCTCGCCGCCACTTATCGTGATGGCCGCGCTCTCCAGTCCCTCGTACGAACGGGTGATCGTCACCTTTCCACCGTTCACCACCAGGGTCGTGTCCGCGTGGACCCCGTCATCGCCGGTCGCAATCGTGAAGGTGCCGCCGTCGATCGTCACGTTCTCGTTCGAATGGATAGCGTCGTCGGCCGAATCGATCTCGAACGTGCCACCGCTGATGGCCACGCTCGCCGTCCCCTTGATGGCCTTGGCCGAAGCGTCAGCCGCCAGCGTGGCCGTCGCGCCCCCGCCCGAAGCGATGCTCAGGTCCCCGCCGGTCACCGTCGCCGCCGTCGCCGCGTCGATCCCGTCTCGCCCCGAGGTGATCTTGAGCGTGCCGCCTGCGATCGTGACGTACCCCAGCGTGGCACCCTCCTCGTTGTCCGCCTTCACCCCGTCTCCCGCCGCCTTGATGGTCAGCGAGCCAGACTTCAGCACCACGTAGTCCTTCCCGCGCAGGCCATCGTCCGCGGCTTCCACCGTGATCGTCCCACCGGAGATCACCAGCCCGTCCTTGCTCGCGATGCCGTCGTTGTACTTCCCGCTCACCGTGAGCGAGCCCGTGCCAGTGAGTGTCAGGTCGGCCGTGCTGAAGAGCGTCGCGTTCGGCTCATCGGTGTCAGCCGAAGGGAACGCGTACTCCTTCCCGTCGCTCAGCCGGTTCTCCGTCTTCTCCGCCAGCACCACCATCACCTTCTTCGCATCGAGGACCGCGATTGCCGCCCCGTCCGCGTTGGTGATATCGGCGCCGCTCAGGATGAGCCGCACGACCTCGTCGTCATCCGTGTCGACGAGCACCTGGCCGTCGCTGAGCTTGCCGCTGATCCGGTACGTGCCGGCGGCCGTGATCGTTACCGTCGAACCGTCCGTCTTCACCGCCGGGTTCGCCGCTGCCGCCGAGCTTCCGTTGAGGGTGATAGCGATCACCTTCGCGTCGTCCCACGTGTAGTCAGCAGAATCATCATGGTCAGTCAGGCCCGCGGTCGTGCCCGGCGTCGCCGTCGAGCTGCCGGTCTTCCCGGATGTGGCGGTGGCCGCTCCGGCCGTCGCGCTCGAACTGTCTGCCGGGGGTTGCTCTCCCCCGGGCACGGGCTCCGTGCCCGAATCGGAACATGCCGTCACCGCGAGGGCCGCCAGGATGGTGGTCGCGGCGAAGTGTGAAAATCTGCGCATGGGTTCCTCCCTGTGCGGGTGTCTGGCGAAGGCGCCCCTGGAGCCTTCCGGGTCTGTCCTGTGAAACCGCGAGCTACTGGCTGGCGAGGAAGTCCTTCACCGCCTGGTCCTGGCTTCGGGTCGTGGCGACCAGGCTGTCGATCGCGCTGACGAACGCCGTCTTTCCCGCCGCCGCGACGTGCGGCTCGATCACGCCCTGCAGCTCCCGGTACCAGCGCTCCAGCCGGCCAGCAGAGAACGGGCCGTTGAGCGATTCCCGCAGGAACGCCAGGTAGCGGGACCGATAGGTCGCGTCGTCAAGCACGTAACGGATGAGTGGCCACTGGCTCGTGACATCCGCCTTGTCAAGCGAAGTACTCATCCGCAAACCCCCGCCGCCGCCACCGGGCCGGCCCGCGCCGCCGCCGCCGCCACTGCTCAACACCTGGTTGTGGTCCCACGAGATCCACGTCAGGCGGCCGGTCTCCGGGTTGTTGTACAGGTAGTAGTTGTGGCTCATCGCACCGTAGGTATCCCAGTGCTTCATCGCCGCCGCGATGGCGAGCCACTCGAGGTAGGCATCCATGTCGAAGACGGCTTCCAGCTTCCGCCGCCATGCTTCGGGATTGCCTGTCCGTTCCGGCGCGTGGATCGCCTGGTACAGCGCCCGGATGTCGCTCCGGTCAGGGTTCTCGCCGCCTTCAGCTTCGAAGCTCGCATCGATCTGGCCCAGCACGCCCTCGGCAAAGCTCGCAGCGGGCCCATCCGCCTCGTAGATGTTCCCACTCCCATCCTTGAACGAGCGCTTCACGACGGTGTCGTCGATCACTTCGATCGCCGTGTAGAGCCCCAGGCTCGCAGGTCCGGCCCCTCGGTCGAGCAGGACCTCGTACATCCCGGTCTTCGCGTGGACCAGGCCCGCTTCCGCCAGGATCCCGTAGCCGACCGTCTCGCGGATGAACGACGGGTCGCTGAAGTTGCTGCCCAGTGAGAGCTGCTTGAACCCGTGGAACCGCTGGTCCGCAATGTCCGGGTGGTCGCCCTCGAACTCGTCGAAGTCCAGCTTGAACGGGATCCGGTCGGTCCCGCTGCTCCATGCGCTGCGCAGCGACGAGTTTCCCTTGAAACGCACCCCGACGTTGGTCCAGGTGTTCCCCTTGAACTCGATCGTCCCCGCGAACCAGTCCGGGTTTTCCGCCGGGAATCCGCCGCCTGGCTGCCGGCCGGGGTCGCCGGGGGCCGCTCCGCCCTGGGGGAGGCCGCCCTCACGTGGGGCGCCGCCTCCGGGAGGGACCCCGCCGCCCTGTGGTAGCTCTCCGCCCTGTGGTGCGCCACCCGAGCCCGATGTCCCGCGCGGGCCGAATAGCCCGGTCATGTTGGCGAGCATTGCGTCCCACGTCTCCGCCGGTACCCGGATGGTCAACGTGTTGACGGCCGCCGCGGGGAAGACCGTCCCGTAGTCCGGTTCGGCGTCCTTCCCGTGCGTCGCCTCGGTCCAGCCGGCGGGCCGCGTCACGCCGGTGGTCCCGGTGTCGCCCCCGCCTGAGCTCGATCCAGGTTGTCCCGAGGACCCCGCTGTCCGGCCTCCGCAGGCGGCCAGCAGTCCGGCGGCCCCCGCACTCCCACCAAGGGCCAGCAGCCTGCGGCGGCTCAAACTCTTCATCAGGTTCCTGGAGTACATCTCGTCCATGGCTGGTTCCTTCTCCCTGGCGGGCGGAATGGTTCCCCGCATGTGCTCAGAGCTCGCGCGACTCGAGGAGGTGACGGCCCGCGGGCTGGTACTCTGCCGATAGCCCATGGCTGCGCGCGTCCGTAGCCGGGTAGTTGTAGAAGATGGTCACTTCCGCGGTATCCCGCAGGAAATCGATCCGGCCGATCTCGGCCCGCTGGATGTCCAGGCCCGTCCGCTGGCGCAAGTCGTCCAGCAGTTCCGCCCGCCGGGCCGGCGTGATCAGGTCCACCCGTTCGTACGTCACCTTCTTGTGCAGTTCGAAGCTGAAGCCCCATTCGCGCTCCAGGATGTAAAGCAGCCCGACGATCACCCCGTTCGCGACGAGGACCTTCTCCACCTGGTCGCCCGTTATCAGGATCGAGTTCATCACCGGCAGGGCGATGATGATGAAGAGGTACGTCATCTCCCGGATCGGCATCTCTTCCGTGCGGTAACGGATGACCGAGAAGATGGCGAACAAGCCGAAGCCCACGCCCACGCTCAACTCAATGCTCGTGAGCAACCCCATCACGAAGAAGATGGTTGGGTTGAACGCCAGGAACGTGAAGACGTAGCTCCGGTTCTGCGTCCAGGGGTAGTAGATGAACCGCACGATGACGACGGCCACCGCAAGGTTGAAGGCCGCCCCGAGCAGGTAGTGGGAAAGGTCAGTGTCCATGGCTTGCTCCTGAGAGGATGGATTCGATGCGCCGGAGCTCCGGCTTGAACTGGTTGTGCTTCACATCACTCCGCAGCAGCGCGATCCCGATGCAGTACTTGCTGAAGCTCGAGGGGTGGATGTTCATCGCCCGCATCTGCCGGAGGAACACCGAATCGCGCGCCGCCCCCGATTCCTTCACCTCCGCGATGACCACGCCCGTCAGCTCCGCGGTCGACCCTCGCGCCCCCACCCGCACCCCGAGGTCCAGCGTCACCCGTTCGCCGTTGGCGTGGTCCACCAGCGTCACGCGCCGGAACTCGTTGATGAGCTGGGGCGCGAGCTCGCTGCCATCGCCGTTGATCTCGCGCGAGACGAAATCCCGCTCGCCTTCGGAAATCACACTCACGATGTCCGGCGTTCGCGTCCGGGTCTTCACCGTGCGGTTGGCGCGCACCTTGCGCTTCACTTCGAGGAAGGCCGTCCCGGTTTCCACGTAGAGCCGGCTGCGCACCTTGTACCGGCCGGGCTGCCGCCGGTGGTGCGCGTGGTACAGCGCCAGGCCCGGGCTATCGAAGTACAGGGTCCGGTACGCCTGAATGCGGGTTCCATTCACTTCCAGGACGCGGTACCACGGCCCCACTGAGTGAAGCGCCTTTGCGGCCTGTGCCTCGTCGAGCACGAACTTGGTGTCCCGCCGGTCCAGCAGCGCCGCCCCGTCCATCTCTTCGAGCGATACCGGCTCGAGGCTTGCCAGCGCCTGTTCGATGCTTGCATGGCTCGTCAGTGGCGTTCCTACCGGGTTGTTCATCGGTCATCTCCAGTCCGTCACCGGCGCAGTGAGGGTGGCCGGTTCGTTGGTCTGGAGCCATCCTGCCCGCCCAACCTGAGCGCTTCCTGTGAAGACGGGCTTCCGGTTAAGGAATCGTTAACATTGTCATGGTACGAAACCCCTCTGTCGCATACTCAGCAAGCTCACAGAATCCGTGCCTATGCTGTACGCCATGACCGCACCCGGATTCGCCTCACCTCGGGTCCTCGTCGTCGATGATGAGGAATCGCTCCGCGAACTTGTCAGTACCGCTCTCCGCTATGACGGCTTCGAGGTCGCGACCGCCGCCGATGGACGCTCCGCCCTCAAGGCGGCCGAGTCGTTCGCGCCCGACGCCGTCATCCTCGATGTCATGCTCCCCGATTTCGATGGCTTCGAGGTGCTTCGCCGCCTCACCGCAGAGGGCATCCGTGTGCCGGTCCTCTTCCTCACGGCCCGCGACGCGACGACTGACCGCGTGCGGGGGCTCACCCTTGGCGGCGATGACTACGTCGTCAAGCCATTCAGCATCACCGAACTCATCGCCCGCGTGCGCGCCGTCCTTCGCCGCTCGCGCCGCGCCGAGCCCGCGCCGGTCCTCACGTTCGCGGACCTCGTCATCGACCAGGATGCCCACGAAGTCCGCCGCGGCCCTCGCCGCGTCGAGATGACCCCTACGGAGTTCCGGCTGCTCTCCTATCTCTGCGCCAACGCTGGCCGCGTGCTCACCCGCGCCCAGATCCTCGACCACGTCTGGCCCTACGAGTTCGACGGCGATGTGAACATCGTCGAGACCTACGTGAGCTACCTTCGCCGCAAGCTCGACCCGCTCGGCTCGCCGCTCATCCACACCGTCCGCGGGATCGGTTACGTCCTGCGCTCCCCGGACTGAGCCGTGTCGCTTCGCGCACGCCTGATCACCGGCCTCGCCGCCCTCACCATCGCCGTCTTGCTGGTGGTCGATCTCGCGACGTATCTCTCCGTCCGGCAATTCCTCGTCGAACGTGTAGACCGGCAACTCGAGGCCTCGATCGGCTCCGCTATCGCCGAGCTCACCCGCGTCGTCCCGCAGGACCGGACCTCTTCCAGCCGCACGCGGCCGCTGCCTCCGATCCTGCCCCCGGGGACCTACATCGAGCTCCGCGCCCCCGACGGCACGGTCCTGAACAGCCTGACCTATGGCTTCGGTGACGCCGTCTACAGCCCTCCCTCACTGTCCGGGCCCCTGGTCCCTCCGGAATCCCGGCAGTGGAGCGAGGTCGCTTCGGTCGACGGCGATGTCGATTACCGCGTCCTGGTCCAGCCGCTGGCCGGCGATGACCGCGCCGTGGTCATCGCGCTCCCCCTCGGCAACGTCGATGACACCCTGCAACAACTCGTGGTGGTCGAGGCGGCCGTCTCCGGCGCCGCCCTGGTCGTCATCCTGGGCGGGGCGCTCTTCCTGGTCCGCCTGGGGCTCCGCCCGCTTGACCGCTTCGCCGCCACGGCGGGAGAGATCGCCGCGGGCGACCTCTCCCGCAGGGTCACCCCGTCCGATGGCAGGACCGAGGTCGGCAGACTCGGTGTCGCCCTCAATGACATGCTCTCGCGGATCGAGGATGCCTTCCGTCAGAAGACCGAATCTGAAGAGCGCCTCCGCCGCTTCGTCGCCGATGCCTCGCACGAACTGCGGACCCCGCTGACCTCGATCCGGGGCTTTGCTGAGCTCGTCTCCTCCGGCCCGGGCCTCAGCCCGGAGGACACCGCCAACGCCGCCCGCCGGATTGAGCAACAGTCCAACCGCATGGGCGCACTCGTCGATGACCTCCTCCTCCTGGCCCGCCTCGATGAAGGGCAGGAACTCTCCCTCGAACTTTGCGACCTCGCCGATGTTGTCCAGGCGACCGCCGATGAGGCTCGCCTGGCCGACCCCTCCCGCGAGTTGACGGTCTCCACCACCCCCGCCTGCGTCATGGGTGATCAGACCCGCCTCCACCAGGCCGTCGCGAACCTCCTCGCCAACGCCCGCCAGCACACGCCGTCGGGGACTCCCGTCCATATCACGCTCTCGAGAGACAACGGTACCGCCGTTGTCGCCATCGCTGATGAAGGCCCCGGCCTGCCCGAGTCCGACCTCCCCCACCTGTTCGAACGCTTCTATCGCGCCGACAAGTCCCGCTCCCGCCAGAACGGCGGCTCCGGCCTCGGGCTCGCAATCGTGAAGTCCATCGTCGAAGGCCACGCCGGGTCGGTCTCGGCCGGAAACGCCCCGGGCGGTGGCGCCCGCTTCACCATCTCCATCCCGATCCACTCCTGAACCTCACGGCGTCTCCTCGCATCTCGCGGTACAATGGCGCTTCACCCTCTCGCGGAGCCACCGCATGCCCGAACTTGGCCGGCTCTTGACCGCCATGGTCACGCCCTATACCCCCGACGGCGAGGTCGATTACGCCCACGCCCGGCGCCTCGCCTCGCATCTCGTCCGCTCCGGCAACGATGGTGTGGTCTCCGTCGGTACGACCGGCGAAAGCCCGCTCCTTAGCGACGATGAGAAGTACCGGCTGTGGGTCGAAGTGAAGCAGGAACTCGGCGCCCGGACCGTTGTCGCCGGCGCGGGCACCAACGATACCCGCCACTCCATCCACCTCGCCCGCGTCGCCGAAAAGGCCGGGGCCGATGCCATCCTTGCCGTCGTCCCCTACTACCTCAAGCCGCCCCAGGAAGGCATCTTCCAGCACTTCCGCGCCATCGCCGAAAGCACCAGCCTCCCGGTCATCGTCTACAACGTCCCCGGCCGCACCGGCGTGAACATGACCGTTGAGACCATCCTTCGCTGCGCCGAGATCCCCAACATCGTCGGTGACAAGGAAGCCAACGGAGACTTCGCCCACAGCGCCGCGATCATGGAAGCCGCCCCCGGCTTCAAGATCTGGAGCGGCAACGACAACGACAACTTCCACCTCTGGTGTATGGGCGCCTGGGGGGCCATCAGCGTCACCGCCCACATCGTCGCGGGGCAGCAGCGCCAGATGCTCGACCATATCCTCGCCGGGCGCCTGCCCGAAGCTGCCGCCATCCATCGCCGCCTCTGCCGCGTCACCGATGCCTGCTTCCTCAATGGCAGCCCGAGCACGATCCGCTACATTCTTCGCCAGCTCGGTTTCGTGATCGGTTCGCCCCGCCTTCCCGTCGTCGAGCCCGATGACGTGATCGGCGCGAAAGTGATGGCCGAGATCCGCAAGCATCACCTGGACGTACCAGTATCAGCGTAGGTGTCAGATGGACGGGGCGGAACGGACCAGCAACAACGAGCAACCTGAACCCTGGGAACAGGTCTGGCAGGGCACGAGCGAAACCGCGGCCGAGATTGTTGCTGGCCGCCTCCGCGCCGATGGTATCCCGGCCAACGTCCGCGGACACTCCTTCCAGCAGCGGACCGTCGTCTTCTCCTTGCAGGGAGCCTGGGCCGTCTACGTGCCCTGGAGCGTCGCGGATCTCTCCCGCGACCTGCTCCGTGCCAGCGGCGAAGGCGGAAACATCATCGAGCCCGAACTCGAAGCGGGGCTGACGTCCGGGCAGTCCAGCACGCTCAGGGCGGCGTTCATCGGCCTCCTGTTGATCGCGGTCGCCGGCGTCCTCGTCGCGATCCGCAAAGGCTAATCCGCCCCCTTCAGGGCGAAACGACGTCTTCCCGCTCGATCTCCCGCAACCCCTGCCGGTGGATCACCGCCAGCGCTGCGTACCGTCCCGGGTTCCCCGTCACCCACTCCTCCGAGGCGCTCCCGGCGATCGAGCGCTTCACCTCGGCCGGTGTCCCCGCTGCCAGCATGCCGGGAGGGATCACCGTCTCTGGCAGTACCACCGAACCGGCCGCGATCAGCGCCCCCGCGCCCACCTTCGCGCCATCAAGCACAAGCGCCCCGTTCCCGATCAGCGCCCGCGAGCCGATCACCGCCCCATGGACCACGCAGTTGTGCGCGATCGATGCCTCTTCCTCGATGATCGCCGGCAGTCCTGCGCGCCCGTGTATCACCGCCCCATCCTGGACGTTCGCCCCACGGTTGATCACCGCATAGCTGGTGTCGCCCCGCACCACTGCCCCGTACCACACCGAGGCGCCCTCGTGGATGGTGACGTCACCCACAATCGTTGCCGTCGGCGCGATAAAGGCATCCGGATGTATACGGGGGACCTTGTCCCCCACGGCGAAGATCGGCATGGCATCATCCAGCTGGGAAGTCTCGCCCGCGGACTGGGCGTCGCGGACGTCTGGTATCGTATCCGCCGCGGGGCTTGCCGCAACGGGCCGCAGCCACGCCACACGGGGAGACAGCGATGGACATTCTCGGCAAAGCAGCAGTCGTCTCGGGCGCGGGCTCGGGGATAGGCCGCGAGATAACCCTCGCGCTGGCACGCCGTGGGGCGCGCGTGATTGTCGCCGATATCAACGAGGCGGGCGGCCGCGAAACGGTGGACCTCGTTGGCGCCGAAGGCGGCATCGCCCTCTACCGCCGCTGTGACGTCACCCACTCCGAGGACCTCGCCGGGGCGTTCGCCTCAGCGTTTGAGCACTTCGGCGCATTTGACATCGCCTGCAACAACGCCGGCATCTCGGGCGAAGACCTGTTCGCCGATGAGCCCGGCGATTGGGGCAAAATCGTCGATATCAACCTCACCGCCGTCATCGATGCCACCCGCATTTCCGTCCGCGAAATGCGCCGCGCCGGAACGGGTGGCGTCATCGTCAACACTGCTTCGATGGGCGGCCTCCTCCCGATCCCGGATGGTCCTGTTTACGCAGCCACCAAGGCCGGCGTCGTGAATTTCACCCGCTCCCTCGCCCATCTTGCCGCGCAGGACCGCATCCGCGTCAACGCAATCTGCCCGAGCTTCACCGATACCCCGCTCGTCAGGAGTAATGGGGAGGACAGGGTCGCCGAAGTCGCCTCCATGGTCGGCGGCCTGCTCCAGCCTGCCGATGTCGCCGCGGGTGTCATCGAGCTCATCGAAGATGACTCCCGTGCCGGCGCCATCATGCGCGTCACCGTCCGCGGCGGCCGCGATTTCGCCCGCGAAGTCCGCCCATACTGATTGCCGGGAGGCCCAGACCGTGGAAACCATCTCCGTTGAACGCGATAGCGAACTCCCCGGCCTTGTCACCATCACCCTCGACCGCCCGGAAAAGCTGAACGCCATCAGCCTCCGCATGCACCAGGAGCTCCAGCAGACGTGCCGCGAGCTCGCCGACGATGCCGAGGCCCGCGTGGTCATCCTCACCGGTTCCGGCCGCGCGTTCTCCGCCGGCGCCGACCTGGGCGGCAGCACCTCGGACCTGGAGCGGCCTGCCCTCGCTTCGGCCACGGCGAGCCGCTCCCCGCTGCGCGAGCGCATCACCAGCAGCGCGGGGAATCGCACCGCGGCCGCGATTGAAGGCCTGGATCAGGTCACGATCGGCGCCGTCAACGGCCTCGCGGTCGGCGGCGCCGTCGTCTTCCTCGCCTGCCTCGATGTCCGCCTCGCCGCTGAGTCCGCCTGGTTCTCCATCCCGGAGGTCGACCTCAACATCCCCCTCACCTGGAACGCGTTGCCCCGCCTCATGCGCGAACTCGGCCCCGCCCGCACGAAAGAACTGGTGATGACCTGCGACCGCTTTTCGAGTGAGGATGCGCTCCGATGGGGATTCCTCAACCACCGTGTCCCCGATCCGGACCTGCTCCCGGCCGCCCGCGACCTCGCCCGCAAGCTGCTCGCCAAAGACCCGGTCTCGCTCGCCCTGACCAAGTCGACCTGCAACGCCCTTGCCGAATCAATGGTCCCGGCGCACGTCACGCACGGTGACCGGGACTATCTCATCCTCTCCCGGCTGCTCATGCGGGAGCGGCAGGACGGCTGAGAGCGCTCATCCTGCCCCGGCACACGCCGGGAACACGAAGTAGGCCACCACAATTGCGAGGCCAAACGCCAGGTGCTTCATGCATTCAGCTTCGACAGCCAGGAGCCCTCACATCAATGGCCCGCGCCACACATCTCCGCCCGGGCGCCGGGCCGGATCGACATTCAACGATCGGCAATCGACAATCGGACGGTGCACGACCCCTACGCCGTTGATGCCGACTTCTACGATGCCATCCACTCCGGCTTCACGGATGACATCGGTCTTTGGCTCTCCTTCGCCGGCCGGACCGACCGGCCAGTCCTCGAAGTCGGGTGCGGCACCGGCCGGATAGCCCTTGAACTGGTGCTTAACGGACATAACGTCACGGGCGTCGATGTCTCCCCGGCAATGCTCGCCCGCGCCCGTGCGCGTGCCGAAGAAGAGGCCATCGACATCACCCTGATCGAAGGCGATATCGCCGCACTCTCCCTTGGCCCCGATTACTACGGCTTCGCGCTCCTCCCCCTCGATGTCTTCCTCTATTGTCCCGATGGGGAAACGCAGCTGGCGACGCTCCGCTCCATCGCCCAGGCCCTCACCTTCAACGGCCTGCTCGCCATCGACCTCCCGGGTCCGGCGCTCTGGCTGGACCCCGCATCGAACGGCCAGCCGCTGCTCACGTTCACCGGCGAGACCGCCGCGGGCCTGCGCTTCGATTGCTGGCACCTCCACGAGGATGACCTCGCGGCCCAGTCGCGCTACCTCCGCGTTACCTACGAAACGCTCGGCGAAGACGGCCTCGTCCGCCGCCACGTGAGCGAGCACCGCCTCCGCTACCTCTATCGTTTCGAACTCGAATACCTGCTCGAACTCGCCGGTCTGGCGCTTGTCGACATGTACGGAGACTATGACCTCGGCCCGCTCACCAACGAGAGCGAGCGGATGATCGCCATCGCCCGGAGGAAGAACGGATGACAGCTCGCATCGTGGTCGACGCGATGGGCGGCGATAACGCGCCCGGGGAGATCGTCGCCGGCGCCCTGATGGCGGTCGGCGGCCTTGGCGTCGAAGTTATCCTGGTCGGTCAGCCTGAGGCTATCAGGCATGAGATGCAGGGCACCACCGAGATCAAGGGTCTCCGTATCGTCGAAGCCCCGGACGTCATCGAGATGGACGAACACCCGACCGAGGCCGTCAAAGCGAAACCCCGCAGCTCCATGAATGTGGGGCTCTCGCTCATCAGGGAAGGCAAGGCCGATGCGTTCGTTACCGCCGGGAACACCGGCGCCGGCATGGCGGCGGCCCTCCTCACGCTCGGCCGCGTGAAGGGTATCGGCCGCCCGGCGCTGGCCACTATCTTCCCCACGGGCGAAGGCCGCGTGACCATGCTCCTCGATGTCGGCGCCAACGCCGACTGCCGCCCCATCCATCTCGTCCAGTTCGCCTACATGGGCGCCGCCTACATGGAGCGGATGTTCCGCGTCGCCAGCCCCAGGATCGGTCTCCTCTCAATCGGCGAGGAGGATAGCAAGGGCAACCAGCTCACCATCGAGGTGAACCAGGCCCTCCGCGCCAGCCGCCTCAACTTCATCGGCAACGTCGAGGGCAAGGACCTCACCCGCGGCATCTGCGATGTCGCCGTGATGGATGGCTTCACCGGCAACGTCGTCCTCAAGACCGCCGAGGGCATGGCCGAAATGCTCTTCACCGAGATCAAGAACGCCGTCGAGCTCACCCCGTGGAACAAGGCAGCCGGCCTCGTCCTCATGTCCGAGCTGCGAAAAGTGAAGCGCCGCCTCGACTACGCCGAATACGGCGGCGCCCAGCTCATCGGCGTCGAGGGCATCGTCGTCATCGGCCACGGCCGCTCGAACGCCCGCGCCGTCTTCAGCGCCATCCGCGCCGCCCGCGACGCCGTCGATAACAAAGTCCTCGACACGCTCCGCGAGGTCGCGAAGGAGATCCCCGCGAAGAAAGCCCAGCTCGGCCTCTCCGCCACCGACGGCGACGACTGAGGCTCCGCCGCTACAGCTTGAGCCCCAGCAGGTCGCGCGTGACCTCTCCGTCCTTCACCGTCACGTTCACCCAGGTGATGCGGAGCTTCACCCGCTTCCCACCGGCATCGATCCACACTTCATCCCCCTTCTCCCAGCGGTAATCCGAGTTGATCGTGCAGTAGTGCTCGCCCTTGCTCCCGGAGAAGGCGTCGGCTTCGTAGAACGATGTCTTCATGGCTTCCTTAACTCCGCGCATCCAGCCAGGCGGCGATGTCGGCGATCACCTGGCCGCGTTCAGGTTCGTTCAGTACCTCGTGGTAGAGCCCTTCGTACAGTTTGAGCGTCTTGTCGGTCGAACACGCGGTCTCGTTGAGCTGCACGCTCCCCCGGAACGGCACCAGCTTGTCGTCCGTCCCGTGAAGGATGAGCAGCGGGTAGGCTATCCCGGCCATCCCCTCCTGTACGCGCCGGTAGGCATCGCCCCACGCCAGCCCTGACCGGTCTGGCGGCGCCCCCCGGTACACCAGCGGGTCATTCTCGTAGGCCGCCACAACCGCGGGGTCGCGTGAGATCGTCTCCGCCGGCAGCGGGCCGCTCCGGGTTGGCGCCGGCGGCGAACCTGCGGGCGGTTCTTCCCTCCGCGCCAGCATCGCCGCGCCGCTCAGGATCACCCCATCGAGCGGCGGCTTCCGGTCGATGACGTACGAGGTCACCACACCCCCGCCCATGCTGTGCCCGAGCAGGAACAGCTTCTTCCCGCGGTGGGCGTCCCGGGCTCGCTCCAGGAACGCATCCACGTCGTTCAGGTAGTCCTCGTAGCCTTCGACCTGCACCCGCTCGCCGGAGGATCGCCCGTGCCCGCGCAGGTCCACCGCCTCGACTGCATACCCGCGCGCCACCAGGTCCGCCGCCGTCTGCGCGTAGCGTCCGCTGTGCTCGGCATAGCCGTGGACAATCGCCACGACCGCTCGCGGCTCACCATCCGGCAGCCACCACTGCGCGAATAGCGATGCCCCCTTCGACACCAGCGTCGTTTCTCCGTGCTTCATCCTGATCCTCCGTATGGAACGGGAGTCTACCCCGGCCACATGCCTGGCGCCCGCACCGCTAGAATCCTCCAATGCTCGACCGAATCGATCACCTCGTCGTCCCCGTACCGGACCTAGAGTCCGCCGCTGCCGCCTACGAACGCCTTGGCCTCGTCCTTACTCCGGAAACCGCCCACCAGGGTATGGGCACCGCCAACCGCGCCGCGTTCATTGGCTCCAGCGCCGCCGACTTCTCCTACATCGAACTCCTCGGCATCACTGACGGGGCGCTGCTCGCCGGCGGCCCACGGGAGCACTACCTCCAGGCAGCGGAAGCAGGCGGCGCGCTCGCCTCCATCGCGTTCGGGACGAGTGGCCTCACCGTTCTCGTCGCGAAACTGCGTGCGGCCGGCATGACGGCAGACGTCCGCGAAGTTCGCGCCGCTGATGGCCGCACGCTCGCCGATACCGCCATCCTCCCGAGTGCCGGTGCGCTGCCCTTCGCGGTCACGCTCCTCCAGTACCCGGAGACCTGGCATGCGCGCTTCGATCGCTCCGCTGGAGCAGGGCGTTTCGCCCATACATTCCCGCTCAAGCGGCTCGATCACCTCGCACTCATCGCGCCCGATCTCGATGCCGCCACCGCGCTCTGGACCGGGCCCCTGGGCCTGCGCGTGGCCGGAGCGATCCGCGCTCCCGGGATGGTCATCCGCCAAATCCAGGCCGGCGGCGCAATCCTCGAGCTGCTCGGGCCCGATGGCCCGGGGAGCCGCATGGCCGGGCGCCCGGCGGGTCTCGCCAGCATGGCCGCCTGGGAAGTGCAGGGGAGTCTTGACGATGCCGTTCGCCTCGCGCGCAGCCGCGGGTTCACCGTCTCCGAGCCGGAAGCGGGGGTGATCCCGGGCACCCGGAGGGCGTCGATCCCCGCCGCCGAGCTCGGTGGCCTCGGGATGCAACTCCTCGAGTACGTCTGACGGTCACCTGTCCGCAACCGCGCGGCCACCCACCTGGCCCCGTGCCGCCGCTCCCTTAGGTGCGAAACCTTAGGTGAACTCCCCATGCGGCCAACGGGAGGCTTGCCGCCTGGGGACTGGAGTCACCCATGAGTACTGTCCCCATTTCCGGAGTGAGCGTGAGCCCCGTGCCGTACCAGCGGCTCGATGGCTCCGTTTCGGCCGCCGTTCCGGCGGGACCCGTCCCACACGACTCCGTGGAGATCAGCGATGAAGCCCGCCGCCTTGCGCGTGATGCCTACACCCGCTCGCCCCTCCCCGGCGAGGTCCGCTATGACGCTCCCCATACCGATGACCCCGACTTCCCATGGGAGGTGGCCCACCAAGAGTGGGTCGACCTGATGGCTAAGGTCTTCAACCGCATTGGGGAAGAGAGCGAGCGCGTTTCGGCCGCGGCGTAACCAGATCAGCTGACGCCGAAGAAGCTGAACAGTTCGGGGTACTTCTTCAGGCTGGCGCCCCCATCGGCGTAGAGCGTCTGTCCCGTCATCAGGCTCGAATCGTCCGAGGCAAGGAACACCGCCAGTTTCGCGATGTCCTCCGGCTCGCCGGCCCGGCCCAGCGGTGCTTCCGCGATGAAGGCATCCTCGAGCCCCGGGAGTGCGGTCATCCCGGCGGTCGCCGGCGTGTGGACCAGCCCCGGGCCAATCGCGTTGACTCGCACCTGGTGGCGGCCCAGCTCAAGCGCCGCGACCTTCGTCAGCATCGCAATCCCCGCCTTCGCCGAGCAATATGCCGCGAACCCCTCCGTTGGCTGGATCGCGTTCAGGCTCGCCATGTTGATGATGCTCCCGCCCTGCCCTTGCGCGATGAGCCGCGCCGCCTGGTGCTTGATGCACAGGAACGTGCCCGTCAGCGAAATGCCCACCACCCGCTCCCAGTCCTCCAGCCGGTACGACTGGATCGGGGAGAATCCGCCCACGCCTGCGTTGTTCAGCGCGATGTCCAGCCGCCCGAACCGCCGGAACGCCTGGTCGACCATCCGCTCAACCGCCGTTTCGTCACGGACATCGACAATCGCCCCATCGACCTGGTTGTGCCCGAGCCGCCCGATCAGCGCCCCAATCCCATCACCATCCAGGTC